>DATJSJ010000144.1:0-83151 GCA_035504175.1 Acetobacteraceae bacterium
CGTCGAGCCCGTACCAATGCGGCCGCGGGCGGGCGTAGTGGATCCAGACGCAGGCGCTCATGCCACGCCTCCCTCGGCCAGCAACTCGGCGAGCGGTCGGCGGCGGCCGATCAGGTGCCGCGAGGTGGTGAACTTGAAATCCGCCGCCTGCTCATGGCCGCGCATCGCGGCGTCGATCGCGGCGAGCGACGGCGCCTCCCACAGGCCGAGATGATGCCACGAACTCGCCCAGTCGAGCCGGTGGCGGCCGGCGATCGCGATATCGAGTGCGACGTCACCGGCGAAGGCGACGTCGCACTCCGCGTCGTAGGCGCGCCGCGCGTCCGGGCTTGCCGCGGCCCAGGCATCGTTCCATTCCCACAGCGCCAGGAAGCCCCAGTCATGGCCGGCGCCGCTGGCGCCGACGGTCGCGAACTCGCGCGGGCCGAGCAGCCATTCGGTCGCGAAGCGCCGCGACCAGCCGGCACGTTCCAGCCGCACCGTGCCCGCGAGCGCCGCGGCGAGGCCCGGCGCCTCGAACGCCCCGGCGATGTCGAATTCATGGGCGAAGCCGGTGTCGTAGGCGGCCGGCGCGTGATCGCCCGCGGGATCGAACATGGCGCGCACGGAGAGCTGCCAACCCTCGCGCTGCAGCGCCCGCAACGCGGCGGCGATCGCGTCGCGTTCCGCTCGCCCGAAGACGGAGGCCGGCGCGGGCTGGCGTCGCGCCAGGAAGGCGACGACGCAGCGTCCGGTCGAATCCGCCGCGGCGAAAACCTCGGTCGGTTCGGTCAGCAGCGTCATGCCGCGTCCCGCACCTGTGCCACCGCCTGCATCAACCGCTCGACTCGGCGCGGATCGACCGGATTCCACCAGCGCCCGTCCTGTTTCAGCCATTGCCCGATGATGGCGCCGTCGGCGATGCGGAACAGCGCCGGCACCTGCTCGGCGGACAGGCCCGAGCCCACGATCACAGGCAGGTTGGTGCCGTCCTTGACCGCCTCCACTTCGCCGGGCTCGGTGGGTGAGCCGGTGCGCGTGCCGGAGGCGATCAGCACGTCGGCGTCGAACCACTCCGCGTCGGTCGCCTGCTCGGCGATCGAGCGGTCGGCGGTGATCGCGTGCGCGCCGAACTTGACGTGCACGTCGGCGAAGATCGCGACGTCCCCCGCGCGGATGCGGGCGCGGTAGCGCATTGCGGCGGGCGCCGGCCCGTTCAGGATGCCCTCGTTGGCGACATAGGCGTTCACCCACTGATTGGCCCGCACCCAGCGCGCACCGACCGCCTTGGCGATGCCGAGGGCGGGAATCACGCCGTTGGCGACGCAGGTGATGCCGATCGGGGTCGCGACCGCACCGCGTACCTCGAGACAGGCGGCGGTAAGTGCCGCGACCGTCTCGGGGCCGATATCGTCCGGACGGGCGAACGGCATGTCGCTCGCGTTCTCGATGATGATGCCGTCGATCCCGCCCTCGGCAAGCACCCGCGCATCGCGCACCGCGGCGGCATAGATTTCGGCGACCGGCTCGCCGTCATAGCGCGGCGCCCCGGGCAGCGGCCGCAGATGGATCACGCCGATCACCGGCTTGCGGACCGCGAACAGCGCCTCCAGGGCGTTGCGCTTCGGCGGCAGGACTTGCGGCTTGCGCATGACGCGGGCTCGATCTGTCTCAGGCGGAGGGGCGGACGAGGTCGATCGCGAAGCGGTAGCGATCGGCGCGATAGTGCATGACGGCATATTCCAGCGGATCGCCCTCGCCGTCGCGCGACAGGCGGCGCGCCACCAGCACCGGCGCGCCCGGCGGCACCTGCAGCCGGCGCGCCATCGCCGCATCGGCATTGGCCGCCTCGATGAACTCGCGCGCGGTCACGATCCGCGCGCCGCAATGCCGCGCCAGCCAGGCGTAGAGCGAGCCGCGATCGAGCTCGTCCGCGGTCGGCACACGCTCGCCGAGCATGCGCGGCGACAGAAACGAGCGGGACAGGCCCATCGGCTCGTCATCGGCGAGCAGCAGGCGATGGACCAGAAAGGCGCGGCGGACGTTGCCGAGGGCAAGCGCCTGCGCCGCCGCGTCATCCGCCTCGCTCCAGGCGGCGGTGAATGTCGCGTAGGAGGGTTCGAGACCGCGGCGGTGCATGTCCTCGGCGAAGCTGGCGAGCTGGTTCACCGGCTGCTCCACCCGCCGCCGCAGCACGATCGAGCCGCGCCCCGACTGGCGCGTGATCAGCCCCTCCTGTTTCAGCCGGTCGAGCGAGGCGCGCGCGGTGGTACGGCTGACGCGGAAGGCGGCGTTGATCTCCGCCTCGGACGGCAGCGGGTCGCCGGGGCCGAACTCGCCGGCGGCGATCGCGCCGCGCAGGCGCTCGGCGATCTGGAACCACAGCGGCACGGGACCGGGCAGCAGGGGCGTCTCGTTCCAGGGCATGTCCGACTGTAGGATCGTCATGACAATCCTGTCCAGCGTCAGGCGGGTGCGCCGGGGGACCGCGCCGATAGCCCGCAGTTCCAGTACAGCGACGTCGCCGGCGCCGATGCGGTGCTCGACCGGGCGGGCGGCGATCTCACCGGCATCCCGGTCGCGGCGTTCCGCCACGACCTGCGGCGCGATCGGGAGTTGCCGACAGCAGCAATTCGCCCACCAGCCGCGGCGGCGCCGCAATGCTGCCGGCGCCGCACCGATGCTGGACGCGGTGCGCGCCGGTTTTCGTCTCGATCTCGCCGGAACCTCTCGGCGCTCAGCAAGGCAATCGCCAACGGGCGTGCCGTGGTCGCGGTCATTGGACACGGGCGGTCCCGCGACGCTGCCACCCGGGTGTACGCGACGAACTCGTCCTGATGCAGCGCAGGCGCCATGGTGGCGGTGGTCGCGACATTACACCCGCTTCGGCGCGGCGACGCGATTGGCCATGTGACATGCTGCGGGCAGGCGCTGCGCGACGCATTGACCGCGCTCGTCGCCGGTCACGGGCTGCACATCCGGCAGAGTTGGCCGGTGCAGATCTGGACGATTCCGTTCGACGACGGCGCCGACTTCGGGGAGACGCCGCGCATGCTGAAGTGCGCGGCTGCGGCAAGGCGCCGACCTGCGCCGCCGCACACGACGTGCTCCTCAGCCGCGCGTGCGCCCGCCGATATCGAACGCGTCCTGGCCACGGTGGAGCAGGGCTTCGCGGCTGTCGCCGTACTCTGGCCGCAGGCGGCTGCAGCATGATTGGCAGCCGTCGCCGGCGCGCCGGACGGGGTTACGGGCGCGGCATGTACCATGTGATAATCTCAGGTCGAGCCGGGGCGACCTGTGGTGCGGCGCAACCCAAGGAGCGCGGACGATGCCTGGAGCGAGCTATGTGTTACGAACGAGCCACGCGACGATCGCGGTGAGCGAGAGCAGTGGTTCGGGGCCGCCGGTACTGCTGATCCACGGCAACTCCTCGTGCAAGGAGGTATTCCGCAACCAGATGGAGGGGGCGATCGGCCAGCGCTATCGGCTGATCGCCATCGATCTGCCGGGGCATGGCAAATCCTCCGACGCACGCAATCCGTGGCGCAGCTACACCATGCCCGGCTACGCCGATCTGGGCGTGGAAGTGCTGGACACGCTCGGGATCCGGCAGTTCGCGGTACTGGGCTGGTCCCTGGGCGGGCATATCGGCATCGAGATGTTCCTGCGCCACGCCGGCATGACCGGGCTGCTCGCGACCGGAACGCCGCCGGTCGCCAACGCGCCCGACGCGATTGCGACGGGATTCCGCCCATCCGAACACATGGCGCTGGCCGGCAAGCGCGATTTGACGGACTCGGAGATCGACGCCTATGCCCACGCCACCTGCGGCGTCAACGCACCATTCGAGCCCTTTTTGCGCGATGCCGTGCGGCGCACCGACGGACGTGCGCGCGAGACGATGTTTGCGGCGTTCGGCGCCGGATGGGGTGCCGATCAGCTGCACGTTGTGGAGACGTATGATCGCCCGGTCGCGATCATCTCCGGCGGCGAGGAACCATTCGTCAACAACGACTATCTGCAGCGCATCCGTTACGCAAACCTGTGGGATGGACAGGTCCACGTTCTGCCGCGGCTCGGCCATGCGCCGTTCTGGGAGGCACCGGAGGTCTTCGCTCCGCTGTTCGAACGTTTCCTGGCGGACGTGCTGTAGCGGTTACGTCCGGGCATTCGTCAGGCCCTTCCAACGTGAGGCCGGTTTTCGCGACACCGGACATGGCCAGATCGACAGAGGGTGCCGCCCCGGCAACAAAATCGGCGCCGTCAGCATGTGCTCGATGCCCGCGGTGACGAGATCGAGCGGATAGCCGTCCCGTTCCGGATTGCGACGGAACTTGGTGCCCGCTCCGGAGGCGATCTGGGCGCGCTGACGGTGCCGCAGTTCGTGGCCACGCAGGGAGTCATGCAGCGACGCCGGCGCGCAGCTGTCGATGGCCGGGCGCAGGCACTGGATTGACAAAATGCTCGTCGAGAGGCCATGGCGGTGGCTGAGGTATCGGCGTGTTTCGCAGAACACGGTCGAGACTGACCGGAATCAGCCGCCGCAAGCCGCTCCAGACGAACCGCGCGCCGGCTGCGGCTCTTTGCTCCGCCGCCTTACCCGGTTGCGCCGAGACGACAATCGTGCCGGCGGCGAATCCGGCAACATGGTTCCGCCAGACGCGTGCGGTGCATTCCCTGGACCGCTTCGCGTCGCGTCAGACCGCGTATTCGTCGCCAAGACTGTAATCGGTTCCCGGCAGCTTGCCCGGGCGGATGAATCCATCGAGCACGTTCTTGGTCAGACGCGACACGGGATTGTTGAAATCTCCGATCGGCAATGCGCTGCCCCAGGCAATCGAGCCGGTGGAAAAGACGGCACCGCCCTGCGGCGTGGTGAAATAGACGAGGTCCGCACGCACCCATGGATGCTGCGTGCCGCCCAGACCCGGCGTCATGAAATATATCTCCTCCTGCACCAGCGGATAGTTGTCAGTGAAGGGCTCGGAGGAGGCGAGGATGCGCGCGTGCGGCGGCGTGCCGAGCGCCAGTTCGTAGCGGTCGATCTCGATCCCCGCGGCGCCACCTTCGGCAAGGCCGGACGCGCCGAACACCTCGCCCTCGACGCCGGCGAAGATCCAGGACACGGAACGGTGATAGCTGTCCGGCATGCGGCGATACGGCACGGAATGGTCCATGCCTTCGGAGGTGAAGCCGACCCCGACCAGTTTCTGCGGCGGCCGGCCGCGATGGCGCCACAGCCCGCTGCGCTCGCCGGTCGAGGCCAGATAGTGCTCGCCCGGACGCGCCTGCCAGGCGCGCGAGCCGGCCTCCAGCTTGCGCACCTCCATCACCGAAGGGTCGTCGTCGCGGAAGCCGACACACCAGTAATAGCCATTGGCGCCGAGATACAGCAGGCGACCGCCACCGGCGAGGTAATCCTCGGTCGCATCCATCATCGGCTCGGAATTGTACTCGTTGTGCGTGCCGGTGATCACCGCGCGATAGGGCTTCAGGGCGGCGACGCCCTCCCGGTGCAGATCCTCGTCGGTGATCACCTCGTAGTCGTATTTCATCGCCTCCAGCCAGCCGACGATCGACAGATCGGCCGGAAACTGCCAGGTCGCGCCGATGCCGGGGATGCGGTATTTCGGCCGCATGTTGACGATCGGGCGGCGGTACGAGCTGTAGCAGACGCCCGCCCCGTCATCGTGCAGGTCGTAGGTGGAGAGGCCGAATTCGACATTGCTCTTGTAGACCTCGATGTCGATGTCCTGCAGGATCGGCGTCGAGGCGGTGATCGCCTGCTGCAGGGCCGCATCGAACGCCGCCTGCATGTTCGCATAGGCAAGATAGCTCGCGGTTGGGACAAGCAGGCAGACCGGCGCCTTCGGCGTGGCCGCGCGCACGAAGAACGGCGCATATTCCTCGGCCGTGCGACTGCCGTCCTCGGCGGTCAGCTTGACGGCGTAGACGCCGCTCTTCAGATCGGGCGGGATTGCGAGCGTCAGCGTAGGCTCCCAGCGGCAATCGATCAGCGCGTCGGCGTGGAACTCGATGCCGCCGAATTCCCCAGGTGCGAGGCGAAAGCAGTCGTTCCTGCCGGTCCAGTTCCAACCGGTCTGGCCGCGCACCGGACGGTTGAAGCCCTCGGCGTGGAGCTGAAACGGTCCGGTGTCGAGCACGGCATCGCCAATGCCGCGATCCGTATAGCCGGCGGCGGTGTCCCAGTAGGCGAGCACCTTCGCCGCCTCCGGCCGGCCGCCGTCGCGGATCGCGTCGAGCGCCGCGCGGTCGAGCTTGGTCCCGTGCACGCCGCAGCGATCGATCTTGCCGCTGTAGCACTGGCTGAAGAACATGCCGCGCGCCGGATTGCGCTCGGTCGCGGCGCCGATCAGGAAGCCGGACTCGGCGGAGAGCACCGGGCGCACGCGCAGCGTCTCGCTCACATGCGAGCGGTGGTCGTAGGGCACGATCTTTGACAGCAGGCTGTTGTAGCGGCCGATCACCGGTTCCTGGTACAGCGTCACGCTGCCGGTCGCCGGGTCGAAACTCGCCGCGACGAAATACCAGATGCGTGCGATCAGCTTCAGCTCGGCGGCAACCGCGTCCGTCGCGTTTCCATCCCCGACCCAGAACTCCAGATGTCCGGACGGATTGATGCCCAGGCCGAAGCCGCTGATGCCGTCGACCGACCACCGCCCGAGCAGCATCTGCCGGCCCGCCTCGGGCAGGGTCGGTAGAATGAAGGCATGCAGCGTCACCGGGCCGGTGACCGTCAGCTTGTCCTCGGGGTCCGCGACGCGCAGGAAATTGCCCTTCTGGACGTATTGCTTGTGGACCGGCCAGTCGCGATTGATCGGCGAAGCGATCGACTGCTCGATGCAGCCCGGTCCATCGGGATGTTCGTCGCCATGGATCAGGCGGACGAGCTCGGCGTGCACGGTGTCGGTCGCGTCGGCGCTCGCCATCACCGTCAAGGTGTCGCCGGGCCTGACCGAAAGCCGGTCGGTGTAGGCGAAGATGCGTATATTGGCCATGGATCGGTGCAATTCCCCGTTGCGGTCAGGAATCCATCAGGTCCTGCACCCGCTTGCAGAACACGCCGTGCCGCGCCGCCTCCGGCGTTGCGAAAACCTGGTCATCGACGACGCGCGGCGGCACGCCGCGGCGGCCGGACAGTGCCACGATCCGGTATTCGGCAAACGGCTTGACGGCGAGGATCGCGTATTTGTCGGTAACGGCGGCGCTGCGGAAATAGGCCAGCACGCGCTCGAGCGTGTCGCTGCGTCGTTTGCCGGCGGAGGTCCGGTGCTCCTCTATCAGCGCATCGGAGATCAGCCGCCGCAGCTCCGCGCGCAGACGGGCATCGAACCGCTTCACGACGATCGCCTGCTTGTCGGCGATCTCGATCGCTTCCTCGGGCATGGTCTCACCTTCCCTGTCGGACCGCGCCGCCCGGCGCTCGCTTCGCTTCATCCCGCGCCAGGCGCGGTACTGTGCCGGGATGCCGAACAGCCCGCCGCGCAGGAACAGCACCGTGCCGAGCATGATGCCCG
The DNA here is from genome assembly GCA_035504175.1 of Acetobacteraceae bacterium. Lineage (GTDB taxonomy): Bacteria > Pseudomonadota > Alphaproteobacteria > Acetobacterales > Acetobacteraceae > DATJSJ01. Next base: position 7,518 of record DATJSJ010000144.1, read on the forward strand.
CAATCAGGATCAGCCGGATCGGGCCAAGACCGATGAACACCTTGTCCAGCAGCACGACGATCAGCGTCCCGACGACTGCGCCCTCCGCGGTGCCGATGCCGCCGATCACGATCATGGCCAATAGCAGCAGCAACTGGTCGATCGTGAACAGCGACGGCGAAGCGCCGTGCAACAGCGTCGCATAGAAGCCGCCGATGCCGCCCAGCCCGGCGGACGAGATCAGAAACACGCGGATGCGCGCGGCGCGGTAGTTGATGCCCAGCGCCTCGGCGAACGCCTCGTGCCGCTCCGGGGCGGCGCGCAGCAGCCGTCCGAGCCGTTGGCCGTTCACGACGCGGTACAAGAGCAGCCCGCCCAGCATCAGCGCGAAGCCGGCGTAGAAGCCGAGCACGAGCCCTGGCCGTTCCCGCATGCTGTCCGGCACGAAACCGTCGGCGCCGAACAGCCCGTTATTGGCCGCACCGAGCGGCTGCGACTGTATCACATAGACGCGGCACAGCTCGGCGATCCCGACGGTGAGAAGCGCGTAGTAGAAGCCCTCGAGCCGCACCGCCGGAATCGTGATGATGACGCCGAAGGCAAGCCCGAAGAGCGGGCCGACGAGCCACATCGCCCACCAGGGAAATCCGGCATAGACCGAGAGCGCCGCCGTGCCGTAGGCGCCGACGCCGACGGTTGCGAGGCTGGCGAGGGAGAAGATCCCGGCGGTGCCGATCTGCAGCATCCAAACCAGGTTGATCGCCGCGAACATCTCGAACGTGGTCGATGCCGCGACGAAGGAGTTGTCGCCGAACAGCGGCGGCGCCACGGCCAGCACGGCAAGGGCCACCAACCACAGGACGGGCCGGGGGTCGAGCAGTTGCCGCTCGGCCGCGAGCGTCAACGGATTGTAGCGCGTCGCGAACAGCAGCGGCGTTCGCCGGGTGAACGGGTAGCGTTGGCGTTGCCAGCTCGCCCCGCCGTGGCCGCGCAGGGATGGCAGCACGCGCCGGCGCCCGATCGGCAGCGTCGCCGCCCGCGGTCGCGGCGCCGCCACCGTCGCCGGCGGCGCGGCCTGCGTGTCCGCCAGGGCTTCCTGCGGCATGTCGGGCGGCACGCGTTACTCCCTCGTATGTTCGATCATGCCGGCAATTCCCCGCGGCCGGATCAGCAGGACGGCAATGATGAACAGGAACTGCGTGATCAGCACGTACTGACCACCGAGGGTGACGGCGGTGACCGCCTCGATCAGCCCGACCAGCAGTGCCGCGATCAGCGCGCCGGAGATGCTGCCGAGCCCGCCGGCCAGCGCCACCACCATGCCCTTAACCAGCGGCGTCGTGCCGGCATAGGGGCTGACGAAGTAGTTCTGCGACAGCAGCACCGCCGCAAGCCCCGCCATCGCACCCGTCACCGCCATCACCGCCATCGCGGTTGAGCGCAGCCCGACGCCGACCAGCGCCGCGCCCTCCGGGTTCTGCATCATCGCCCGGATCTCGAGTCCGCGCCGGCTGCGCTTCATCCAGGCGAGCGTGACCAGGAGGAGGATGACCGAGCAGACGATCGAGCCTACCTTCTCATGACTCGCGACCACGGTGCCGATATGGAAGCTGCCATAGCCGAAGATCTTCGGCAGCGCCTTCACCCGCGGGCCGAACAGCCAGAGCAGCGTCTGCGCGCCGAGCATGCTGATCGCGAGGGTGGCGATCAGGCTGCGCAGCGGGAAGTTCGGCTTGTCATAGAGCGGGATGAAAGCGATGGCGCCGATCAGGGCGCCAGCGAGCGCGCCGGTGACGAGCCCGCCCGCGACCACGGCAAAGCCGTTGCTGCTGAGGCTCTGTGCGACCAGCCAGGCGCCGTAACCGGACACGGCGAAGGTGAAGCCCTGCGCCATGTTGATCATGCCGAGGCTCGACCAGATGATCGAGATGCCGAGCGCCAGCAGGCCGTAGATCGAGGCCAGCGTGACCGTGGTGAGCGCGAGATAGTACGGGTCCATGCTGCGACCGCCGCCGTGACGGTCAGTGCCGGTGCGGATGCGGCATCAGCGCCGCGTCCTGCGTCACCGCGCCGCCCTTCAGCTTGCCGGCGTGCAGCCCGATCAGCCGCGTGACCTTGCCCTGCAGGACGGAAAGGTTCTGCTCCGCGATCACCATGGCGCCGTCGCGGATGTCGGTCCGCATCAGCGCCTCCACCACGCCCTTGCTGATCTTCGGCGCAAGCCCGAGCGACGGCTCGTCGATCAGCAGCAGCCTGGCGTCATCCATCAGCCCGCGCCCGAGACTGACCATCCGCCGCTCGCCGCCCGACAGCTTGCCGACCGGCTGGCCCAGCAGCTTCTCCAGCGGCGGGAAGATGGCGAGCACGCGCTCGCGTCGCTGCCGGCGCTCGCGCCAGGCCCGCCGCGTGAAGGCGCCGCTGTCAAGATGGTCGGCGACGGTGAGGCCATGGAACAGCGCATCCCCCTGCGGCATCAGCGCCAGGCCCATGCGGACGATGCGATGCGTGTAGCGCCCCGGCCCCTGACTGCGCTTGCCGCCGATCTCGACGCCGTTCAGCTTGATCGAGCCGCTCTGCCATCCCGTCAGACCGGCGATCGCGCGCAGCAGCGTCGACTTGCCGTGGCCATTGAGGCCGATGATGCCGACGCGCTCGCCGGCCCGGACGGTCATGCTGACATCGTGCAGCACCGTGAGGGGACCGTATCCGGCCGACAGCCCGTCGATGCGCAGCACGTCGGTCACGCAGCTTCGGTCTCGAAATAGGCGGCACGCACGCGCGGGTCGTCGAATACCGAGTCCGGGTCGCCTTCCGCGATCAGCCTGCCGAGATCGAGCACCACCACGCGGTCGGCGATCGCCGACAGCAATTCCAGCCGATGCTCGACCAGCATCACGCCGATGCCCATCTCGCGGGCAAGATGGCGGATGATGCCGTCGAGTTCGTCGATCTCCGAGCTGATCAGGCCCGCCGCCGGCTCATCCAGCAGCATCACGCGCGGTCGGCGCATCAGCAGGCAGGCGAGCAGCAGCTTGCGCCGGTTCAGCGTCTCCAACCCGCCGGCGGGTGCCGCCATCGGCACGCGCAATCCCATTTTCTCCGCCGCCCATTCGGCATGGAAACGCGTCAGGTACGGCCGATGTGCCTGCCGGGCAGCACGGAACACCTCGCCGACGGTCAGCGCATCCGGCACCACCGGCGACTGATAGGTTCGGCCGACGCCGAGCCGGGCGCGAGCGAACAGCCGCAGCCCGGTCACGTCGCGGCCGTCCAGCAGCACACGGCCGCGCGTTGGCACGTATCGCCCCGACAGCACCTCGAACAGCGTGGTCTTGCCGGCACCGTTCGGCCCGACCACGCCGAGAATCTCGCCCGGCCGCAAGGCGAGCGAGACGCCGTCGAGGATCACCCGCCCGCCCAGGCGGATATGGATGTCCTCGCAGGCGAACCGCGCCGGTGCCCCGGCGTCGGCTCCGATCGTGACGGCCTGCGCGGCGTCAAGCACGCGTCAGGCCCAAGGGAACGGACGGAACTTCGACTGCGCCAGCACCTCCGGCTCGATGATCTTGTGCGCGCCGTCCTGGACCTGGAAATAGAGCTGCGCCATGCCCTTGTTGAGGTCGGTGGTCTGCAGCGGATAGTGCAGCGCCGCCTGGTACTCGTTGTCGAGCGACACCGCCCCGTCGACTCCGCGATAGGTATGGGTGCGGATGTAGTCGCACACCGCCTTGAAATCGCTCGGATCGGCATTCATCCAGGCATTGCGCAGGATATACGTCGTGTCATAGGCGGAGCCATTGTAGCAGAGGCCGATCACGCCGGGATGCTTGGCCGCGTATTTCTTGCGGAATGCGGCGCCCTGCGCATCGTCGTAGACGCCGAGCACGGTGGACCAGACGAACCCGTTTGCGGCGGAGCCGGCGATGTTCAGGAACTCCGGTTGCGAGGGGCCGTACTGGATGTACACCAACGCCCCCTTGACGGGATCCGCGACGAACTGCTGGCAGAACGCGGCCTCCTCCGCACCGACCCAGTAGTCGAGCATGATGGTGCCGCAGCCTTCCGCCTTGATCGCCTGCATCACCGGCCCCCAGTCCTGGACCGGGAACTGGATATCGGTGATCTTGCCCAGCACGAACTTGCTCGAGGGCAGCGTCTTCACCACCTCCTGCGCGATCACCATGTTGTAGTTGCTCTGCTCGCGGATGATGTGGACCTTGTCGTTGGTCGGTTTCCACACCCCGCCGGCGGCAAGCTGCTCGAGGAATTTCGGGAACATCCGCCCGTAGTAGATCTCCGGCGGGTCGACCTCGAAGTAGTTCCAGTATTTGGCCCGGTGCTTCCTGGCGTAGGTGATCAGGTCAAAATTGGTGTCGCCGCTCAGATACGGCGCCTTGTAGTCGCCGAGCGCCTCTAGCGCCGGGACGCGGATCAGCGTGAACGCACAGCCGATCGCGTGCGGCTTGGAATCCGCGACCGCGCGGAACGCCGCCTGCGTGCCTTCCGGTGTCAGCAGATCGATGTCGTGCAGCTCGATCTTGATCTCGCGTCCCTTGACGCCCCCGGCGGCGTTGATCTCCTCGACCGCCATCTGCGCGCCGTTGATGTAGTCGTGATGATCGGCGATCGCCGCCTGGCCGGTCTGCGCCGCGACGATGGCAAAACGGATCGGCTCGCTGCCGGCGGCACGGGCCGGCGAGATGAAAGGTGCCGCGAGCGGTGCGGCCAGCGCCGCGCCGATTCCCTTGACCACCGTGCGGCGGCCTGGCGTCCGGTCTGTCTCTGTCATGCGGTTCCCCCCTTTTTGCCCTGCGGGCGGCGCCGTCTCTCAGGCGCAGCAGCTATGCGCCGACCGTGCCGGCGGAATGTCGAGCGTAGGATTGCGGTCGAAGAAACCGAAGGGCTGCAGCAGAAAGCCGCAATGCACCGATGGCTGTACCGGATAGTCCTCCGGCCGCACCACGTGATGGTGACCGAATGTGTGCCAGACGGTGATCGCGCGGTCTGCGACCGGCCGATCCTGCGCCGTCCAGGCCGGCAGTCCCTGGCCTGTGGCGCTCTGGTTGACGTAGTCGCCCGCCGGCCAGCGCTCCTCGGCCGAAGTCGGTGTCACCCAGAGATCGTGCGTCACGAAGCCGGCGCGGCGGCCGACCTGGCTGTCCGGATGCGCCGGCGTGTGCAACGCGCTGTGCGGCAAAAGGCGGTAGGCCGGGTAATGGCCGAGCGCCGAGCGACGCTCGCGGTTGACGATCTTCCAGAAGCGCAGACGCGCCGGATCGGCGCGGCGCCGCGCCGCGAGCTCGGTCGGCAGGGGCGTTTCGACGATCGAAAGCGCGTTGCACGCCGGGTTGTCGGGTCCCGGCGGATCAGCGACCGTGTCGACTTCGAGCACGGTGTTGTTCGGCCCGTCCACCGCCATGTCCAACCGGACGTTGAAGACATGCTGGTGCACATGTCCGACGACGCCGGGACCGATGCGCGTGCCCCGGCCTACCTCGCCGGACGGCATCAGCCCGGCGGTGTTGACGATGCCCGTCAGCCGTACGTCCAGCTCGATGGTGCCGTCGAGATAGAGGTGCCAGTAGAAGCCGTACTCGTAATTGCCGACCGTGGCGACGAACGAGATCACCAGGCGTCTGCTGCGCCGCACATCCGTCTCCTCGGTGCGGAAATCGGTGTGCTTCCACAGCACGCCGCAATCCTCCTCGTGCAGGCATATCGCGTTCTCGATCACCTGCGCGGTGCCGTCGATGCGGTTGACCACCGCGTCGAAATAGTGGATGGCGCCCAGGCAGTCGCAGCCGAGTTTCAGGCTGTTGGCCAGCACGCCAATCCCGTACTCGCCGCAGTCGAAGGCGTTCTTGCGCGGATGCACGCCGGTCGGGTGGCCGTACGGCACCACCATCTCAGCGAGGCTGGCGCGCCTCAGCACGCGGCGCTGCACGCCCCCGTCCTCGATGCCGAGATCATGCAGCACCAGGCCCTCGCGCGGGGTGAAGCCGACACGGAACGACCAGCCGCACCAGGTGACGGCCCAGCCATCCACCGTGAAACTCGGCCCCTCCGGCTGGATCACCTCGATCGGCTTCAGCCCGCCGCGCCAGCCCTGCTGGAACCGCGCCGCGTAATTCGCCTCCTCCCGCGGCAACGGCACCACCCCGTAGTCGTCGATGCGCAGCACCTCGCTCCGATTGATGTCGACCAGCGCACTGAGACCTTCGACCGGATGCGCGTAGTGGTTGTCGTACGGCCGGTTGCGCACCCAGGTGATGGTCTGGATCAGCCGCCGCCCCTCCTCATCGGCGTGGCCGAACACGCCGCAGGACCAGGGATCGCTGCAGACCAGCGACAGATCGGTGATGCCGCGTCGCGCCAGCGCCGCGACGAAGCGCGGATCTGCCTTGGCAATCTGCTCGGCGAGCAGGAATTCCTCGGGGGCGATCCGCGGTCTCGCGCCGGGACGCGGTGTCCAGCGCAGCACGTCGCCGCGATCCAGCGACACGAGCGCCTCGAACAAGTCGCCGGAGTTGATGTCATAGGTTGCGACGAAGGCGACGCGCTCGGCCGGAGCTGCATCATCCGGCTCCTGCAGGACGATCGTTTCGAATCGCATGCCCGGGCCGAGATCATGCGCCGCCCGGACGATTGCCGCCGCGGCAGCGATCTCTGCCGGTGAGAGCGGGTCGAGCGCATGCACAGCGCGCCCCGCATCCACCTCGATGCTGTCCATCGCTGCTCTCCCCCAGCCGGCGACAGGACCGGATTGTGCACGTGCCGCGGACGCAATGCTAGAACGTTTTTCCGTTGAACCCAGCCTCACCATGCGGCAACGCATCAATTTCCGGGCGCGATGCCCGATTTTCGGGCTGGCGTCGCCTTCATCGGAGGCATGTTCCGGCCGGCTCACGCGCCGGTATCTGGGTTGACGACGCCTCGTCGCGGCACGCGCTCCGCCAGGCCGATGCGGTGCGACCGAATGACGGCTCGCATGCAGGCGACCGGCGCGCAGGCGCGTTGTCCGCTGCGGCCCAGGCCGACGGCACACAGAAGAACGTTGAACGCGATCCTTTTTCCACTACGCTCCGGGAGCGATCGCAACACTGCCGGCCGGCTCGCGTCCGATGTCCGGCCGAAGGGAGGGAAGCCGCCATGGCGGATCCACTGCGGGTGCTGGTCGTTGGACTTGGCCATATGGGCCTCGCGCATGCGAAGGCCTATGACGGGCTGGGCGGGTTCAGCCTGGCCGGGATCTGTGCCCGATCCATTGCATCTAGACACGACCTGCCGGACGCCTGGCGCGACGTGCCGCGGTTCGCCGATTTCACGACCGCGCTCGCGGAACTTCGTCCCGATGTGGTGTCACTCAACACATACCCCGACACGCATGCATCCTATGCACTGCGGGCGATCGAGTCCGGCGCACACGTCTTCGTCGAGAAACCGCTGGCCGAGACTGTCGACGACGCACAGCGCGTCGTCGACGCCGCGATGGCGCATGGACGCAAGCTGGTGGTCGGCTACATTCTTCGCGTGCATCCGTCCTGGGTGAAGTTCGTCGAGCTCGCGCGGACCCTCGGCAAGCCGCTGGTGATGCGCATGAACCTCAACCAGCAATCGGTCGGCCCGGCGTGGACCTGGCACCGGACGCTGATGCAAAGCCTGCCGCCGATCGTCGATTGCGGGGTGCATTACGTGGACATCATGTGCCAGATGACGAAGTCGAAGCCGGTCCGCGTGCATGGCATCGGCGCGCATCTGTCGCGGGAGGTCGCGACGTACAATTACGGCCATCTGCACGTGGAGTTCGAGGACGGGTCGGTCGGCTGGTACGAGGCTGGCTGGGGCCCGATGATGAGCGAGGTCGCCTTCTTCGTCAAAGACGTGGTCGGACCGGATGGAGCGGTCAGCATCGTGATGCCCGAGCAGGGCGATGTCGCCGCGGAAGGCGACGAGGGCACGACATCGGCCGATATCGACACCCATACCAAGACCAGCATGATCCGGCTGCACCACGCGGCGCTCAATCCCGACAACTCACTGGCCCGGCCCGACGAGGTCTTCCGCATGGATGACGAGCCCGGACACGACGAGCTCTGCATCCGCGAGCAGGCATTTCTGCTACGCGCCATCCGCGAGAACATCGATCTCGCCGACCACATGCAGGATGCGGTGAACAGCCTCCGGATTGTGCTGGCGGCGGACGAAAGCGTGCGCACCCGACGCGTGGTGGAGCTGTAGCCGGGGCGGACAAACACGTGCCGCAGCAACGGCGCCGCAGTGTTCAGGCTGGTCGGGCGTGCTCGCTGTTACCCGATGCGGTTGGCGTGTCTGCCGACCGAATCGCGTCGTGCCAAGCCAATCGTGCCTGTCTGGTGGTGCATGATGCAACGAGCGCGCATGTCTCCACACTTCTCATGATCGCAACTGCCGGAGACCGGCGCGGAGACTTGCCCAAGCATTGAGCTCGAAGTCGGAGACTTCCATGCATTGGACGAGGCAGATGCTGTCAATGTTGAGAGCGACTTTCTCCCTGAAGGTGACGTGACCCAGGTGGCGTAGAGGGGTCGCGCCAGGCGAGCCGGTTGGTGAACGTCTCCTCCTCCGGTCATCGGTATTCGGATGGCGACCTCGACGACCCAAATTTCGCGCGCATGCCCTGCGACCCGACGATCGCCTATGGTCGCTCCAAGACTGCAAACATGCCGTCCGCGGTGGAATTCGACCGTCGGCGTCGGGCGCGCGGCGGACGGGCGACGGCGCTGCACCCGGGTGGGATCATGACCGAACTCGGCCGCGACTTGTAGCTCGGCGAGCTCGAGGCGACCGTCGAGCGGATCAACGCCCAACTGGCAGCGGAACGCCAGCCGCCCTTCCGGTTCAAGACGATCCCGCAGGGCGCCGCCACATCGGTCCGGGCCGCATTCCTCGCCCCGGCCGAGGCAGTCGGCGGTCGCTATTGCGAGAACTGCCGCGTGTCGGAGGTCACCGAAGGGCTGATTGGCCCCGTCAGCCCCGGCGTCAGACCCTATGCGATCGACCCGGCGCACGCGGCGGTGCTGTGGGCCAGAAGCGAGGAACTGGTCGGCGAACGCGTCTGACGCCCGCCCGAAGCGACTTCTGCAACGGTCTGGTGAACTTGGCATATCCCTGCAACAGCGCCGGTTTTGGTCGCATCACGAACAGGCGACTGCTCGCGCGCGCCGATCGTATCGCAACAGTCACCGGCGAACTCTCGGGTTTCGACGACCTGAACGCCGTGTGCGGCGACCGATGGCGACTGGCCGTGCCCGATCTGCCCAAACCAATTGCGCATCGACCGGAGTCGCAATTGCCCTCCACAACACCGACGAAGGTGGCGCCATGACGGCGGTCGAATCGGTCGGGTTCAGGCGGATCTGCAGCACGGCCGGGCTGTAAGTACGGCTGCCTCGAGCCACGTTTGACCGAACGTGATGTGATCTAACGTGACGGGCCCGCTATCGGTTCCCTCCCGCCACCCATTGTGCAATGTCGAACCGCGTGGTCGCCGACTGGAGCCGAACGATCAGTGACAATGGCAGACGCGGCGGTTGCCACCATGTGGCCCTCTCACCACATCACGGCGACTGCCGTGCTTCAGCAACGAACTTCCAGCGTGATGGTGTCGCATCCAACACTCCGCTTCCCGCCATAGAGAAATCATGGATGAGTCGCATCGTGTGACCCATTGTTCATCGCGCTCGGCGTTGATTCTCTGACCGGCCCCGCCAACTAGCAAGCCAATGACTACCGACGACGATCAAAGGTCTGTAACACTCCGCTCGAGGATCAATCCCCCGTCGCAGCAACACCCGCCCTGATCCTCGACGACCGACAAGCCGGAAAGTGCCGGCGCACTTCCCAGATTCAATAGACCTCCTGGCCGTTTCGCATGCTGCTCTTACAAAGATCGATGCAGCGTACACCGCGATCGCGCTGTGGCTCGATTGCGGCTCGCGCAGTACTGTGCCTTGTCTCGGTGTCGGTACTGTCCGTCGGTCAGGCACACGCCGCCGATGTCAGCTTCCTTGATCCGCGTGGACCGATCGCGGCCGCGCAGCGTCAGCACATCCTCGACGTCACGCTGCTGATGCTGATCGTGGTGTTGCCGGTTCTGATCGGCGTGCCGCTGATCGCCTGGCGCTACCGCTACGGCAATACCAAGGCACGCTATTCACCGAAATGGGGGCACTCCTCGTTGCTTGAGATGGCGATCTGGGGAGGGCCGCTGGTGATCGTTGCCGTGCTGGGACTCTGGCTCGCCCATGACACCACCAAGCTTGATCCTTACCGGCCGCTCGACACTCAGGACGGGCCGCTCAAGGTCGATGTCATCGGCTATGACTGGAAGTGGCTATTCGTCTATCCGCAGCTCCATATCGCCAGTGTTGGGCGGCTAGTCTTCCCGGAACACCGGCAGATTGCGATGCGGCTCACCAGCGACTCGGTGATGCAGTCGTTCTACATCCCGGCTCTCGGCAGCCAGATCTACGCGATGGCGGCAATGCAGACGAGGCTGCATCTCATCTCCGACTCCACCGGGCAATTCCTCGGCGAGAACACTCAGTACGACGGCATGGGCTTCCAGCACCAGAAGTTCATCGCCCGTGCGACGACCGCGCAGGGGTTCCGCGACTGGGTCGCCGGCGTCAAGCGAGGCGGCGTCCGGCTCAGTGCCGACGCGTATGACATCATCCGCGCTCACAACACGGTGCCGGAGATGCGTACGGAGCTGAAGGCCCGCAACATGCCGCCGGATGCCGTGTTCTTTAATCACGTCACTCCCGACCTGTTCCGGAATGTCATGATGTCGTTCCACGGCGCTCCCTCCAGCAGCATCGCCATCGTGAGCGGCAAAGCCAAAGCGCGGCCTGCCGCCACCGGGATCACCATTGCCGCGGTGTCAGCACGCCCCAACCTGCAGCACGATGCCAAAGCCGGATGAAACAGATGTCGCTCACGCACGTCATCTTCGGGCGACTTGCCCTGCACAGTCTGCCGTTCTGGTCGGCGCTGCAGCATCCGACGCTTGCGAACATCGTCAACGATACTATCGCCAGCGGCGCCGCCGGTCTGGTCGTCGTCGGCGCGGCGGTGACGGTCGGCCTGATCACGTATTTCGGCAAGTGGCGCTATCTCTGGACCGAGTGGTTGACGAGCGTCGACCACAAGCGCATCGGCATCATGTACATCGTTCTCGCCTTCGTGATGCTGGCACGGGCGCTGATCGAGGCGGTCCTGATGCGCACCCAGCAGGCCTTCGGCCTCGGTGGTGGCTTCCTGTCGCCGGAACATTTCGGCGAACTGTTCAGCACGCACGGCACGATCATGATTTTTTTCATGGCGATGCCGTTCCTGATTGGCCTGATCAACGTCGTCATGCCGCTGCAGATCGGCACCCGCGACGTCTCGTTTCCGGTGATGAACTCGGTGAGCCTGGGCCTGACGGCGGCGGGGGCCACGCTGGTCATGATCTCGCTCGTGGTCGGCAAGTTCTCGACCGGCGGCTGGAGCGGGTACCCGCCTTACACCGAGATCACCTTCAGTCCCGGCGTCGGGCCGGATTACTGGATCTGGGCCGTTTCCCTGTCCGGAATCGGCACCATGATGACGGGTATCAATTTCGCCGTCACCATCTACAAGCGCCGCGCTCCCGGCATGACGCTGATGCGCATGCCGCTGTTCACCTGGACGGCGCTGTGCACCAGCGTCCTCATGATCTTTGCCATGCCGCCATTGACCGTCGCGACGGTGCTGCTGGCACTCGATCGCTATCTCGGCTTCCATTTTTTCACCAACGCCCTCGGCGGCAATATGATGAACTATGCCAACCTGTTCTGGCTGTTCGGCCACCCGGAGGTGTACATCCTTATCCTGCCAGCGTTTGGCGTCTATTCGGAAGTGATCCCGGCCTTCTCCGGCAAGGTCCTTTACGGCTACACGTCGCTCGTGCTGGCGACGATGGCGATCGCTCTCCTGTCGTTTGCCGTATGGCTGCACCACTTCTTCACCATGGGTCAGACGGCGGGCGTCAACGCAACCTTCGGCATCGCCACCATGCTGATCGGCATTCCGACCGGCGTGAAGATCTACGACTGGATGATGACGATGTTCCGTGGGCGGATACGCTTCACCGTGCCGATGGTGTACAGCCTGGGGTTCATGATGCTGTTCGTGGTCGGCGGCCTGTCCGGCATCATCCTGGCCAATCCGTCGATTGACTACCAGGTGCACAACACGCTGTTTTTGGTGGCCCACTTTCACAACATGCTGATCCCCGGCCTGCTGTTCGGCATGCTGGCAGGCTATCATTACTGGTTCCCGAAGGCTTTCGGATTTCGGCTGAATGAGCGTTGGGGCCTGGCCTCGGCCTTGTGCTGGATCTTTGGCTTCATGTTCGCCTTCTTTCCCCTCTACGCCCTCGGCCTGCTGGGCTTCCCGCGCCGCACCGTCGCGTTCTACAACCCGATCTACGTGCCGTACCTGGCAGTCGCGGAATTCGGTGCGCTGATCATCCTGGCGGCGCTCGGATGCCTGGTGGTCCAACTCGTGGTCTCGGTGCGGCAGCGTGAGCAGAACCGGGTGCCCGGCGGCGATCCCTGGAATGCCAGCGCGCTGGAATGGTCGATCGCAGCGCCGCCGCCGGACTACAACTTCGCGGTCCTGCCGGAGGTGACTGCCAGGGACGCGTTCATGGTCGCCAAGGAACATGGCACGGCCTATCTCCCGCCGGAACGCTTCACCGACATCGAACTGCCGCGGAACAGCCCGTTGGGCATGATCCTGTGCGTCACCGCCGCGTTCGCGACGTTCGGCCTCGTCTGGCACATCTGGTGGATGGTCGGGCTCGCCATGCTGGCCACCATCGCCGCCGTCATCTGGCATGGCTTCGTCCGCGACTATGAGCGCGTCATCCCCGCCGACAAGGTCCGGGCGGATCACTTGCGGTGGCTGCAAACCGTGGGCGCGATCCACCCGATATCCCGCGGCGAAGAACTTGCACAAGAGAATGCCGGTCTCGCCGACCTGCACGAGACTGCGGAAGCCGCAGAATGAACGGCGACACGCTCGACAACCCGGGCTTCAGGCTCAGCGCCATTCACCACCACGTGGACCGGGAGGACGAAGTCAGGTTCGGCTTCTGGGTGTTCCTGATGAGCGATGCGATCATATTCGGCCTGATCTTTGCGACCTACGCGACCATGATCGGTGCGACAGCGGGCGGCCCGGGTCCGAAGAAGCTGTTTGACATCGGCAGCGTCGCGATTGAAACCGGCGCACTGCTCCTCAGCAGCTTCACCTTTGGCATGGCGTCGCTTGCGCTGCTATACCGCTCGGGCCGCGGCGTGGTCATCGCCTGGCTGGTGGTGACGCTGCTGCTTGGTCTGGTGTTTCTCGGCTTCGAGGTGCACGACTTCCTGACGATGTTCGCCCTGGGCGGCAGTCCCGACCGGAGCGGCTTCACCTCCGCCTTCTTCGCCCTCGTGCCGCTGCACGGGTTGCACGTGACCACGGGATGCATCTGGATGGTGGTGCTAATCGGGCAAATGCTGCGCTACGGCACCGACGAGGATGTCAGACTTGGGGTGCAGCGGCTCGCCCTCTTCTGGCACTTCCTCGATATCGTCTGGATCGCAATCTTCTCGCTGGTCTATCTCGGGGGTCTCGCATGAAGGACGTCCACGGCCCCGCCGGTCAGCCGCAATGGCACCATCCCCGGTTCGGGCGCAGCGCTCCGGGCCGCAGTTTCCGCCGGGACCTGCGCACCTATCTCTGGGGCCTGTGCCTCGCCCTGAGCCTGACCGTGGTGCCCTTCGCCCTGGTGTACTGGCATCTTATGACGACCGGCTCGCTCTGGATCGCCATCGGCCTGTTCGCACTGGTGCAGGCGGTGGTTCACTTCCGCTGTTTCCTGCACGTCCATCCGCCGCACGAAAACGTCGATGAGATGCTGCTTGTGCTGTTCACGGCGGTCATTTTGGTCATGATGGCGGGCGGGACCGTGTGGATCTTGGGCAACCTGCATTCGCGGATGTACTGAGGCGACCGCGATCGCCGCAGTGACGGTGCGCGAGCGCTGAGGCGGCGCGCGCGGCGACCGCGCTGGCGCTGGCCGAGCCTGCCCGGATTATTGCCGCAGCTGACCGAATCACCCTCTCTCGTCTCCACCGGAATCTTCTCCGACGTGACGGGCACCGTCCTCCCCGGAGCGCCCGCCATCCGAACGCGATTCCGTGGAATCGGAGTTTCGCCATGGTTCCGACCCTGCGCGGGCCTCGCTCGTCGATCGCTGCAATCCCGCCCGTCCGTCCGGCTGCAAGGGCACGCTCCGGCCGGTCCCGTCGGTGTCCCATGAAAACCTTCAAACCGCTGACGCCCTTGTTCAATCAGAACAACCAGCCCCTCACTAGGCTTGCGCCCATGCAAGTCATCGACCGGTCGGGGGTGCGCGCGGGACTGCCCTGGGACCGCCTGGTGGCCCGGCTGCGCGAGGTATTCGCCGAGGGGTGCGTCCTGCCGCTGCGCACCGCCCACAGCATCGCGATTCCCGGCGACCCGGATGCCACACTGCTGCTGATGCCGGCGTGGCAGGGCGGGCGCGCCATCGTCGTCAAGATCCTCAACATCGTCCCCGGAAACAGCGCACGCGGCTTGCCGGCGGTCGATGCCTCCGTGCTCGTCTTCGATGGCCAGACGGGCGTGCTGCGCGCGGTTCTGGACGGTGGCGAGGTCACCGCGCGCCGTACCGCCGCGACCTCCGCCATGGTCGCGGACACGCTTGCGCGGCGCGACGCGGAGGAGCTGCTGATCGTTGGCGCCGGGCGCATCGCCGCCAATCTCGCCGCCGCCCACGCCAGCGTGCGGCGGTACCGCCGGGTGCGCATCTGGGCGCGGCGCGAATCCGCGGCCGCGACGCTTGCGCGCCAGTTGTCCGAGCTTGCTCCCGTCGTGAAGTCGGCGCCAAAACTGGAACAGGCAGTGCGCGAAGCCGACGTGATCGCCTGTGCCACCCTGGCGCGGGAACCACTCGTCCACGGCGAGTGGCTGCGGCCGGGCGCCCATCTCGACCTCGTCGGCGGCTACACTCCGCAGATGCGCGAGGCGGACGACGTCGCGATCGCACGCGCCGGCGTGATCTATGTCGACACGTTCGACGGCGCCCTGGCCGAGGCCGGCGACATCGTGCAACCGCTTGCCTCCGGGGCGATCACGCGCGCGCGGATCGCCGGCGAACTGCGGGACCTCTGCCGCGGCACCGGGCCGGGTCGCGACGACGATGCCGTCATCACCGCGTTCAAGTCGGTCGGCACGGCGCTCGAAGACTACGCAGCCGCGACTCTCGTCGTGGAGCAGTGAGAGGCCAGCGCAAGGCAATGACGATGCATATGGCGGCGAACGGTCGGCACGTGGTGCGAATCGAAAGCCAGGAGAGCACCGAGATCCCGGGTACGGACGGCGTCGTGTTCGGGCAGACGCGCTACTACGGGCTGTATTTTCATGAAGGCGAGGTGGCCACCTGCTGGGCAATCGAATCGTTCGAGCGCGACCGCACGCGCGGCTCCCAGAAGGGCTACACGATCAACCTCTATCAGGACGGCTCGACGACGGTCATGGCGTTTCAGGGGGAGAAGGCGATGCTCGATGCACGGGCGCGAAATCGCTTCGATGGAACGTGGAGCTTCGTGTCCGGCACCGGGCGCTTCGCCGGCATCCAGGGCGGCGGCGCGTACGAGGGCGAGTCGTTCGAGGGCATCGCCTACTCCAACGTCTCCGGCAACGTCGCAGGCGGATAGGGCCCGTCGTGATCAGCCGCGGCGAGTACGCTGACCGGCAGCAGCGATTCGCCGCCGCGCTGCGCGGCGCCGGGCTGGATGGTGCGCTGGTGGTCTCGCGCGGCGGCGCGACCGCCGATCGCTACGGCGACGTCCTGTATCTGAGCGGACACTATCAGCACTACTCCTATCTTCCCGACGCGCCCGGCCTGTTCTCCGCCCGGGCCCACACCGCCGTCGCAATCTCAGCGCGCGGCGACGCGGTGCTGTGCGTCTCGGTGCCGGAGTTCGACCGGACGCGGCTCGCGGTTGACGATATTCGCCACGGCCCGCGCTTCGTCGAAACCGTGGCGCAGGCGCTGGCCGATCTGGGCCTCGCCGGGCGCACGCTGGCGCTGGTCGGCGCTGATGTGTTGCCGGCGAACCAGTGGCAGGCCCTGCGCCTGATCGCACCGGAGATCACCTGGCGCGAGGAAGATGAACTGCTGGCGAAGCTGCGGCGGGTCAAGAGCGCGACGGAGCAGGCGCTGGTCCGCGAAGCGGCGCGCATCCATCGGCAAGCCACCACGCGGCTGATCGAGCGTCTCCGGCCGGGCGTCACCGAAGCCGAGGCGATGGCGGCGTTCGTGGCCGAGGCCACTTCGGCCGGCGCCGGCATTTATTTCACCACCATGTCCTCGGGCGAAGCGACCGCGATGTGGGCGTCCACGCCGCAGCCGGGATTCAGCCGCCGCGCGCTCGCGACAGGAGACCTGGTGCGGTTCGACACCGGGATCGTGGTCGCCGGCTACCTTTCCGATTTCGGCCGCGCGGTCACGATCGGGCCGCCGGGCGAGGGACAGCGGCACCTGTTGCAGACGCTGCACGGCGGCCTCGATGCGGCGATCGCCGCCGTTCGACCTGGCGCAAGCGTGCGCGCGGTGGTGGCCGCCGGCGAGGCGGCGCTTGCCGACGCAGGCGTCCGGCCGGCCGGGCAGGCCGGGGACGGGATCGCGTCCAGCTTCCCGGTGCATTGGGGCCACGGGCTCGGCCTCGGGTGGGAACGGCCGTGGATGACCGAGGCCGAGGAGCTGACGATCGTGCCGGGGATGGTGCTGGCCATCGAGCGGGCGCTGACCCTGCCGGGCGTGGGCACGGCGGCGGCCGAGCAGAACCTGCTGGTCGGGACCGATGGCGTCGCGCTGCTGACCGCGGGACCGGACGGGCGATGGAGCTGAGCGGGCCGCACATCGCGCTCGCCGGCCATCGGGTGCTCGTGACCGGCGCCGCGCGCGGCCTTGGTCGCGGGATGGCGGAGGCGTTCGCCGCTTGGGGGGCCAGCGTCGCGGTCGCCGATCTCGACGCGGCGGGTGCTGCGGAAACGCTGGCGCGCATCCGCCAGCCGCAAGCGGCGTTCTGGGCGGGCCGGCTGGACGTGACCGATGCCGAGGACGTGGCGCGGGTCGTCGAGGCCAGCTGGTCGGCGCTGGGCGCGATCGATCTGCTGGTGAACAATGCCGGCATCCTCAGCGTCGCCAACGTGGCCGATCTCGAGCCCGCCGAGTGGCGGCGCGTGATGGAGGTGAATGCGACCGGCACGTTCCTCGTCGCGCGCGCCGTCGTGCGCGCGATGCTGCGGGCGCGCCACCCCGGCTCGATCGTCTCCATCGCCTCGATTGCCGCCCGGCGCGGCGATCCCGGCCTCGCCCATTACAGCGCCTCGAAATTCGCGGTGATCGGCTTCACGCAGGCGCTCGCGCGCGAAGTGGCGGCGCACGGCATTACGGTCAACGCGGTCTGCCCCGGCGTCGTGCGCACGGCGATGATCGACGCGCTGGCGCGCGATGTGAATGTCGGCGTCGAGGAATGGATCGGCAAGCAGGCAATCTCGCGCGCGCAGACTGCGGAGGACGTCGCCTTCGCCGTCGCCTTCCTGCATCGCTCCCGGGCCGTGACGGGCCAGGCCGTGAACGTGGACGGCGGCTCGATCTTCTCCTGACCGCGCGTGCCTACAGGCCGATCGCGCTCTCCTCGGCGCAGACGAAGGTACCGGCGCCGGGATCGAGGCCGATCCCGATCCGGTGGCCACGCATGTCCGCGCCGGCAGCGGGCGCGTGCACCTTGAGGCGCGCCCCGCCATCCAGCGCGACGAGCAGGATGGTCGCGGCCCCCATGAAGATCTCGCCGGCGACCGTCCCTTGAAACAGCCCGGTGCCGGGCGACGCCACGTGCAGTTGCTGCGGCCGCAGCGCGACGAGGCCCGGCGACTCCGGCGCCAGGCCCGGCGTCCCGTGATGGCGAAAGGTCGCGACCGCGCCGCCGGGAAACGCAACCTCGACCTGCTCTCCCAGAACGGTGCGCACGCGGCAGGGCAGCAGCGTCGCCTCGCCCACGAACTCGGCGGTGAACCGGGTGCGCGGAAAGTCGTACACCTCCCGGGGCGTGCCGACCTGAACGACATGCCCGGCCCGCATGAGCACGATCCGGTCGCTCATCGCCATGGCTTCTTCCTGGTCGTGCGTGACGTGGATGAAGGTCGTGCCGAGACTCTCCTGGATGGCGCGGAGCTCCAGCTGCATTCGCTTGCGCAGCTGCAGATCGAGTGCCGCGAGCGGCTCGTCGAGCAGCAGCACGCGCGGGCGCTTGACGATGGCGCGCACCAGCGCGACGCGCTGGCTCATTCCGCCCGAGAGCTGATCGACCGGCCGGTGCGCATGCTGCTCCAGCCCGACCATGGCGAGCGCGGCACGCACGCGCTCGGCCACCTCGCGCTCCGGCACCCGGCTCGCACGCAGGCCGTAGGCGACGTTGCCGAACACGTCGAGGTGCGGGAACAGCGCGTAGTTCTGGAACACCATGTTGAACGGGCGGCGTTCCGGCGGCTCGGCGGTGATGTCGCGTCCGTCGATCAGGATCCGCCCGCATGTGGGCCGTTCCAGCCCCGCCAGCATGCGCAGCAGCGTGGTCTTGCCGCAGCCGGAGGGGCCGAGCAGCGTCACGAATTCGCGCTCGTGGATCGCGAGATCGACCGGCTGCACCGCCGCGTGTCCGGCGAAGCTTTTGCCGAGGCCCTCGAGGCGCAGCAATGCGGCGCCGGACGTACCCGGCGAGACGGCGACGGACGTCGCCGAGCTGGCGAGACTCGCCCGGGCGACGGGTGCCGTCATCCCGCCGTGCGATGGAACTGGACGAGTGCGGCGAGCGCGAGATCGAGCTGCACCGCCGCGTCTTCGGCCTGATACAGCTTGGCATGACCGGACGGCACGCGGAAACGCTCGTCGGCCAGGGTGTCGCCGACATCGAGCAGAGCCGCCACATCGACCCCGCGCGCCGTACCGACCGCGAAGGCCGGCGCGGCCTCGTTGTTGACCACCAGGCAGCCCTCGGCGCGAAAGGCGCGCAGGCGAGGGATCGCCTGGCGGAAATGCGCCGTGATCGTCCAGTTCGGCCCGGACTTCACCGGCCGCCGTGCGCCCGCTGCGACCGCCAGCAGCGCCGCAGTCAGCCGCTGCGACGGGAAGGCGTAGCGCGCGGGAGGCAGGTAGTGGCACGATACGCCCTCGTCGCGCAGTGCCCGCGTCGGCACGAACAGGTCATCCACCTGCACGTCCTGGGAAATCGTGCCGGAGCCGCCGAGGAAGATGACGTGGCGCGCGCCGAGCGCGATCATCTCGTCCAGGCCGCCGGCGGCATAGGACCCTTTCGCGGAGCGTGCGATCACCATCGGCAAGCCCGCGTGCTCGAAGATCGCGAACGGATGGTCGGCGAGCGTGAAATCGTCGAGCACCGCACCGGTACGTGCGAGGATCAGGTCGATATGCGTCGGAATCACCGTCTGGATGCCGAGCGCAGGCAGCACCGGGCGCGGCCGGCCGGTGATCGCCTCGCAATAGGCGAACCAGTCCGCCGGATCGAAGGCCGACGGCGCGGAAGTCGTATCCCACAGCAGCGGGAATTCCGATGGGTCACGGCTCATGCGGCCTCCGCAAGGGTGGTGAGCAGGCGCGTCGAGCGGCCACGCCGTGCTGCCAGAGCGGCGAGCCCGATCAGGCCGAGCGAACCGACCAGCATCAGCACCGCGACGGCATTGAGCGAGGGGGTGAGGCCCGCTCGCATCTGCGAGGCGATCCAGACCGGAACCGTGGCATGCACCCCGATCGTGAAATTCGTCACCAGAAGCTCGTCGAGGGAGATCGCCGCGGCCAGGATGCCGGCACCGAGCAGTGCGGGAGTAAGGATCGGCAGTGTCACGGTACGGAAGGCGCGGCGCGGCGAGGAGCCGAGATCCCGGGCTGCCTCCTCCGCCCGCGGGTCCATCTTCTCCAGCCGCGTGCGCACCACCAGAACGATGAACGGCGTCACCAGCAGGATGTGCGCGGCAATGGTGGTGCCGACGCCGAGGCGAATGCCGACATGGACGAAGCTGGTCAGCAGCGCGACGCCGATCACGACGCCGGGCATGGCGATCGGGCCGAGCGCGAGCAGTTCGAGGGGTCGGCGCAGCAGGAAGCGCCGGCGGGCGAGCGCGAGCGCCGCGGGAACCCCGACCAGCAGCCCGCCGATCACCGTGCATGCGCCGATCAGCAGGCTGGTGCTCAGCACGCGCCCGAAATCGGCACTACGGAACAGCTGGCCGTACCAGTGCAGCGTCACACCCTGGAACGGAAGGCCGGGGTTGCGGGCGCCGTTGAAGGAGAAAACGATGACGGTGAGCAGCGGGCTGAACAGGAACAGCAGCGCCAGGACCGTCACCGCCTGCGTGATCGGCAGGCCGGGCAATCGCACCGGCGCCGGCGTGCCGCGCGGCGCCCGGCGCGGCGCATGCAGCAACGCGAGGCGCAACAGCTTCTCGAGCAGCAGAAGGCCGCCGAGCACGACGGCAAATCCGACCACCATGCTGACCGCGAGTGCCGCCCCGAGTGGATAATTGCTGGCCCCGCCGAACTGGTCGGCGATCACCGCCCCGATCATCTGGCCGTTCAGGCCGCCGACCATCTGCGGCGCGACGTAGTCGGCGGAGGCGAGGATGAAGGAAAAGGCAAACGCGATCCGGATGCCGCGCATTGACAGCGGCAGGGTCACGCGCACGAAGGTCCGCAGCGGCGCTTCGCCGAGATCGCGCGACGCCTCGACCAGCCGCCGGTCGATTCCCTGCAGGCTGGCGAACATCGGCAGCACGGCGATCGGCAGGTAGACATAGACCAGCGTTATGATGATCGCGAAGTAGCCGTACAGCAGGAAGCCCAGCGGCTCCCGGATCAGCCCGGCGGCGATCAGCGCCTGGTTGATCAGGCCATTGGTGCCGAGAATGGTGGTCAGGGCGTATAGCCGGACAATGTAGCTCGAGAGCAGCGAGGCCATCACCAGCACCAGAACGCGCGGTCCCCACACGCCGAGCTGGAAGACAATGGTATAGGCCATCGCGTAGCCCACCACGACGATGACGCAGGCGACGACCAGCGAGACGCCCAGCGTCTTGAGCAGGATCGTGGAGTAGAGCGCGGTGGACAGGATGAGACGGTAGTTGCGCACGGTGAGTACCTCGATCACCGTGAAGAAGCCCGGCTCGAAGAAGCTGTAGACGACCAGCAGCGCGATCGGTGCGAGCAGCATGGCGGCGAAGAACAGGACGAGCGGCAGCGCGCCGACCGGCAGGACGGTATCGAGGACCCGGGCTCCGGGCAGTGCGCGCCGACGAAACGTCCCGTCTCGCGGTGCCGCGCCGGAGATGCCTGCCGTCAAGCCGCCTTGAACTCCTCCCACGCCTGCACCCATTCCTGGAACGGCACGTCCGGCCCGCCGGTTTCCACCGTCACCCCGGGCATCAACGGCGCGTTCTTCAGCACCGCTTCACTCGACGTGTATTGCAGCTCCTTGGGCAGGGCAGAAATCGCCGCGTCGTTGACCGGGAACGCCAGACTGTGCGCCGTGGTCAGCTCCTGCGAGGCGGTGGAGAGACACGAGTTGATGAACTTGTAGGCCGCGGGGACGTGCTCGGCGGCCTTAAGGACCATCAGGCAGTCGACGTAACTCCATGCGGCGAGCATCGTCGACTTGACCGCGGTGGCGCCCGCCTTGTGGCAGAGGACGATGGAGTCGGAATACTCCGGGAAGCCGACCCAGATGTCACCGCGCGCGAACAGGGCCGGCTCGTCGCCGTAGTTGTGGATCGTCAGCACCTGCGGGCGAAAGCTCTTCAGCAGCTTGATCGTGGCGTTGAACTGGTCGCGCGTGAGGTTGTTCGCGTTCTGGTACCCGGCGAACAGCGCGAAGGTGGTGATCACCGCATAGGGATCGTTCGGCAACCCGATCTTCTTCGTCAGCTTCGGACTCATCAGATCCTGCAGGGATCGCGGTGCGGACGTCTTGGCGGAGTTGTATTCGAGGTAGCCGTAGCCCCAGTGGAACGGTACCGCGAAGACCTGTCCGTCGCGCCGGATGACCGACGCGTCGCGGAACAGCGGGGCCACCAGCTTCCAGTCTTCGAGCAGATCCGTCTGCACCGGCACGAGCCTGTCGAGCTTGCGGAGCTGGTCGATCTCTCCCTGGTAGATGATGACGGCGTCGAACGTCCCGGGCTGGGTCGTCTTGGTGAGAATCTCCTCGTTCGTGGTGTTGTAGGCCCAATGCACCTGCAGGTCCTTGGGCCAGGAGGCCGGCGTCTCGTAGGTCTGCGCACCGAGGATGTTGACCGGTCCGGACGCCGCCTGCACTTCCGCCAGGGTCAAACCGGCAGCGCGAGCACGGCCGGCGAGCATGCTCGCGCCAAGCGCACCAAGGCCCGCTTGGAATCCGCGTCGCGTCAGCGCCGCAGCGCCGCCCCCGGCGCCGGTGTTCTGCCTCGCCATCTCCTGCCTTCCCCTGCTGGGCCGTTCGCGCGGCACGGCCGCCTCCAAGCCTCGATGTCTTGAGCCTAGGGGACGAAGGGCCGCCGGCTTAGAACGCGCTCCCCTGGGTTTTGAACGTCGGCGACGGGCACCGCGGCGGCGGCGTGTCCGGCCGGGCGGTCGAAGTCGCGCGCTCCCAGCGAATGGCGCAACTTGGTGGGAAGCAGCCGGTACTCCCGCTTGAAACTCCGCGTCAGATGCGCCGTGTCGGCAAATCCGCAGGCGCAGGCGATCTCGGTGATCGTCAGGCTGGAGTGCAGCACCAGCCAGCGGGCGCGGCGCAGCCGCATGAGCCGGAACATCCCCGAGGGCGAAAGATTGAAGCAACGCCGGAACGCCCGCTCGAGTTGCCGGGGCGGCACGCCGACGCGCCGCGCGATGTCGGACACCGACAGCGAGTCGGCGATGCACTGCTCCATCAGCAGCACGGCGGCGCGGACCCGCTCGTCGTAGATGTTGAAGAACTCGTCGAGCAGCAGGAGCTGGGAGTGCCCGCCGGGCCGCAGCTCATCGACGAGCAGATGCGGCATGATCTTGCGCGCGCGCTCGCGCCCGCAATGCCGCTCGATCAGATGGCCCGCGAGATCGATCGCCGCGGCGCCGCCCGCACAGGTCACGCGGTCTCCGTCCACCACGTAGAGCTGGTCGGAGACGGTGCGGATGGCCGGAAAGCGCTCCGCAAAATCCGCGAGATGATAGCCGTGCACGCAGCAACGATGGTCGTCGAGCACGCCGGCCCGCGCCATCGCGAACACCCCGGTGCAGATGCCGACGATCGGAACGCCGAGACGCGCCGCCTGGCGGAGATGCCGCAACAGGGCAGCATCGTAGTCGAGCCCGTCATCCAGCAGGCCGCCGACCACGACGACGTAGTCGAAGCCGCGCGGGTCTGCGAAGGTTTCCCAATGCGCCACCGCGGCGCCGCAGCTCGCGGTCACCGGATGACGGTCGCTGCCCACCAGGGTCCAGGAACAGCGGTTCGGACGGCTGCGGTCACCGATGTCCCCGGCGAGCCGGAGCGCGTCGACGAAGCCGGCGAAAGCCAGCATGGTAAAGCGCGGCAGCAGGGTGATGCTGACCCGCAACTGCGGCGGCGTGCCGGTCTGCGCGCCGGCCTCCGACGAGAGCAGCTCGAGAAACCCAGGCCGGTACTCGTGATCCGCCCGGGTCCGCGCCGCGTCCGGATGGATCCGGTGGGGCAGGTTGGGCGACCGGATCAGCGGATCGCGGCGGGGCCGCGTGTCCATCGCACGATCCTCCGGCGAGGGCGTGTCGCATCGCGCCCCGGCTCGCCAGCCGCAGTGTGCTTGACCGTCTCCCGCGTTGCAAGACAAACGCGACGCGGCTAGGACGCGAGGTGGTCGAGGAGAAGCGCCACGCTACGGCCCGCGGCCTCGACATGCGGGAGATGGCCGCATCCGTCGAACACATGCAGCCGCCTGCCGAGCCGCTCCGCGAGCCCGGGCGGCATCGGCACGATCGCGTCCTGGGCGCCCCAGAGAACGAGCAGGCGCAGCCCGTCCGCCCAGACCGGGATCGGCGCCGCCGGCGCGGCGGACGCTGCGATATGGTCGGCGATCCGGCGCAACGCGGCGCTCGCGGCTTCGTCACGCAGCAGGTGCAACGCCTCGCTCACCATTTCGCGTCCGACCAGCTCGGGCGACGCAAACAATTGTTCCAGCACCGGCCGCATGTCGCGCTTTCGCCGGGCGGCAAGGAAGCTCGCGATGTAGCCGGCGTTGACCGATCCCCCGAGGCCGACGGGCGCGAGCAGCGCGACCGCGCCGACCTCGCGGCCGCCGCGGCGGACCAGCGCACCGGCCAGCTCCGCGCCGTAGCTGTGAGCAACCAGATGCACGCGTTCCAGCCCGAGCGCGCGCATCGCCTCGTCGAGCCGGCCGGCCAGTGCCTCGGCGCTGCCGTCGCCGACGTCGCGCGTTGACTGGCCGTGGCCCGGCAGGTCGAAGGCAACGGCCCGACTGTGCGCGGCGAGTGCGGGTTGCACCAGCGTCCAGCTGCGATGGTCGCCGCCCCAGCCATGCAGCAACACCACCGCCTCGGACCGGCCGGCCTCGCCCGCGTCGAGACAGGCGATCTCGCCGGCCGCGGTCGGCACGCGTCGCACGATCTCGCGCTCCTCGCGCGCGGTCGATCCCGTCCCGACCGTCTCGGCCGCCAGCGCCGCCTCGATCGCCGCCGCCTCCGTGCCCGGCTCGGCGAGCACCGCGATCGGGCGGCCCACGGCCACCACGTCGCCCGGCGCGGCGAGCAGCCGCGCCACGATTCCCGCCTCCGGCGCCTCGAACTCGTTGGTGATCTTGGCGGTCTCGATATCGCAGAGCGGGGCGCCGGCTGCCACAACCTCGCCGATCGCGACGTGCCACTCCCGCACCGTGCCCTCCTGCATCGCCAGGCCCCATTTGGGCATCTGCACGATCCGCACGCGCGGCGGCCCGCTCACGCGCGGCACTCAGCTCAGGCGCCGCACCGCCTGCGCGATGCGGTCGGCGCCAGGCAACACGTAGCTCTCCAGCTTCGGGGCAAACGGCACGGGCGTGTCGAGGCCGCAGACCCGTGCCACCGGATTGTCGAGCTCGCGGAAGGCGCGCTCGGTGACGCGGGCCGCGATCTCCGCGCCGAACCCGCCACGACGCGGCGCCTGGTGCACCACGACGAGATTGTTCGTCCGCCATACCGACCCGAGCACCGCGGGCTCGTCCCATGGTACCAGCGAGAGCAGGTCGATCACCTCACAGTCGATGCGTTCATCCGCCAGCCGTTCCGCGGCGGCGAGGCATTCCGGGACCGTGCGCCCCCAGGTCACGATCGTCACATCCTCGCCGCGCCGCTTGATGTCGGCGGCGCCGAGAGCGCGGACCTCGTGCGTCTCGGGCACGTCGTCCGCGACTTCGTACAGGCTGAGCGGCTCCAGCACGATGACAGGGTTGTCGTCGGCGATCGCGTCGCGCAGCACGGCGCGGATATCGCGCGGCGTCGCCGCAGTCGCGACCTTGAGTCCCGGAACGTGGGTGAACCAGGCCTCCAGCGACTGCGAATGCTGTGCCGCCGCGTTCAGGTAGCCGCCGACGCCGCAGCGGATGGTAAGCGGCACGCGCGCTTTGCCGCCGAACATGTACCGCATCTTTGCGGCCTGGTTCACCACCTGGTCCATCCCGATGGCAATGAAGTCCATGTGCATGATCTCGGCCACCGGCCGCATCCCTGACATGGCGGCACCGACGGAGAAGCCGACGATGGCGCTCTCCGAGATCGGGGTATCGCGCACCCGCGCGGCACCGAAGCGGTCCCGCAGGCTCTGCGTTGCCCCGTAGGCACCCCCGTAGCCAACATCCTCGCCCAGGCAGAACACGGCGGCGTCCGCCGCCATTGCCTCTTCCAGCGCGCGCGTGATCGCCTTGGAGTAGCTGAGTCTCACGGCCAGTCCTCCACGGCCAGGTCGGTATAGACGTCCGTGAGCGCCGAGACCGGATCAGGTTCCGGCGTGGTGCGGGCGAACTCGACGGCCTCTGCCACCTCGAGGCGGACCCTTTCCCAGATGGCACCGAGCGAGCCATCGTCCGCGAGGCCACGCTCGCGCAGCCGTCGCTCGGTGAGCAGCAGCGGGTCGCGTTGCTTCCATGCGTCGACCTCGGCCTGGGTCCGGTACGGCTGCGGGTCGCCTTCGTAGTGGCCGCGCCACCGGTAGGTGACGCATTCCAACAAGGTCGGGCCTTCGCCTTGCCTGGCGCGCGCGACGGCACGCGCCGCCGCCTCCCGCACCTGCTCGACGTCGTTGCCGTCCACGGTCTCGCCCGGCATCCCGTAGGCGCCGGCCCGCTCGGCGATATGCGCGATCTTCTGATGCTCGGAGACACGGATGAAATCGGCAAACCCGTTGTTCTCGACGACGAACACGACCGGAAGCCCCCAGACGGCCGCCAGGTTCAGCGTCTCATGGAACGGACCGATATCGGTCGCGCCATCGCCCATGAAGGCAACCGCAACCTGGTCGGAGCCGCGAAGCTGAGCCGCCAGCGCGGCCCCTGCCGCAATCGGCACGCCGCCGCCCACGATCCCGTTCGCGCCATAGATGCCGATCGCGAGATCGGCAACATGCATCGAGCCGCCCTTGCCCTTGCAGGTGCCCTCGGCCTTTCCGTACAGCTCGGCGAAGAAGTGCCGGAGGTCTCCGCCTTTGGCGATGATATGGCCATGGCCACGATGCGTGGAGGTCACGATGTCCGAGCCGCGGAGCGCCTGGCAGACGCCCACGGCGATCGCCTCCTCGCCGATATAGGAATGGATGAAGCCCGGCATTTCCGCCTGTTCGAACAGCCGCAGCAGCGTCGTCTCGGCGTCGCGGATCAGCGCCATCCGCTCGTACATCGCGATCAACTGACCCGCGTTGTCGCCTTCAGCGTCGTGCGATCCGCTCATTCGGGCATCCCCGCCATGCGCAGTGCAATGCCGCGATAGATCGCCGCCGCGGCGCGGAGCTCGTCAACCGCGACGGATTCGTCCGCGGTATGAGCGTCAGCCTCCGCGCCCGGGCCGAGACCGATGGTCGGGATGCCGCGCCGCCCGGCGGTCTCCGACCCGTTGGTGCAGAAGGAATAGACGCTGTAGGAAACCGGTCGGCCGATCTCGGCCAGGCTTTCCGCCGCGGCGCGCGCCAGCGGCATGTCGCGGTCGAACAGCCAGGCGCCGAGATAGCGTGGGCCGTTCAGCGTGCGCCCGGTATACGTTCGCACCGGCGCGTCGGAGACGCGCACGACGAACGCTCGGGGATCGACCCCGGCCAGCCGCTCCTGCAGCGCCGCGATGACGGCATCGCAGGTTTCACCCGCCAGCGTCCTTCGGTCGAAGCGGATGGCAACGTGAGGCGGGATGGAGGAGATCGATGGGTAGGGATCGGAGACGATATCGGTCGGTACCATGATGGCCTTGCCAAGCGCGTCGTCGACCGGCAATGCCATCGCGGCAATCTCCTCCAGCGCTTTTGCTGCAAGCAGGATGGGGTTCCGGCCGCGTTCGGGATAGGCGGCATGGGCCGGGACGCCGTTCACGTCCAGCATGATCTCGATCCGGCCGCGCTGACCGTGCTTGATGCTCAGCGATGACGGTTCGCAGATCACCACCATTTCCGGCCGCAGCGTATCAAGCAGCGGGCCGAGAGCCAATCCCTCGATGGTTTCCTCCAGCACCGAGGCGGTGACGGCGACGGGCCGCGTAAGGCGCCCGGTGTGCGCCGCCGCCGCGACGCCGCAGATCGCCGCGCCAAGTGCCCCTTTCATATCGGCCGCGCCGCGCCCGAACAGCCTTCCGTCCCGGATCTCCGCGGCGAAGGGCTGCACCGTCCAGTCGCCCATCGCCGGCACGACGTCCATGTGTGCGTCGAATAGCAGTGCCACGCGGTCGTTCGGCGGTCCCGCGAGACCCATGACGTTGCCCAGCTCGTCCCGCCGGACCTCGCGGTAGCCGAGGCCGGTCATCGCTGCCTCCACGAGATCCGCGACCCGGCCCTCGTCGCCCGACATCGCGTCGATCCGGATCAGCTCCTGGCTCAGAACCACGGGATCCCACTCAACCCTCACGGAAACGCTCCAGCTTGGCCGGATCGACCGTGATCCCGAGGCCCGGGCGCTCCGTCATGCGCAAGGCGCCGGCACCGTAGGGGAACGGCTCGGCAACCACATCATCCTCGTAGTAGCGGCCGGCGATCTCGGTCTGCGCCGCACCGGCCGGCGCCGTAATGGGAATGACGGACGGCAGGGTGACGCCGCGCGTCGCCAATGCGAACTGGCAGTTGGCGGCATTGCCGATCCCGGACTCCAGCGATCCGTTGACGTCGCAGGGAAGTCCCGCCGCGTCGGCGATCGCCGCAACCTGGCGAGCCCGCGCAATGCCGCCGGCTTTCGCGAGATAGATCGAGATCGCGTCCGCCGCACGTGCCGATACGAGGCGAAGCGCGTCGTGGGCGCTCCAGCAGCTTTCGTCGGCCACGACGTCAATGCAGACGCGTCGTGTGACCTCAGCCATTTCCGCCAGATCGGCGACCGGCTGCTCCACCATGTCGAGCTGCCCGGCCATGCCCTGCAGGATGCGGGCAGCCGTCTTGGCCCGGCGGTAGCCCTGGTTGGCATCGAGGCGCAACACCACGTCCGGCCCGACTTCGCGCCGGATCGCCGCGACGGCAGCGGCATCGCGTGCCGGATCCTCACCGCCCTTGATTTGCAGGGCGGTCACGCCGTCGGCGCAGGCCCGTCGCGCCTCCTCAACTGCATCCTCCACGGGCATGATGCCGATCATGTGTGCGACCCGTACCGAATCGCGCACGGGGCCGCCGAGAAGTCGCCAGAGTGGCTGTCCGAGCGCCTTGCCCCAGAGATCGTGCAAGGCGATGTCCACCGCGCAGCGCGCGTATCCGTGCCCTCGAAGGACGCGCTCGATCGCCGCGTGCGCCGCCTCGATCGCAAGCGCATCGTGGCCGAGCAGCGTCGGCTCGATCACGCGCTTGACGATTTCGACGACCGTGCCTTGCGTTTCACCGCCAGGCGCACCGTGATCGCCGCCCCAGTCGGGCAACGGATTGGCCTCGCCGATGCCGGACAGGCCCGAATCCGTGTGCACCTCCACAAACACGAAACCGCCGAGCGGCCGGCGCAGGCTGGCCCAGCGGAACTCCCGCCTCGCCGGCAACCTGAACGGAAACGCGTCGATGCCGGTTATCCGCACCAAGGAACTCCGTGACCACCCCGGGCACCGTATTCCGGTCGGCCCGCCTGCTCTTGAACGGAGTAGCCGGTCTGTTGAATTCACCGGCCGAGGACGGGGTGAGCATCGTCGCGCCGCAACCGGTCGGGACCGTCGTCGCATGGCAGCGAGCAGTGCGGCAAAAGGC
This sequence comes from Acetobacteraceae bacterium, assembly GCA_035504175.1. Classification (GTDB taxonomy): domain Bacteria; phylum Pseudomonadota; class Alphaproteobacteria; order Acetobacterales; family Acetobacteraceae; genus DATJSJ01. The sequence goes on from DATJSJ010000144.1 coordinate 37,055, forward strand.
CGCCGTCCGGGGAGACCGCGGCGACGCGGTTCCGGCGTGCTTCACGCCGTCAGTGCGGCTCCACGGCGGGCCTGTCGCGAATGATTGACCGGTGCCGGACCTCCGGGTCTGCGTCCTTGGCTGTGGATCGCGGGCCGCCCCGCCGCACTCGATCAGGTGCGGATCACGTGATCCGTGACCTCCTGCATCGTCGTCTCTTCCTTGCGCGCTTCGAACACCGGCGTGCCGTGGCTCATCACCACGAACCGGTCGCAGACCATGAACGCATGGTAGATGTTGTGCGTGACCAGCACGCTGGAGACGTCCTCGTGCTTCAGCCTGGCGACGTATTCGAGAAGGCGCTCGGTCTCACGCACCGAAAGCGCCGAGGTCGGCTCGTCGAGGAGCAGCATGCGGCGCTTGAAATAGACGGCGCGGGCGATTGCCACCGCCTGTTTCTGGCCACCCGACAGGAAGCCCACTTCCTTGTCGGGGTCGTCGATGCCGGAGATGTGCACCGCGCTGTCCAGCACCTGCACCGCCTGGCGCTCCATCTCGCGATGCCGCATGAAGCCGAACCGGTTGGTGATCTCCCGGCCCATGAAGATGTTGCGGGTGATCGACATCGGATCCACCAGGGCGATGTCCTGGTAGATGGTCTCGATGCCGATCCGTTCGGAGTCGGCGCGGCTCTCGACGCGGATGGGTACGCCGTCCACCAGGATCTCGCCCGAATCGGGGCGGACGATCCCGGACATCATTTTGATCATCGTCGACTTGCCGGCGCCGTTGTCGCCGAGCAGGCCGATCACCTCCTTGCGGTTCACCCGGAAGTTGACGCGCGTCAGGGCCTGCATGTTGCCGTAGCGCTTGGAGATGTTCCGGGCCTCGTAGATCGGCACGGACCCGGTCTCCCGGGCGGCGGGCGGCGCGGGCTGCTGGTCGAGGGTCACGGTCATGCGCCTAACTCCGCCGGCGGATGGCATGGTTCATGATCACGGCACCGACGATCAGCGCGCCGACGAACATGTCGAAATAGAAGCCCGGCGCGCGAAGCAGCAGCAGGATGTCATTGATCGTGAAGACGAGTGCCGTGCCCAGCACGATCCCGATGATCGAACCGCGCCCGCCCATCAGCGCGAAACCGCCGATCACGCAGGCCGCGATCGCCTGCAGTTCCATCCCTTGCCCGCCCCCGGGCTGGACGCTGCCGACCCGCGTCATCGCGATGATGCCGGAGAAGGCCGCGAGCCCGCCGGTGATGGCGAAAGCGACGAGCTTCACCCGGGCGGGCTTGATTCCGATGGCGATCGCCGCCTGCTGGTTGCCCCCCACCGCGTAGAGATGATTGCCGAAGCGGTGGTGATGCAGAAGGAAGAACGCGACCACGGCAAGCAGGATGAACCAGACGAAACCGGCATCCAGCAGCCAGAACTGGCCGGCGAACAGCACCGCGAACGGATTGTTCGGCAGAAAGCTGACGGCGCTGGCGCCATTGTAAAGCAGCACGCCACCCTTCCAGAGCAACATCGCGCCCAGCGTGGTGATAAAGGACGGGATGCTGAACCGGATCGTCACGAAGCCGTTCACCAGGCCGGCCAGAATGCCGACCACGATGGCGAGCGCCGCGCCGATGAACGGTGCCGCAGGGTTGTCGATGCCGCCGAAATGGTCGTTGGCCAGCGTGGCGGCGAAGACCGCGCAGAACGAGTACAGCGCACCGACCGAGAGGTCGAACTCGCCGGCGATCATCAGCATCCCGACGCCAAGCGACATGATGCCCAGGGGCGCCACCGCCTTCAGGGTGACGCGGATGTTGGCCGGGATCAGATATCGGAACTGGTCCGGGAACAGCAGGCCGCCGACAACGCAGACGATCTGGATGGTGATGAACAGCACGGCGATGCCGCCGGCCGGACGGCTGCGGATGGCCGTGCGGATGGCTCGGAGATATCCGCCTTGGGCGCGCGCCGGCACCAGGGCGTTGGCCGGTGGCCGGTCGAGCGGGACGGTGCTCATCGCGCTGCTTCCTTCCGTGATGCCGGCGTGATCGGGATGGACGGGGAGGCCACGATGTCGCCGGGTGGCCTCCCCGGATCGCTGCCTATCGCGTGATGCCCGCCCATTGCTTGGCGAGGCCGACATTGCCCTTCTCGATCAGGCCGACGCCGCCGGTGTCCATGTCGGACGGCGCCAGGCCGAACTCGAGCAGATCGGCCATCTGGGCGACCGTGTAGTAGCCCTGCGTATAGGGCTGCTGGTCGACCGTTGCCATCATCGACCCGTTCTCGATGTTGCGCAGGATCTCCCCATCGACGTCGAATCCCGCGGCCGGAATGTGCAGGCCTGCGTCCTTGATCGCCTGCACCGCCTGCGAGGTCGGAGTCTGGCCGAGGCCGACCACCGCCTTGGTGTTGGAATGACCCAGGAGATACTGCGTCATCAGGTCGAGCGCCTTGGCATGATCATTGCCGGTGCCGAGGATCTCGGTGGTGGCGCCGACCTCCGCCAGGGCTTTCGCGACGCCCTCATGCCGCTGCACGGCATAGACGGCCTGGGGCGCCTCGACCGGCGTGAACACCAGGTCGCCCTTGCCGATGTGATATTTCTTGATCAGTTCCTTGCCCAGCACGTAGCCGGCCGCGACGAAATTCTGGCCGACATAGGCGAGACGGCAGGTCTTCCCGGCGGCGTGCTGCGAATTGTCGATGTTGAAGGCAATGACCGGGATGCCCTTCTTCATGGCGCCGCACAGGACGTTGTTGAGCGCGACATCGTTCGGAATCGTCACCGCGATGCCGTTCGTCCCGTTGGCGATCGCGGTCTCGAGGATGTTGTTCATCCGGGTGAGATCTTCGTTGCCGTACTCGATGTCGACGCTGATGCGCTTGGCCTTCTCGGCATCGTGCACGCCGTTGACCATCGGCGCGAAGAACGCGTTGCTCTCGAACGACCAGATCAGGAACAGCATGTGGAGCTTCGAGAAGTCCTGGTTGCGGTCAGGCGGGGACGCGCTGGCCGGCCATGTCGACAAGCCGAGAAGCATCGCCGTGACGAGGGCGATGCAGCTCGATCGAAGTCCTCTGGTCATGAATCCTCCCTGGGCCGCCGAGTTGGAGCGACGCCGCATCCGGCGGCTGGATGCGCGTATCTGATGCGTTCTATCGGCCGCTCCGCTGGCGCCCCCCGATTGCGGGACGGCGTGCCGCCTCGCTGGCGCGCGCCGGACCGGGCCCACGCGCATCGGCGCGGCCGCCGCCCGCGGTAACTCGATACGCGAACTCTCGCGCGGCGCCCCGCCGAGCGTGCTGCCGGCGCCGATGAGAATCGCGCGCGTCATGTCGCTCGGCTTCCGCCAGGGTCATGCGGCGCGGCGAAGGCAGGTGTCGGCGGACCAGGAATGGCCCGGCACCGACGCATCGGGGTGATGCGCCGCCGCGATCGCTTGTCCGGCCCGTGTCCCGATATTCACCGAATCGGTCAATTCCCATCCCGGCTGCGCCGGCGTTTTGCGGTGCGGTCAGCGGATCAGCCGTCCCGGCTGCCATCCTGTCTCCTCCAAGGCCCGCATTGAGCCGCGGTCCCGCGGCGGCGAGCCGTGCTTGGAATGATTATTGACAACCCAAGCAGTTGCGCAATCTGTTTTGCCGGCGCGCATGGATGAGAAGCCGGAGCGGATCGCGAACAAGGGTGGCGGGAGTGACATCGATCCGTCCCGAGGTCAGCCAGTCGTGCAAACGTTCCCGCACTGGGACGGGCATTCCGCGCCCGACGCGAGGACGGAGCGGGATGCGGCTTGGGGCGCCATGCGCCAGGTCGCGACAGACGCGCCAGCGGTGTAGGAAAAAGAGTGTACCGTCGGAGCGCGGCGGACCGAAGCGGTGTGCCGGGACGCGCTGCATCTCGACCGCTCCGCGGCTGCCCCGATCGGTCGCTCCGGACGGGCCTGCGTCAGTGTCCCGGGAGAAACCTCTTCTCTGCGGCGCACAATCGAACGGCGGGTCAGCCGCAATCCCGAGCAGCCGGGCCGTCGGCGCCACGCCCCGACGGGATCCCGCCGCACCGGCGCGGTCACGAAACCAGGGAGGGTATCGCCATGAGTTTCGCCGGAGATGAGACGAACCGCTATCCACCGCCGCGGCGCCGCCTGCGGCTCGGTTTCGTCGGCGGCGGTCGCGGGTCGCTGATCGGCCCGGTGCACGCCGCCGGCGCCCGCCTGTCGAATCGCTGGGAAGCGGTCGCGGGTGCGCTTTCCAGCGATCCGGCCGTCGCGCAGGCGTCCGGCCAGGACTGGATGCTGGCACCCGATCGCGTCTACTCGGACTATCGCGTCATGGCCGAGCGGGAAGTGGCCCGGCCGGACGGGATCGAGGCGGTGGTGATTTCCACGCCCAACCATCTGCACCGCGACGCGACCGAGGCGTTCCTGCGCGTCGGCATCGACGTGATCTGCGACAAGCCGCTGGCCACCAGCCTGGCGGATGCGCAGGACATGGTGCGGCTGCAGCGCGAATCCGGCCTCGTGCTCGGCGTGACCTATCCCTTCACATCGCATGCGATGGTTCGCCAGGCGCGCGAGATGGTGCGCGCCGGCGCGCTCGGGCGCATCCGTCAGGTGCATGCGGAATTCATACAGGACTGGGCGTCGGGTCACGCGGATCCCGACTTCAAGGGCGCCGCCTGGCGCCGCGATCCGGCGCGGATGGGACGCGCCTCGGCGACCGGCGACATCGGAACGCACGCCTATCATCTCGTCGATTTCGTCACCGGGCTCGAGATGACGCATCTGCGCGCCGATTTCCACATCTGCGGTGCACCCAAGGCGATGGAGGACACGGCCTTCCTGCATGTCCGCTTCGCCGGCGAGGTGCCGGGCACGCTCTGGGTGACGCAGACCGCGCCGGGGAACTACTGCGCCCTGCGGCTGCGCGTCTTCGGCGAGGCGGCGGGTCTCGAATGGGATCAGGAATTTCCGGAGCTGCTGAAATATCGTCGGCACGGCGAGCCGGAGCAGATCCTGGTGCGCGGCCACGGCGCGGGCATGCATCCGGCGGCCGAACGGCTGGTGCGGATGCCCCGCGGCCACGGCGAGGCGCTGACCGACGCCTGGGCCAATCTCTACACCGAACTCGCGATCGCGATCGAGGCACGCCGCTCGGGAGCTACGCTGCCGGAGGGGCTGCTTGCCTATCCCACGGTGGTGGATGGCGCGAAAGGCGTGTGCTTCATCGAGGCGGCGGCGGATTCGCACGAGGCCGGCGGGACCTGGACGGAATGCCGCTGGAACGACGCGTGATCACGGATGCGTCCGAGCCGACGGCGTCGAACCGAAGAGATGGCCACGCCGGGCGTCAAACCCGGCCCTACGCGACGTCCGGTTTGCGCGCCAGGGCGATACCGAAGCCGGGGAGCAGGCTGATCCAGCAGCAATCGACGAAACCGACGAACGCGTCCAGGGCGCGGAACTGATCCGGCGTGTGAAAGCCGATCCAGCCCGGATCGGCCCAGGCGGCGAGCGGCGCACTCAATTTCGCGAACCACTCGGGTCCGGCATCGATGACGGCATAAAGCCCGCCCGGCCGCAGGCAACGGAAGATCGCGCGCGCCGCGGCTTCCGGCTCGGGATAGTGGTGGTGCGCGAGCAGGCTGTAGGCGAGATCGAACGCCCCGGTCAGCATATCGGGCAACGCGCCGACATCGGCCTGAATGAACGCGGTGTTGTCCAGTCCCTTCGCACGCGCCGAGCGGAACGATGCCGCCACCATGCCGGCCGCGAGGTCGATGCCCACCACCTCGCCGTGCGGCACCAGCCGCGCCAGGCGGCATGCCTCCCGCCCGGCGCCGCAGCCCGCGTCCAGCAGGCGCCAGTCGGGCCGGATATAGCGGGACAGCTCGGCCAGCGCCTCGTCCATGATCGGGGTCGAGAACGGGCGCACATACGCTTCATAGATCTCGCCCATCCGGTCGAACTCCTCGACCAGATGATCGTGCTCCGTCGCCGCGCCCAGCATCAGCGGCGTGTCGAGTGTGACCGAGAATCGTTTGCCGAGCCCCGGTCGCTCGACGGGCACGGGCGCGTTGCCCTGCGTCGATCGCGGCACAAACCCGCTGCGGCGGGCGGCCTGGGTCGGGCGCAGGACGAGCGCCGCGTACTGCCACATCGCCTGCACCAGCACGCCCTCGGCGAACTGGCCGCCGGGCGCGCTCATCCCGTCCCGCTTCCCGACGCCGCCGGCGCCTCGTCCGGCAGCCGGCGGACGACGAAGGGGATCGTCCGCGACGCGAGCTCCGGCACCGCCAGCTCACCGAGATAGTCGCGGCCCAGTTCCGCCGACGAGTCGATCCTGAGACGCGCCTGGATCACGCATTGCTCGCCAGGGCCGAGCGACACCACCTCCGGCTGGGCCGCCACCTGTGCCGCGATGCCGCTGCCCTGCACCGCGACGCGCGCCGTCACCCGCCCGCTCAGCGTGTTCTCGATCAGGAACGCCGCCGTCGCCTCCTCGCCCGACCGCGCGGCGAGCAGCAGCGGCGGGCGCGGCGTCGATGCCGCGGCCGCGACAGGGGCCTGGAGTGAAGCCGTCCCGGCCGCCGTCACCAGCTTGCCGAGCGACTCCAGGTAATCGGTCGAAAGCTTCAGCAGCCCCGCATAGTAGCGGACGCTGAGATCAACCGCGCCTTTCAGCGCCTCGCCGAGATGTTCGACTTCCATCGGCGACCGCGCTCAACCCTGCCGGATTTCGTCGAGGCACGGCCGAGGGCAGTAGAAATGATCGTACCAGTGCAGAATGTTGTCCGGCCCGTCGCACACGCAGACCTCGTGCGCGCAGCACTGCGATCGCGATCCCGCGGTCACCGTCCAGCGCAGGTAGTAGTCGCGGCAGCCGCGCAGCCAGATGATCGCCTCAAATGCCTGATGATCGGCGGCGGATGCGGGCAGGGTCAGCGTCGCCGTGATGCTGCCGCGCTCCTTCGGCCCGAGCGCCAGGCTGGATGGCGCGAACGCAACCTCGCCTGCCGCGGGACCGCTGGCGAGCGCGGTGAAGGTGCGTCGGCGGATGTCCTCGTTCGTCACGCACAGCCGGATCGACGCGGGCGACCCCGCGCACACCTGGCAGGAGAATTCGCCAAGCAGGCGCGGCATCCAGCACGGCTCGGGGATGTCGCAGCAGGAGGACGTCATCTGCGGCATGCTCAGCTTCGGCATGCCGCAGCAGGAGCCGAGGCGGCCACGCATCAGGCCGGTCATCGCGCCGGTCAACGCATCGCTGCTATCGCCGACGAGCTTCAGCATTTCCTCGCTCAGCGTCCGCTGCACGCCGATCAGCCGGTCGATGATCTGGCCGAGATCCGAAAGACCCTGTCCCAGATTGGTGCCCAGATTGGCGTTGCTGCCCATCCCACTCCACCTCACCCGCTGGTTGCCTGCCCCTGGTTTGCGGGCGCGGCCTGCCCGCCAACCTCCACCCGGACGGCGTAGTTCAAGTTCATGAATGGCCAGACGCCGGTATAGGTTCGCCCCGACTGCAATCGCGTGGGCAACGTCGCCGTGATCGTCAGGGCGCGGGCCTTGCCCGGCGGCAGCGCGCCGGCGGCGCCTTCGAGCCGCAGCTTGACCAGTCCGCCATAGCCCTTGCGAAGCTCTTCGATGAAGCGGGCCAGGATCTGATTGCCGTCCTCGGCGTCCGCGCGATAGGCGTGACCGATCGCCGTCTCGACGCCATTCACCTCGTAGACGCCGACCAGGCCGTTTTCCGGCAGCTCGGCCGGGACGTTGCCGGCATTGGCCAGCATGATCGGGGCCTGCAGCGCGGCGCCGGCCGCGCCGGCGAGCCGCAGCAGCGGCGGATCGACGCGCAGGCTGACGAGCGGATCGACCGCGACGGTCAGCCGCCGCACGCCGTCGCCCGCGTGCAACTCGGCCGCATACTGGCCGGGTGGCAGCCCCGGATCGATGCGGGCCCGCAGCCTGGCGTAGTCGCCATTGACCCGCAGACCCGCGACCACCGGCGCGCCCATCGGATGGCCCTGCTCGTCGAGCAGTTGCAGGCTGGCCGGGCCGGCCGTCTCCAGCCGCTCGGGCAGGATTGCCGAAATCCGGCCGCCGCCGTGATGCCGCGCGACGACGGAGGTGTCGTCAGCCGCGATCGCCATCACCCATCCCCGAGCGTCAGGCGCGGCACGAACACGGACCGATCGCCCGAGGAACCGCAGATCTCGCACGGATTGGGCTTGTAGGGTTCGGTGATCGCCATGGCCTGTCCGCACAGCCGCACCGTCAGCAGCTCGATTCCGAGCAGGTTCAGCCCGACCCGGAAATCCGCCGGCAGGTGCACGCGCAGCGACGGGAATTCCTTGATCCGTAGTGACAGATCGACCGGCTTCAGCTCCAGCGGGTCGATCTGCAGCTCGATCTTCGGCAGCTTGTCGATGCTGATCGTGTAGTTGTCCGGAAGCCCCGACAGGCCGACCGATCCGGAAAGCTGGCTCCCCACGCTGCCGGCCAAGGTGGTGTCGATTCCGCCGTCAATCACGAAAGGCTGGGGGATGTTCACGCTCATGCGAGCTGGTCCCTACCTGTGATCTGCCTTGGGCGCGGCGAGCCTAGGCGGTTTTGCCGCCGTCCGGAAGCGTCTCGGACGTTCCGCCCTGGGAATCAGCGCCGGGCAGCAGCCCGAGCCGGCCCAGCATCGCAATCTCCGCGGCGCGCAGCGCGGCCGGTCGCCCGGTCTCGGCCGGGCGGCGTGGCGCGATCGGGCCGGCGGGATCATCCCGGTAGGCACGGGCGATCTGCTGCAGGCGCGGGACACGCACCGCCACGTCGATCAGGATTTCGATCGCGCGCGACATGCGCACGATGCCATCGGTCGTGCCGCGCAGGTGCAGGCGACTGTCCATGATCGCCGCGGCCACCTCGATCCGCCCCGCCAGCAGGTCCAGCACGGTCTGGCGGTCGGTCGCGCCGATGCCGTCCGCATCCGGCGCGGGCACCTCGCGCGCGATGGACGTGGCATGCAGGCTTTCGCCTTCGAAACGCAGCGACACGGCTTCGGCGTCCACCGCGACGATCGCGGAGCGGTCGCCGACGATGCCACGCAGCCGCGCGAAGCTCGCCGGCTCCGCCACCGCGACGGCACCCACGAGGCCGAGGATGTAGTCCGCGAGCAGCATCCCGGATCCGGTTCAGGTGACGTATTCGAACACCGCAAGGCCGGTTGCGGAGACGTCCTGGTCGCGCACCCGCCCCACCGCCTCGAAGCCGCCGACCAGTTCGTGGATGAAGGCGTAGCCCGGCCGCATCGGTTCGCCCTCGATCAACTGCGCTGCGGCACGCGTCGCGAAGGACAGGCGCACCCAGTCGGCGCCCGCCGCCGCCTCGACGGTCAGCCGCGCCGGAAGGGCGGGCCGGGCCCGGTCGCCGTTCAGCGCGGCGAGGGCCCCCGGCAGGCGGCGCAGGGGCACCTCCGCCCGCCCCTCATGGCGGATCGTGACGCCGGCGCGGAACGTCCGGCTCTGCCCGTCCTGCACCACGATCAGGTGCGCCGGATAGCGGCGGCGATGCAGCCGGTCGGTCAACTGCGCCAGCACGAAAAGCGGGCCCGGCGCCGGCGCGGCGAAGGCGCCCCACTCCCAGCCGATATCCTCGCCCCAGAACCAGCGACCCCAATTATGGTCGTGATAGGCCGTCCAGGCGGCGAGGTCGAATATCCGTCCGCCGAGCGTGAGCTGGCCTTGCAGGCGAAGCTGCGGCACGACGAACCAGGCGATCCAGCCGGAGCCGAACGGCTCGGCAAACTCGATGCGGATCGGGCGGGCGGCCGCCGTGCCACGCAAATCCAGCGCCAGCGCCTCCTCCGGCAGCCGTGCCGACGCGTGCAGCGTGCGCCCCGTCGGGTCGACCATGATCGCGACGTTCGCGAGCAGGATGCCGGCGGGCACGATCGTTGCTTCGTCAAAACCGGCGATCTCGACATTGCCGCACCAGCCCTCGCCCGGCGCGTGCAGCAGCGCGGCGCCGACCGCCCGGGCCCGCTCGTCGGCCGGCGCGCCGTGCAGCAGGACGTTCACCAACGCGACGCCGCCGCCCGCATGGTCGAACAGGTTCAGATGGAACCAGTCCTTGTACGCGGGCGCGGTCGGATCGAGCAGCGAGGGCAGCCGCAGCAGATCGAAATCGCTCACCGCAGCAATTGGCTGGTGTGGCCGTCCGCGGCGTTGCCGCCCTCGAAGACCGGCGGTTCGGCGGGCGCGAGCCGCGCCAGCCCTTCGATCGAGCGGGTGATCTCCCGCGCGTGTATCCACAGGCCGAGCAGGCAGTCGATGAAGTTCGCCTCGCCGGGCGCGGCCCCGGCGGCGCGGCTTTGCAGCGCCGGCGGGATCGGAACGGCCGACAGCGTCTCCGCCAGGTCGGGTGCCAGCAGCAGCGCCAGATCGTTGCGGATATGGTCGACGACCGGCGTTGCCGGCAGGCCGGCGGCCATGTCGCCGATGCGCAGCGCCGCCCACAGCGTCTCGCCGTTGCGCGCCGCGGGGCTGGCCAGCAGCGCCCGCCGCAGCCGCGCCCCGTCGGCCGTGCGGGCGGCGTCACGCCCGGCCAGGCTGAGCCCGGCCAGCAGGGAGCCGATCACGCTGACGCCGGAGGTGTAGTGCAGGATGATCAGCCGCGTCGCGAGGGACGAGACCAGCGCCGCGGTGGTGCGGTCGGCCTCGCCCTCCGGGTCGACCAGCCGCGCGCGCGGTGCCGCCGTCTCGTTCATGCCGCCTGCGCGTCGGGGCCGGCCGGCGCCTCCTCTGTCATGGCAGGCTCCACGATCACGCGTACCGGCAGCGCGCCCTTCTCGAACCCGGGCAGCAGCACGGCGCCGCGATAGCTGCCAGGCGGCGTTGCCGCGGGCACCGGAACCGCGATCGCGATCGTTGCCTGGTCGCCTTCGGCCAGAAGCGCCGACCCAGGCTCCACGCGCGCCTCGACGAACCAGGTCACGCCGCGCTCGGACACGAGCGGGCTCAGCATCGGGCTCACCAGGCAATGCACGCGCTGACGGTTCTCGAGCGTGACCTGCAGCGTCACGGTGTCGCCGCCCTGCGCCCGGCCCTGCAGCTCCAGTCCCGGATCCGGCAGGACCAGGGTGCCCGGCACGACCGGGCCGACCAGGCCCTGCAACTGACGCAGGTAGCGCAGCGTCTCACTGGCCAGGCGCTGCTGGAAATCGGTTTGCAGGCGCAGCAAATCGTCGATCGGCCCGCGCACCGCGGCATGGCTCCCGGCATTGTTGGCGTCATGGCTCGGCGTCATGTCTCCCCCTATTTCAGCCGATCTATGACGTATGTCAGCATCTCACGCAGAAACAAGCGATCGTCGCTGCTTTCGGACATGAATGCCAGGGCCCGGGGCTCGAACTCAAGCGCACGCTCGGTGAACGAGCGGGCGAGCGCCCGGCCGTAGCCGAGCGAACCCGCCTCCTGCATGGCGCGCAGCAGCCAGATGATCGAGGCCGGCCGCTTGCGCGACCGCGGCTGCTGCAGGATGCGCAGCGCCCGCTCGCGCGTCGGTGCCGGTGCGGTACGCAGGAAGTGCAGCAGCATCACCGTCCGCTTGCCCTCGAACAGGTCGCCGCTGATCTCCTTGCCGTACAGCACCTCGTCCGCCTCCAGGTTGAGCAGATCGTCGTGAATCTGGAAGGCGATGCCGGCGAGATGCCCGAGCTCGATCAGGCCCTGCAGGTCCTCGTCGGTGGGCTCCGCGATGCCCGGCCGGCTGCCGCAGATCACGCCGACGCGCAGCGGCGCGATGACGGTGTACCAGCAGGTCTTCTTGTGCGCCATGCGCACATAGTCCTGGTCGCCGAGGTCGAAGCGGCCCTGCCGTATCCAATCGAGCTCGATCGCCTGGCCCTCGACCGATTCGCGGCTCATGCGCTCGACCTCGCCGAGGATCTGCAGCGCCTTGCGCACGCCCAGCGTTTCGACGTTGCGCAGCAGCAGCGAGACCGAGAAGACGTTGCTGGCGTCCCCGACATTGATCGCGATCGGCACGCCGTGGCGGCGGAACAGGGTCTCGCCGCCGCGGCGGAACAGCGAGGCGTCCTCGATGTCGTCGTGCAGCAGCGCGCCGTTGTGGAACAGTTCGAGCGCCGCCGCGGAATGGCCCGCCTGCGCGTCCTGGCCGCCGACGCCGCGGCACGCGGCGAAACAGATGGCCGGGCGCAGTCCCTTGCCCTCACGGAACGGATAGTCGGCGAGCTGGTCATAGAGCGGGCCGTAGCCGGTGCGGCGGTGTTCGGCGAACAGCCGTTCCAGCTCCGCGGCCACGGCCACGCGGGCGCGATCAAGGACGTCCTTGATGAGGGCCTCGTGGTGCGCCATGCCGGAGGATCGTCTAGAGCCGTTCCAGGCTGACTGTCTCAGCCTGAAGCGCCCTGGTCCACTGTTCGAGAGCACTCCTCACGCGTCCGGCGGTTCCGCCTCTGGCGATCATGCGCTAGTGCAGCCTCACGGCGCCCGGCCCCGCGGCCCGGCGCCGCCTCTGGCGTGCGGCGGCAGCGCCGGCAGGCCGAACCGGATGCTCTCGTCGGCCGCGCGCAGCTCCTCCAAGCCGACGTCGAAGCCGTCGCGCAGCCATGCGATCAGCGCCTCCATGGCGGTCTCCGGCGTCGACGCGCCGCTGCTGAGGCCAAGGATCCGCACGCCGTCGAGCCAGGCCATCGGCAGCTCCTCCGGTCGCTCCAGCAGCCGGACGCGGGGGCAGCCGGCCGCCTCGGCGACCTCCGCCAGGCGCCGCGAGTTGGAGGAGTTGTAGCCGCCCAGCACCAGGAAGGCGTCGCAGCGCGGCGCCAGCAGCCGCACCGCGTGTTGCCGGTTGGTGGTGGCGTAGCAGATGTCGTCACTGGCCGGCCCGTGCAGGTCGGGAAACCGCTCCTGCAGGGCCGCAACGATCGCGGCGGCATCGGCGACGGACAGGGTGGTCTGCATCGCCAGCCCGTATGCCTTCTCGGTATCGACCGGCAGCGCCAGCGCCGTCTGCCGGTCCGGCACGACATGCACCCTGCCGCGCCCGACCTGGCCAACCGTGCCGACGACCTCGGGATGGCCGGGATGGCCGATCAGCAGCACGTCCCGGCCGGCCGCGACGTGGTGCCTGACTTCGCTATGGACCTTGCTGACGAGCGGGCAGGTCGCATCGATCGCGGTGAGCAGGCGTTCGCGCGCCTCGGCCGTGACCCGGCACGCCACGCCATGGGCCGAGAAGATCACGATCGCATCGTCGGGTACTTCATCCAGCTCTTCGACGAAGATCACGCCGCGCCGCTCGAACGAGGCGAGAACGTCCGGATTGTGTACGATCGCGTGTCTGGCATAGACCGGCGGCCCGTACTCATGCAGCGCCGCCTCGACGGTCTCGATCGCCCTGACGACTCCCGCGCAGAAGCCTCGCGGCGAGGCGCGCAGAATGCGCAGCGATGGTTTCATGCAGCCACCACGGTTATGACGCGCGGCCGGTCGCGCTCGGCCGGCCGATCGGGCTCAGGTCCCTCGGGGGTGCACCATACCACGCCCGGCGCGTCGCTTCGTCATCGAAGACCCTGGCGGATGCGTCGCCGTCGCGTACCCGACGCGCGGGTAGTGCGTGAACGGGTTTGGCGGGTATCCCCCGGCCGGGACAATCGGCAGCGCGTCAGTCGGACGGACTTGGTCAGGGCGCGATCGAGCGGCGCTCTTCCGCGCTTCTCCGCGCGGCATCGAGGACGGCGAGGGTACGGGCGCCTTCCTCGGCGGTGACGGGCGGCGCGCCGCCGGTGCGGACGGCGCGTTCGAACGCTTCGTAATAGTCGTGGTATCGGCCCTGCTCCGACGGCACGCGCGCAGTGCCCGCGGCGGTGTGGAGCATGCCCCAGGCCGCCTCGGGCTCGTAGCCCCAGGCGGCAAGGTCGGCGGCCGGGCGCAAGCCCGCGAAGATCGCCTGCGCCTGCACATCCGTCGTCATCGACGTGTAGCAGCCGAGCTCGCCATAGGCGCGGAGCTCGCGGGCATCGATGTGGTTGAGCTTGCTCGCCGAGACATGGCTGTGCGCGCCGCTCTCGTGCCGCAGCGTGATGGTGAAGCTCGCATCCGTCATGCCCTGTGGCAGTGCGACGCAGTCCATCTGCGCATCGACGACCTCGACCGGGCCGAGCAGCCAGATCATCTGATCGACGACATGGCTGCCGAGATCGCGCAGGAGCCCGCCTGTCGGCCCCGCTTCCAGCGTGTGCGCCCCGTCCTGGTCCATGCGTGAATGCACCCGCCAGATCCGGCCGAGCCGCCCGTCGCGCACGAGCTTCGCGAGCGTCTGCATGTCGGAATCGTAGCGGCGGTTCTGATAGACGCCGAGCACCACGCCCCTCGCCGTTGCCGCAGCGCCAAGCGCGCGCGCACCGGCCGCGTCTGGGGCAAAAGGCTTGTCGGCGATGACGTGCAGACCCGCCGCGATCGCCTCCAGGACCAGCTCCCGCCGGGTCTGCGGCGGCGTGGTGATGGTCACGGCGTCGCAAACGCCCGCCTCGATCATCGCCGCCAGGCTCGGAAAGATCGGCGTCTCGGGCCAGTCGGCGCGGACCTTCGCGACGGTCGCAGGAGCGCGGGCGACGATCCCCGCCAGGTCGCAATTGCGGGCGGCGACGATGAAAGGCGTGTGGAAATGCTGCCCGCCAGTGCCGTAGCCGACGACCCCGATCCGCATCTCAGCCCTCCACCAACTGGGCGCCCGCGACGCAAGACCGGTTGTCATACGTCCCCATTCGACTTCCTTCCTCGGTCGGAGCGTGAACGCGTTGCGGCACGCCTCGGCCGTGCCCGCCCGGCATCGCCGGCGCAGCGCACTCAGAGCTCGATCAGGACGCGGCCGTTCTCGACCTTGGTCGGGAAGGTGTGGAGATTCTCGCAGGCGGGCGGCGTCTCGACCTCGCCGGTGGTGAAGTTGAAGATCGAGGAATGCTTGGGGCATTCGACGGTGTTCTCGACCACGAGTCCGTCTCCGAGGTGGATCGACTCGTGCGTACAGAGCCCGTCGGTGCAGAAATACTCGTCCTGGTGGTTGCGGAAGATCGCGAAGGTGCGGCCGTCATGGTCGAAGCGGCGGCCTTCCTCGGCGTCGATATCGGCGGCGGAACAGGCGTCGATCCAGGGCATCTGCGCTCTCTAGATGGCTTGGGGTGAGTAGTCGGCGGGTGCTGCGGGCATGACGCCTTTCAGGAGTGCTACGGATTTCTCCAGCCCCTCGAGGGAGTTCAGCAGCACGTCCTCGTGCTCGATGGACAGCCAGCCGTCATAGCCCGCCATCTTCAGCCGGTAGCAGAACTGCCGCCACCATTCCTCGCCATGGCCGAAGCCGAGCGTGATGTAGGACCAGCTGCGGCCGGGGATGTCCATCAACGAGCCGTTCTCCAGCAGGCTGGTGGTCGCCTGCACCGGCGCGTTCAGGAAGGTGTCCTTGGCATGGACGTGGTAGATCGCCCCGCGCAAGGCTTCGGCGGCGGCGAGCGGGTCAGCCCCCATCCAGAACAGGTGCGACGGATCGAGATTCGCGCCCACCGCCGGCCCCACGGCCGCGCGCAGCTTCAACAGGGACGGGACGTTGTAGACGCACTGGTTGCCGTGGAGTTCGAGCGCGATCCGCTCGACGCCGTTCTCCTTCGCGAGCGCCGCGATCCCGGTCCAGAACGGGAAGAGTTTGTCCTCCCATTGGTAGCGCAGGATCGCCTGCGTCTCGGGCGGCCAGGACGAGACCACCCAGTTCGGCATCGTGTCGGTGGCATTGCCCGCGGGCAGGCCGGACATGGTGCAGACGGTCTTGATCCCCATCGCGCCGGCAACCCGGATCGTGTCCTTCAGCCCTTCGCCCTGCGCCGTGTCGGTCGGGTGCAGCGGATTGCCGTTGGCGTTCAGGCTGATGACCTCCAGGCCGCGATCGGCGAAGGCGCGAAGGAAATCCTGCCGTTTCGCGGCGTCGTCCAGCATCGCCTTGAGCGGGAAATGCGGCGCCGTCGACCAGCCGCACGTGTTCACCTCGACGCCGGAGACGCCCATGCGGGCGGCGTGGTCGAGCATCTCCGCGAAGGAGAAGCCGCCGAGGCTGTCGGATACGAACCCCAGTTTCATGCGTAGAACCCTGGCCTGGCGATCATCTCGATGGGCATTTTCCGTCCCTCCTTCAGGGCGCGCACGCCGGTCTCGGCGACGATCGCCGCGCAGTAGCCATCCCAGCTCGAGGCCGCGCCCGCGGGAAAGGCGCCGGTCGCGACGAAGCGAAGGAAGGCACGGTTCTGGCGGCGGTACGCCTCGGCATAGCGGGTGCGCCAGTCGACATCATAGCCGGTGGACCCGGCGAATTCGCGGTCGAGCCGGGTATAGGCCAACGGCTGCATCGCGACGCTGGCCGCCTCGCCGACCAGTTCGGCGCGGACGTCGTAGCCGTAGGCGGCGTTGCTGTTGATCTCGATGGTGACGATCTGGCCGTCGACGGTCTCCAGCACCATGACGACCGGTGCCACCAGCGCATCCGAACGCTTCGGCTGCCAGGCGCCGATCGTCGCATATTCGGTGCCCAGCACGTGCCGGACCACGTCGAATTCATGCGGCGCCGAATTGGTGATCGCCATGGCGCCGGTGAAATCGGCGGCGGGTGTGGCGACGTTGCGGTGGAAATTGTGCATCATCAGCGCCCGGCCCAGCCGGCCATCCGCCAGCGCCGCCCTCATCTCGACATAGGCCTGATCGTAGCGACGCATGAATCCCAACTGGACGAATTTCTCGCCTGCCGCGCGTTCGGCCTCCATCACCCGGAGGCATTCCGCCGAGGATTGCGACAGCGGCTTTTCGCACAGCACCTTCTTGCCGGTGCGGATGCAGGCCATCGACAGCGGCGCGTGGGTGAAGTCCGGGCTCGCGACGATCACGGCATCCACGTCAGCGCGGGCGATCGCCGCCTCGGCATCGGTTGCCACGTCCGACGCGCCGCTTGCATCGGCGACCCGGCGCGCCCGCTCGCCGTCCATGTCGCAGACGACCTGCAGCGTGGCACCGGGCAGATCCTCTGCCACGATCCTTGCGTGATCGGCCCCCATGAGGCCGGCGCCGATGACGGCGATGCGAAGTGTCATGTTGGTCCTGCGTGGCGGGTCACGGGATGCGCGGTGCGGCGGCGGCCGGCGCCCGGGGCGGCTGGAGGGCCGCCCCCTGGCGGTCGTTTGGGCGATGGTCCTCAGGCCGCATGCGGTGGATGGCCCTCATGGCTTTCCATGTATCCTTCGATCGAGGCCTCGAGGCCGGCCATCGTCTCGCCGCCGGCCATCAGGTCGGTGATCTCCTCGCGGCTTTTCTCGCCCTTGCGGAAGTCGGCGGCAATGGCGCCGCGGATCAGCACCGCGAAATGATCGCCGACGGCCATGGCATGCATCACCTGGTGGGTGATGAAAATCACCGCCAGGCCGCGGCGCTTGGTCTCGTTCACGATCCGCAGCACGTGCGCCGCCTGCTTCACGCCGAGCGCCGCGGTCGGCTCATCGAGGATCAGGACGCGCGCGCCGAAATGGACCGCCCGGGCGATGGCGAGCGACTGCCGCTCGCCGCCCGAAAGCCCGCCGACGAGCCGGTCGCCGTCATCGATCCGGGTGATACCGAAGCCCTGGACCGCCTTGACGGCGATCTCGTTGGCGTGGCCGCGGTCGAACACCTTGAACGGGCCCCAGCGCCTGGTCGGCTCGACGCCGACGAAGAAGCTGCGGCCGATGCTCATCAGCGGGAAGGTGCCGCCGAACTGATGCACGGTCGCGATGCCGCGCTCGGCCGCATCCCGCGGGCGCTCGAACTGGACCTCCTCGCCGTCCATCAGGATCCTGCCGCGCGTCGGCTTGTGCACGCCCGCCAGGGTCTTGATCAGCGTCGACTTGCCCGCGCCATTGTCGCCCAGCAGGCAGAGCACTTCGCCGGCATTCACCTTCAGCGATATCTCATGCAGCACGTCGATCGGCCCGAAGGATTTGTCGACGTCGCGCAGTTCGAGAACGGGTGTCTTCTCGGCCATGTCGTTACCTCCACTTCGCCTTTTTCGAGCCGGTGTAGCTCAGCGCCATCTGCCGGAAGGTGTTGTTCATCAGCACCGCGATCAGCAGCATCACGCCGATGATCAGGCTGGACCAGTTGCGATCGAACGAGGTGAAGTAGATGCCCTGGTTCACCACCGCGAAGGTGATCGTGCCGAAGAAGATGCCGACGACGGAGCCGAACCCGCCGGTCAGCAGCACGCCGCCGACCACGACCGAGATGATGACGTTGAAAATGTACGACATCCCGGCGGAGACCTGGGCCGAGTTGAACAGGATGGCCTGGCACATGCCGACGAAGGATGCGCTGGTCGCCGAGATCACAAAAAGCACGATCGTGAGCCGCGTGGTCGGAATGCCGGCATTGCGCGCGCTTTCGCGGTCGCCGCCCATGGCGAACAGCCAGTTGCCATATTTCGAGTAGTGGACGAAGAAGATATGGATCGCGCTCAGCACCAGCCACCAGATGATGATCACCTGGTAGGTGCCGCCGATGAAATGCCCGAAGACCGCCTTGTAGAACGGCGGCGCGGTGACGGCGACGCTGGTCGTCCCGGTGATCAGGACCGACAGTCCGAGCACCATGCCCGCAACCGCGAACAGCGTGCCCAGCGTGACGATCAGCGACGGCACGGCGGTGCGGATCACGAGGATGCCGTTGACGACGCCCACGACGATCCCGAACGCGAAACCGGCGACAATGCCGATCCACATCGGCAGCCCGAAATGGCCCGATATGATCGCCACGATCATAGAGCCGGCTGGGATCATCGAGCCGATCGAGATGTCGAGCTCGCCCGCGATCATGAGCAGCCCGACCGGTATCGCCACGATCCCGATATTGGCCGCGACATTGAGCCAGCTCGCGATTCCGGCCGGCATCATGAAGTCGATGCCGCCGAACACCAGGAAGAAGACGAAGACCGCGAACATGCCGAGAAAGGCGCCGGCTTCGGGTCGGCGCAGCAATCCGCCCAGCGAAGGCCTGGCACCCGCCGCCCGCGGCACGTTCGCCTTCAGTCCTCCCGCCGACGGGCTTTCAGTCACCGTGGTCACCGCAGTCTCCTCCCTGCTTGCAAAGCGTGCCGTTGCCGTGACGCCAGGCCGGCGCCGGTCGGCCGTCGGCCCGACCCGCTTCGATCGCGGAGCGGGCCGACGGGCTTTCGGAACTCAGCGATAGCCTTTCTCACCGCCGCGCATCGTGGCGTCGATGTTGGCCTTGTCGACGATCCCCGGGCCGGTCAGCAGCGGATGCGACGCCATGGCGAGGCCGTAATTGACGTAGGCGTCGGACAGACTCACGGCGAGAAATCCCTGCAGCCAGGGCTGCTGGTCGACCGCGAAGAGCTGCTGGCCCGCCTTGATGCGCTTGAGACCGGCGACGTCCATGTCGAACGAGCCGAGCTGCACCTTGCCGAGCCTGCCGGCCTGCATGATGCCGGTATAGGCGCTGTCGGCGTCACCCGCGGAGATCGTGAAAATGCCGTCGATCGTATGGTCCTTCAGCAGGGTGGCCTTGATCGCCTCGGCAACCGCCGTTGGATCGCCGAACGAGCTGGACGGAAGCGGCAGCTCGGTCGAGGTGAAGCCCTCCGCCTTCATGCCGTCCGCGATTCCCTTGCAGCGCGCCTCGAGATTGCCGGCGCCAGGCACGGTGTTGACGCAGATGACGTGCTTGACGCCGTGCTTGGCAAAATAGTGTCCGCCGGCGAGCCCGGCGGGATATTCCTCGTTGCCGATGTAGTTCACCGCACCGAGCTTCTGGGCCTCTTCCTCGCCGCCCGCGTTGTAGAGCATCACCGGGATGCCGGCCTGCTCCGCCGCCTTGATCGCCTCATCCTCCGAGGCCGGAACCCAGTCGGGCACGGCAATGATGTCGACGCGCTGGCTGATCGCGGTGCGCACCAGGTTGGCCGCGTCGCCGCCGATGTTGTCGTAGGTCTGAAGCTGCAGGTAGTTCACCTTGCCACCGTGCTGCTTGACCACCAGCGTCGCGTCGTCGATGCCCTTCTTGATCTTGGCGAAGAACGGGTCGTCGGCCTTGCCGCCGATGATGGCGATGTTCGCGGCCATCGCCCCGGTTGCGACGAGCGCGATGGCCGTGGAAGCCGCAAGTGTCTTGATCAGTCTCATGGTCGCGTTTCCTCCCTTGTTGCGATGGCCGCCCCATGGCGGGCATCGTCAGACTTCGACTCCCAGGCGCGGCGCGCCTGTCCGTGCAGTTCAGTTCGCTCGGATCATTCCGCGGGGATCGACGCGGGCTTGCGCCGGTTCATCCGCTCTTTCTTGCGGCGGAAGCGTTCCTTCATCCGCCCGTCGGCTTCCTTGGTGCCGTCGTGCCAGGTGCCGAACCACTTATCGAGCGGGACGACGCCGTCGCCGCCGTAGTTCACTTCGAAATACTTGTGGTGCAGGTAGTGGGTGTAGGCATGGCTATCCATCGCCTGCCCGTCGGTGATCTCCAGCTTGTCGAAGCCGATATGGCCGACGACCGCGCCATAGGCGGTGCTGGTGAGCTGGAACATCGCGACGAACGGCGCCGACGGCAGCAGCAGATGCCACAGCACCTCCGAGAAGAAGATGGTGGACTCCACCGGGTGCATCGACATCGACGACCACGGGCTCGGATTGATCGAATTGTGGTGGATCGAGTGGATCCATCTGTAGAGCGGCCCCTGGTGGATCAGCCAATGCCCGCAGTAGAAATGGATCTCGTGGATTGCCGGGGCGAGGAGGATCAGCACGACCAGCCAGGGCCAGTAGACCTGCGGATTGACCCAGTGCGCGTAGCCGTTGGCGAAGCACCAGAGGGTGAGGACCTCGATCACGGTCCAGATCGGGATCGAGACCAGGAACGTGCGCAGGAAATTGTCGATGTTCTGGCTCTTGAACCAGAACACGTCCGAGGGCTGCTCCGAGGGGAATTTGTGGTTGTACTTGAACCGCGTGCCCTGGACACGCCGGACGTAATAGAAGAGCTCGATTGCGCCGAACATCGCGAAGATGCCGGCCGCGTTCACGGCGTAGAGCCAGAGCGCCCAGCCCCAGGACATCGTCCGCATCGTCGCCCAGCCCGGCAGGACGAGGTACCAGTAGGCCAGGGTCACGGCCATGAAGATGGTGTTGTGCGGCCAGATGTAGCCGATCAGCCACTGGCCGACCTGGCGGAACTTCCCGGTCCAGAACGGGGCGACGTCCAACGGCTCGTTGGGTGACCAGTTGCCGCGCTTGTCGCGGGTGCCGTAGCGGAGATCGTCCATTGTTCCCCCCAAGGGCGCGGAGATCGGCTGGGCCGCTCGTTCGGCTTGCTATAGCAATTGCGAGAAAACCGGCATAAACCTTTCTGCATGACTGACGCATTTCCCTTCATTTCCACCATTGCCGCGGCCCGGCAAATGAAGGAATCTGTCAGGGAGGGCCCCATGGCGCGCCGGGTGAACATCGCCGAACTGGCCGAGAAGGCCGGTGTCAGCGTCTCCACGATCGATCGCATCATGAACGGGCGCGCCAATGTCCGGCCGGCGACGGCCGCGCGCGTGCTGGCCGCGGCGGAAGCCGTCGCGTTCTACGCGCTGCCGACGCTGCGCGAGCGGCTGAGCGTCGACAAGCCGACGATCCGGCTGGGATTCCTGCTGCAGCAATCGAACCGGGCGCTTTACCGCATGATCGCGGAGGCGGTGCAGCTCGCGGGATCGGAGAGTCCCGAGCCGGTCAAAATCGTGGTCGAGCATATGGACGATCTCTCCCCGGAGGCCGTGGCGGCGCGGATTCTGCGGCTCGGCGAGCAGGTGCAGGCGCTGGCGGTCGTCTCGGCCGAGCATCCGCGGATCGCCCATGCGATCGAGACACTCGCGGCCAACGGCGTGCCCAGCTACGGGCTGATCTCGGAGCTGACCGCATCCTGCGGGATCGGCTATATCGGGCTCGACAACTGGAAGGTCGGCAGGACCGCCGGCTGGGCCGTGTCCGGCCTGTGCCGGAGAGTGGGCCGGGTCGCGATTCTCGTCGGCAATCACCGCTACCGCTGCCAGGAGCAGAACGAATCGGGCTTTCGCTCCTATCTTCGCGAACATGCGCCTGACTTCACCTTGCTCGAGCCGGTGCAGACATTCGAGGACAAGTCGATCGCCCGGGAGGTCACGGAGCAGTTGCTGCGGCATCAGCCCGACCTGGCCGGTCTCTACGTCTCCGGCGGCGGCATGGTCGGCGTGCTCGAGGCGCTCAAGGCATCCGGCCGGGGTTCCTCGATCGTCACCGTCGGGAATGACCTGACGACCCACACGCGGATGGGGTTGATCGACCACGATCTGTCGGTGGTGTTCGCCCATCCGATTGCCAGGATGGCGACGGAAGCCGTCGCCCAGATGCTGCAGGACCTTCGGTCCGGCACGCCCCCGGGAAAGCGCTTCATCGGTTTCGACATCTACACGCCGGAGAACATCTGAACTCCAGGACGCGCGAGCGGCCCCGCATCCGCGTCGAGCGGCGACCCGGGCTGTCGTCGTCATCCGGCAATGGTGCGGCGGGACCGGTGCAGTCAGCGGCCGCGCGCAGCTTTCCGCGTCACGTTCACCGGTCGGCGCGACGGGGAACAAGAGAGGTTCCAGCGTGGCCGGTATGGGCAGACCGGGCGTTGCAACACCTGCCATGGCAATTCCGCCTGAGAGTGCAGCCTGATCGTGCGGCAGCGCCGGTCGCGCGACGGCGGGTGCCGATGTCGTGCTTCACTGCTGGCGCGCCCTCCGACACCACGCGACTTTCATGCCGGGCCTGATCGACACGAACGCGCGGTCGGTTCTGGCTCATCGGGCTACGCGCGGCCAGGGACGAGCTGATTGGATTCCATCAATCGGCCGTGTGACATCCAGCCCGTCTCTGATATGAATCGCAGGCCGACAGGGAGGTGGTTGTGATGCGACCTCCCAGGCACGGCCGGCGGCGTTCAGAGAAGCGTCGACCGCTTACGGAACAGCGACATCGGCGATGGCACGCTCTGCGCAGGGGCTCATCCTGGCGTCCACGTCACGTCCTTCTCGGCTTTCGACGCTCGGCACCTGTGTGATCGCTTCGGGGTGAAACGATGGACGACCTGAAATTCGGGACACGGAACAAGCGCGGCGACTTTGCGCCGAACGGCCGGCTGGAAGGTGCGCCGGTCTTCGTCTGGCCGCCGCGGCTGCTGAAGTTCCTCGCCTGGCTGCCGCACTACTTCCTGCCGTGGAACGCGCTTTTCTTCGGCCTTGGTCTCGTGGTGTGGACCTGGGCGACGCCCTCGCGGGAAACGCTGGCGAGTTTCGGCTGGCGCTGGATCGCGTGGCTCTGGCTGGTGAATGCGGCGACCGTCGCGGTTCTGTATGGCGTGCTGGAATTCCGGCTCTACTTTCGCCGCGCGCAGGGCAACCGCTTCAAGTTCAATGCCCTGTTCCCGGCCGACCGGAAATCCGACGTGTTCATGTTCGGCAGCCAGAACATCGACAACGTCATCCGCACCTTCGGCACCGGCGTGCCGATCTGGACCGCCTACCAGGTGATCATGCTGCATCTCTGGGCGATCGGCTGGGGGCCCTGGACCAGTTTCGCCGCCCGTCCATGGGAGCTGATCGTCCTCGGCCTGCTCATCCCGATGATCCACGAGACGCATTTCTTCTGCATCCACTGGCTGATCCACCGGGGACCGCTCTACCGGTGGGTCCACTCGGTGCACCATAATTCGGTGAACCCGTCACCCTGGTCGAGCCTGTCGATGCATCCGGTCGAGCATCTGCTCTACTGGTCGGACATCCTGATCCACCTGCTGGTGCCGTCGCATCCGCTGCTGGTGCTCTATCATTTGCAGGTGACCGGAACGGGCGCCGTGGTGGGCCATGTCGGCTTCGACAAGATCGAGCTCGGCGAGGACCGCGCCATCGACACCCAGGCCTACGCCCATTACCTGCATCACAAATGCTTCGAGGTGAACTACGCGGACGGCCTGATGCCCTTCGACCGGCTGTTCGGCACCTGGCACGACGGGACCAAGGCGGGCGAGGCCCTGATGCAGGAGCGGTTCCGCAGGAAGAAGGCGCGCATGACCGCGAAGGCGGCTGCCACGACCCGATGATGCCGAGGTCGGACAGCGCGCGCGAAGCGGCGGCCGGTTCGTCGTCGGGGCCGACGATCCGGCAGTCCCAGGTGGCGTCTGCGATCGAGATCGGAAACGGAAGACGACAGCCAGCCTCGGTTTCGACGCGTGACCTGTTGCCGCAGGCTGCTGTGACGGAGTGCGATCAAGAACCCGCCTGACCAGGGTCATTTGCCCAGCCATGCAGCCAAAGTCCTTGGCCCGGATCACGCTTTCCGACGTCGCTGCCCGGGCCGGCGTGGGCAGTGCCACGGTCGATCGCGTGATCAACGAACGCGGCAACGTGAGCAACGAGGTCCGCAAGCGGGTCCTGGACGCGGCGCGGGAGCTCGGCCTGAAGCGTATCCTGCCGTCCGCGCATCGCGGCCTGCTGCGGATCAACGTCATCCTCGCCCGCCCGGAATTGCCGCTGATCCACCGCATGGGCTTCGAGTTCCGCCGCCTGGCCCAGCGGATGGGTCATGCGATCGCCATTCACCGCACGTTGCTGGATAACGAGGAGCCGCGCACGATTGCCGCCGCGCTGATGCGCGGGCCGTATGATGCGGCGATCGTCTACGCGCAGGACCATCCCTTGGTACACGCGGCGGTCGCCGATCTCGCCGCGCAAGGCCGGCCGGTGGTGACGATGATTTCAGACCTGCCCGGATCCGCCCGCCTCGCCTACGCCGGCACCGATCACTACAAGGCGGGGCGCTCGGCCGGCTATTTCCTGGGTCGGATGTCGCGGCCGGGCAAGGTCGTGGTCCTGTGCAACCATCTCGGGTTTCAGTCCCACGCCGAACGGGTGCATGGCGTGAGGGATCAGCTGACGGCCGAAGCGCCGCATCTCGCGCTGGCGGAGATCCTCGAGGGTCGCGATGACGCGGCCCGCTCCGAGTGGCAGCTTCGGGATGCGTTCCGGCGGCATCCCGAAACCGTCGCCGTCTACAACGTGGGTGCGGGCAACCGGGGCGTCGCCGGGGCGATCCGGGCCGGCCTGCTGCCGGCCCGGCCCATCTTCGTCGGCCACGAACTGACCACCTACACCTACGCCTATCTGGAAGCAGGGTTGATGACCCTGACGATTGACCAAAGCCCCGAGCTTCAGGCGCAGTTCGCGCTCGAGGTGCTGATGCACCATTTCGGCTTCGAAGGCGCGAACGCGGTCGCGCCGCCCTATGTCTCGACGGTTCCGATCGTACTCTATGGCCCGCAGAACCTGCCCGAGTGCTTGCCAGGCTGATTGAAGCCGATCGGCGCCAGCCTGAGACGCGGGAAGGTGCGCTGTCTACCTGTGCGCGTCGGGGAGGAGCCGCGCAAGTCGCGTTGGACCCCGAGTTTCCGGACATTCGGAAAAGTTTGATCCGACAGGTGATCGCAGGCGAGAGCTTGGTGTGCTCCCTGGTCAAGACGGTTGGATCGACGCACGCGTTCCGAGTCAGGTGCCTTCCGACGGCGCTCGATCGCCGGCTGAACAAGTGGAGAGTGCTCCCTCGGCACTCTGATGCGTCGCCAAGCGGAGTGTCGGACGTGCCGCTGATCCGTTGGCATTCTTCGGAACTCGTGTGCGCCAACCGGGATGTCGGCGTGAGCGCCATCATGCGCCCAGGCGCGCGGTGCCTTGCGCCGCAGCGCCCGGCACGCCCGAACCAAGCGCGACTGATGGCTTTCAATCAGCTTGTTTCTGGACGCCGATCCTTCGTGAATCGATAGTGATCGCAGACGCGGCGGCACGCGAGCGCCTGTCCAAGACTGGACGAATCCCTGTAGAGGACTGCATGAATCTCGGATCATCGGGCAATGTTGGTCGAAGGGCTCATGACGCCCCCGTATCGGCCTGGCAGGACGGTCCGGTTCATGACTGACGAATGAGGTGCAGACCGGCCTTCTTCAACAGCGCTTGCTGCAAGGCAAACAAGGCACTCGCTCGGCTTGACCCGGTCGCCGAATGAAATCCCACGGGAGGGGAAAGACATGAAACTGTCGAAGGCATTGCGTCAAGCCGCACTTGCGACAGTGGTCGCGCTGGCGGTCGCACCGACGGCGTTCGCAAATGGCGCCAAGATCGCCATCATCGGCGGAAGGGCGGACGATCCATTCTTCGCAGTCGTGAAGCGCGGCATCGACGATGCGGCCAGGCTCGTCAAGTCCCGCGGCGGCAGCGTGAACTACCTGGCCCTGCAAACCTACGACAACATCGGTCCGGACGCAGCCGCTCTCATTCGGACGGCGATCAGCCAGGGTGCCACTGGAGTCGCCGCACCGGACTGGGTGCCGGGTGCCGAGGATTCCGCCTTCGAAGCCGCAAAGAAGGCCGGCATTCCGATCCTGGTCTACAACTCCGGCGGGGCCGACAAGGCAAAGCAACTCGCCGCCTTGAACTATGTCGGCACGGACGAATCTCTCGCGGGCCTGGCGGCCGGAGAGTATTTTGCCGCCAAGGGGGTGAAGAACGTTCTGTGCGTCAATACGGTCCCGGGCGCCGTGAACCTCGAAGCGCGGTGCAAGGGCGTGCTTGACGGCCTGGCCAAGGCCGGCTTCCACTCGAAGGAGCTGCCATTGCCGGCCAGCAGCTTCGGCGACCCGACGGCGGTATCGGAAGCGCTCAAGGCAACGCTCCTGCGGGACACGACGATTGACGGCGTCATCACCATGGGCAACCAGGACGCCAACAGTGCCGCCGTCGCCATCACGGAGGCCAGCGCGCAGCAACGGGTGAAACTCGGCACCTTCAACACGGATCAGGCCAGTCTGGACCGCATCAAGAGCGGCACGCAGATGTTCGCCGTCGACCAGCAGGGATATCTGCAGGGATATCTCTCGGTCTTCCTCCTCGACTCGTATGTGACCTACGGAATGCAGTCGCCGACGACGCAGATTTTGACCGGCCCGCTGATTGTCGACGCGGCGAATGTCGGCACCGCGCTCGCGGGCGTCAAAGCCGGCGTGCGCTAGGCGGGCGAGATGATCTGACCGAGCTGAGCTACCTCTGGATCATGCGCTGATGCCGCCGCTCCGCTATGCCAGGCTGCGAAACGTCACCGACCAGCGGGTCCGGTCCATCGCGGCGATGCTGTGCTCCCACTCGTGTCGCGCCGCGCCGCTCAGGTGGTAGGCGCCACGCGGCGCAAGGGGCATAGTCACGCGCTCGAACCTGTCGCCGCGCCGCCGCCGGAATCGCATCGTCGCCGGCGCGCCGAGCGAGACGCCGACCACGTGTTCGAACACCGGACGGTCTTTGTGCCAGCCAATGCCGGCGCCGGGATCGTAGCGAATCAGCAGCGCCTGGACGAAGTCGGTCGCCGGCAACCGCGCGAACTGCGCCGCGCGGTCTCGAAACGGCAGCAGCCAGTCGGGCACCGGGTCGCCGCGCCGAAGCCGACCTTGGTCGAAGTCATACGCCCACCCGTAGGAGATCGTCAGCCTCTTGCCGGTCCACCCCTGAAACCGGAATGCTGACAGATCGGCGGCATCGATCGCTGCAATCAGCGCCTGCTCCTCGACGGTCGTGACGAAGTCGCCCACCGAGGCGAGACCGGGCAGCGCCGGTGCGCCGAACAGATCCGCCATGCGAGTCACGAACGGCCCTCCGCCGGCGGTTGGCAGCGGCTGGCGCGCAGGCGGCATTGTTTGCCTCGGTGGCCAGCGCGGCAACGCCCGACCGGATCCCTGTCTCGCCGCCCCGGCATAGGAGGTAGACGATCGCGAAATCGTGAGCTACAAGCGCCCGCTCCGGTAGCAAAGGAGCTAGGCATGCAACTGACCGCTGCGGCGCTGCCGCCTATGCGGCCCGACACCGCCAGAAAGTTGGCGGTCCTGTTGGCCCGCCTCGGCCTGGCGCCCCGACAGGAGCGGCTCCTCGCAGAACGCATCAGGTCGCTTCTCATGACGCGGACCCTGGACGACGCCGTCTACATTGCTCTGCGAGAGAAGGGCTACTCGGACCGGCACACCCGATTGATCCTGCTGGCCACCCGCCGGGCCGATCCACGCGCTTCGCGCCGCCGTTCTGACATCCAGCGCGTGTTCGAGCGGATAACGGTGCCCGATTCCCTTCCTGGCGGACAATGCGGTCGATCTTGGCCCTGATCCGCTTGCAGTGCGTCGCGGTGAACACGCATCTTTACTCGGCCCACACCGGCGCGCTGGTGTCGGCCCGCTCCGATCACGATGGGGCCGAGCGCGGATCGACCGGAAGGCGGCGCCCGCCGTGCGATCGACGAACGATGTCCGGTGAGTTTCGCGACGCGGCCGCGCCGGCGTCTTCCCGCGTCATGCGGCACTCTCGGTCGTTCGGCCGGGTGCCGACCGGGTCAAGGCGGGGAGCGCGGCGAAGCGCGGCGGCGTGTCGCTGAGTGCGATGCCGGCGCGATCCGCCGCCCGGGTGATGTGTAGCCGCATGTAGTACTCCGCCCCGTCGGGATCGCGGCGGCTGATCGCCTGCATCAGCTTCTCGTGCTCGTCGACCGTTTCCCAGACGCGTTCATGCCGCGCGACCGGCATGAGCTGGCTCTCCTGCAGCACTTCGGCGTAGGTGCCGTGCAGATCGGCGAGAATGCGGTTGCCGGAGAGTTGCATGACCCGGTGATGCAGGTCGAAATCCGCCTGCGCCGCGGCGACCAGGTCGAGGACCCGGGTCGCCTCCTTGAAGTCGCGGACGATGTTCTGCAGTGCCTGCACGTCGACATCGGTGATGGCCATGGTTGCCAGCCGGGCGGCGTACGACTCGGTGAGCAGACGAAACTGATAGACCTCGGGTAGCGCGTAGCGGCTGGCGAAACGCCAGGCCGGCTGCGGTGAGGTTTCGCCGGCCATGTCCGTGGCAACGAAGGTGCCGCGATGCGGCTCGCTCCGGACGACACCGAGCGTTTCGAGCGTCGACAATGCTTCGCGCAACGAAGCGCGGCTGATCGCCAGCCGCTCCGCCAGGCGGCGCTCGGCAGGCAACCGCTCCCCGGCAGCGAACGTGCCGTCCAGGATCATCGCCTGGATCCGGCGGACTGCCATCTGTGACACCGGTGACCGTGCGTTTCTCGTCTGCGTCCCCCTTTGGTCCGACCATCGGACGAGCATTGAACCAAGCGCTGTCCTGGTGACGCGGTCGTCGGGGAGAAACCGTGCGTCTCTTCCTCGTGTGCGGTCAAGTTTCGATTGACGCGATCCGGCCAGTATGGTCATACCGACAGGTCCTGGTCTGACCATCTGAGATGGCTCCATCGGACGCCGCGACGGGAATGGAGGGCGGCATGCGCGACGCGAATGTCCGCGCGTCCGGAACGGCGCCGGCAACAGGCGCGGGCTGAACGACGTGGACGCCGCGCCGCAGCGTTCGCCCGTGCTCGAAATCCGTGCGATCGGCAAACGCTACGGCGCGACCGTCGCGTTGCACGACGTGTCCTTCGAGCTTGCCCCCGGCGAGGTGTGCGGGCTGCTCGGCGAGAACGGCGCCGGCAAATCCACTCTGGTCAAGGCGCTGAGCGGCGTGATCACGCCCGACACCGGCGAGATGCGCCTCGCCGCCGCGCCGTACCATCCGCACGACATCAACGATGCGCGGCGGCAGGGCGTCGCGACCGCTTTCCAGGAGCTCAGCCTGGTCGTCACGCTCTCCGTCGCCCTCAACCTGTTCCTGCCGCGACCGACCATCACGCGGGCGCGACTGGTGCCGGTGCGCCGGCTGGAGCAGGAAGCCGAGCGGATCCTGCGCGCGCACGGCGTCACCGATATCGATCCCGCGCGGCCGGTCGGCGACCTGCCGCTCGGCCAACGGCAGCGCGTGGAGATCGTGCGGGCGATGCACCGCAATCCGCGCCTGCTGCTGCTCGACGAGCCGACGGCGGCACTGGCCGACCGCGAATGGCTGTTCGCCCTGGTGCAGCAAGCGGTCGCGCGCGGCGGGTCCGTGCTCTACATCAGTCACAAGCTCGATGAGATCCGCCGCCTCTGCCGCCGCTGCGTCATCCTGCGCAACGGCCGCAAGGTGCTCGACAGCGTCGTTGCGGCCATGCGCGACGAGGATATCTTCCGCAGCATGGCCGGGCGCTCGGCGGTCGAGCAGTTCGCGCCGGCGCCCTCCGCCATCCGCGCGCAGGCCGCGCCGGCGCTGCGCGCCGAGCGGCTGGCCGGCGACGGTGTCGAGGAGATCAGCTTCACCCTCGCGTCCGGCGAGATCCTGGGCGTCGCCGGGCTGGAAGGCCACGGGCAATCCGCGCTGTTCAAATCACTGGTCGGCCTGCATCCGCTGCGCGGCGGACGGATCGAGATCGACGGCAGACCGCGCGGCATGCGCTCGCCCCGGGCGGCGCGTGCCGCCGGCGTCGTGCTGGTGCCGGAGGAACGCAAGACCGAAGGCATTTTCAAGGACCTTGCCACCGCCGCCAATATCTCGCTGCCGGTCATCGAGCGGGCGAGTCCTCTGCACCTGCTGCACCGGCGCCGGGAGCGGACGATGGTCGCGCGCATCCTGCCGGCGGTCGACCTGGCGACCCG
The DNA here is from genome assembly GCA_035504175.1 of Acetobacteraceae bacterium. Lineage (GTDB taxonomy): Bacteria > Pseudomonadota > Alphaproteobacteria > Acetobacterales > Acetobacteraceae > DATJSJ01. Next base: position 67,706 of record DATJSJ010000144.1, read on the forward strand.
GTACCTGCCGCGCAACATCGCGGCCCTCTCCGGCGGCAATCAGCAGAAAGCGGTGCTGGCGCGGGCGTTGATCGCGCAGTCGCGCTGTCTGCTGCTGTTCGATCCGACGCGCGGGGTCGATGTCGGCGCGAAGCAGAGCATCTATCGCATGATGCGCGGCTTCGTGGGCGACGGCGGCGCGATCCTGTTCTACTCGACGGAGCTCGACGAGCTGGTGCATCTCTGCGATCGCTGCATCGTGCTCTACCGCGGCCGGGTGATCGGCGAGGTCGCGGGCACGGCGCTGTCGCAGGAGCATATCCTCTCGCTGGCCGCCGGCCACGCGCCGCGGCGGACCGGCGGGCCGGAGCAGGCGGCGGGATGAGCGAACGCGTGCGCTGGCCGCGATCCTTCCGTCCCGCGACCGGGCCGCTGGTCGCGGTCGTCCTCTATGTCGCGATGTATCTCATCTATGGTCTGCATGCCTCGAGCGCGTTCTCGCTGTTCGGCCTGACCAACCTGCTCGACAATACCGTCGTGCTGGCGATCGCGGCCGCCGGGTTGACGATCGTCGTGCTGGCGGGCGAGCTCGACCTCTCCGGCATCGGCGTGATCGCGATCGCCAATGCGACGGTCGCGACCACCAGCACCGGCTCGCTCGGCTGGGGCGGATCGCTCGTCCTCGTGCTCGCGATCGGCGCGGCCGTCGGCCTGGTCAATGGCTGGCTGGTCGCGGAGCTGCGGCTGCAGTCGCTGGCCGCGACCATCGGCACGATGATCGCCTGTGAGGGCGTGGCGCTGATGATCCTCTCGGCGCCGGGCGGCGAAGTCGCGGACGTCATTGCCAACGGCCTGACCGGAGACATCGGCACATCGCTGCCGGTCGCGGCCCTGATCATTGCCGGCATCGTCCTGCTCTGGCTGCTGTTCGCGCGCAGCCGTACCGGCATCGCGATCTATGCGGTCGGCGCCGACGAGGGTGCGGCGCGCCTCTCCGGCCTCGACGTGCGCCGCACCCGGCTCGCCGCCTTCGTGCTCGCCGGCATCGCCTATGGCTTCGCCGGCTACATGCTGAGCGCGGAGACCGGCAGCGGCGATCCGCGGGCGAGCGACTCGTTCCTGCTGTTCATGTATGCGTCGGTCGCGATCGGCGGCACGTCGCTGTCCGGCGGCCGCGGTGGCGTGTTCGGCAGCATCGTCGGCGCCGGCCTGCTGACGGTGATGCAGAAGATGCTGTTCGCGCTCGGCGCCGCCGAATTCTATACGAACGTCTTCAGCGGCATCATCATGCTGCTCGCCGTGTTCATCGGCACATTCTCCGCCGCCATCGCGCGCCGGCCGCTGCGGAGGGCCGGCTAGGTGCTCGAACCCGACATCAGCGCTGCCGCCGACTCGGAGCCCTCGCCCGACACGGCACCGGCGCGGCGCCGGGTGAATGCGAACCTGCTGCCCGCGGCGGTGGTGCTCGCCTGCGCGATCCTGCTGATCGGGGCGACCAAGGCGCTCAATCCCGGATCCAGCCTGGTGCAGCAGTTCAGCGCCGTGCTGGTGACCTCGATCTTCCTCGTGGTGGCGTCCTTCGGCCAGGGGCTCGCCATTCTGCTGGGCGGCATCGATCTCTCGATCGGCGTCGTCATCGGGCTCAGCGCCATGATGATTTCGGTGCTGACCAACGGCCAGAACGGCGCGCTTATCTGGGCGGTTCCGGCGACGCTTGCGACCTGTCTCGGCATCGGACTGGTCAACGGCATCGGCATCGCGGTTGCGAACGTGCCGCCGTTCATCATGACGCTCGCGTCCAGCATCACCTTCTTCGGCGCGGGCCTCGGCTTCACCGCCGGCCTGGCGCAGGAGCCGGTGGCGCCGGCCTTGCAGGCGCTGATGAGCGGTCGCTGGCTCGGCGTACCGCTGCCGGTCTGGCTCATTCTCGGCTTCGTGATCGTGGCGACGGTGCTGCAGAACGGCACCACGGAAGGGCGCAAGCTGTATGCGATCGGCAGCAGCCCGGGCGCCGCGCGCGTGCTGGGCCTGCCGATCGGCGGGTTGACCATCCTCGCCTATGGAATCAGCGGATTATGCGCCGGCCTGTCGGGCCTGCTGCTCGCCGGCTATTCCTCGGCTGCGACGCTGGATATGGGCAATCCGCTGCTGCTGCCGACGATTGCCGCGGTGGTGATCGGTGGGGCGCGCGTCACCGGCGGGCGGGGGATCTATCTCGGCACCTTCGCCGGCGCGCTGTTCCTGAGTGCGCTTGAGACCGTGATCACCGTGCTCAGCCTGTCCCAGGGCCTGCGCGACATCATCGAAGGCGCCATCATCGTCTTCGCGCTGGTCCTGCAAAGCGAGCGGTGGAGCGGGACCGGAAGTTAAATCCACAATCTGGGGAGAGACCGGGATGGCTGATCGAACCTTGCGGCTGAAGCGGGCCGCGCAATCCGCGCTCGGCGGCATCGCCTTGCTGGCTGCGGCCGGCCTCGCGCCGCAGTCCGGGGCGTCGGCGAAGACCGACAAGGTGTTCCTGGATATGAGCTATAGCGGGAACATCTGGCAGGCGGCGGCCGCGAACGGCATCAAGGCGCTGGCCGAGACGCCGCCCTACGACAAGGACGTCCAGTTCAAGACGGTGATCTCCGGCACCGATGTGCAGCGGCAGATCTCCGATCTGCAGAGCATGGTCGCGGCGGGCGCCAACGCGATCATCCTGTATCCGCTGTCGTCCACCGCGCTGAACCGCGCGATCCACCAGGCCTGTCAGCGTCACGTGCTCGTCTTCACCTACGATTCCACTGTGACCGCCCCTTGCGCCTACAACGTGAGCAACATCACGGCGCGCTACGGGGCGAATTCGGCGCAGTGGATGGTCAATGCGCTCGGCGGCAAGGGCGAGGTCGTGATCAACCACGGCGTCGCCGGCACCGCCGTCACCAAGGTCTACGACGAGCAGGCGCTGCGCGTCTTCCATCGCTTTCCCGGCATCAAGATCGTCGGCGAGTTCTACGGCAACTGGAACGACGCGTTGTCGCAGGAGGGCGTCTCGAAGATCCTGGCGGCGCATCCGAATCTCGACGCGATCTGGACGGTCGACGGCACGTACGGCTCGCTCCAGGCGGTGATGAAGGCGCGGCCGAACCGGCTGGTGGTGATCGCGGGCCAGTCGAACAACGGCTACCGTCTCGCGATCGGCGATCCGGCGCTGCAGGCGAAGGGGCTGAAGGGGCTTTCCTCCAGCGCCGGCCCGGCCGTCGGTCCCTACGCGTTCAAGGTCATGATGGAAGTCCTGACCGGCAAGCTGAAGCCGACCAGCCACAACATCGAATATCCGCTGCCCTGGGTGCCGTACCAGGACATCAAGATGTGCTCGGGCAATTCGTTCGAGAACGGGTGCAACGTCTTCCCGGCGGCGAAGGTGCCGCCGCTGTTCATCGACACGGCGCTGAATGCGAAGCTGCTGCCCGAACTCGACCTGAACGCGGTGCAGAAGGGTGAGCCGGTCGCCGGCATGACGATCCATCCTCTGCCCGCGATCCGCTACGCCGACAACCTGCCCGGCGTGAACTGCACGAAGTGCACCGCGCCCGCGGACTGGCTGGAACCGAACCTGGTCAAGCCGATCCCGGTGCCGAAATAGTCTCTGCCCGGCCCGGAGCGCGTGCTCCGGGCCAGCCCTTGCCGCAGGAGCCAGCCCATGACCCCGCGTGAGCGCGCCACCTATTCCGCCATCGTGGACCGCCCGCCACTCCGCCTGCCGGACGGGGCGCGGATGGTCGTCTGGAGCATCGTCAACCTGGAAGTCTGGGACATCGCGCGGCCGATGGCGCGCCAGATCTTGCCGGCGCCGACCGGACAGGCGCTCATACCCGATCTGCCGAACTGGGCCTGGCACGAATACGGAATGCGCGTCGGTGTCTGGCGTTTCTTTCGCCTGTTCGCGGAGCTCGGCATCCGCCCGACGCTGTCGATCAATGCCAGGGTTTGCGAGGACTATCCGCGCGTCGCCGGTCAGGCGCGGGACGCCGGATGGGAGTTCATGGGCCATGCCTGGGACCAGATCCCGATCCACAAGATCGAGGACCAGGCCGGGATGATCCGGCGCTCGCTCGACACGATCGCGGACTTCACCGGCAGCCGCCCGGTCGGCTGGCTGGGGCCGGGCCTGACCGAGACGCTGGAGACGCCCGACCTGCTGGCCGAGGCCGGCATCCGATATGTCGGCGACTGGGTCTATGACGAGGAACCGACCGAGATCACGACCCGCCACGGGACGCTGCTGACGCTGCCCTATACGGTGGAACTGAACGACATCCCGACGATGATCGTGCAGCATCACGAATCCCCGTACTGGCTGCAGCGCTGCCGTGACAGTTTCGACCGGCTCTACGCGGAATCGGTGGAGCGTCCGAAATTCATGGCGATCGCGATCCATCCCTATATCTCCGGCCAGCCCCACCGCATCCGTTATCTCGAGGAGGTCTACGCCTACATCAACCAGCATGAGGGCGTGTTGCACTGGAACGGGCGCGACATGCTGCGCTGGTGGGATGCGGGCGGACGACCGGACGCGCCGGCATGACCGCGTTCACGATCGCCGTTCTTCCCGGCGATGGGATCGGCCGCGAGGTGATGCCGGAGGCGCTGAAGGTCCTCGATGCCGCGGCAGCAGCGCACGGCTTCAGCCTGCGACCGCGGCATTTCGACTGGAGCTGCGAAACCTATCGCGCGACCGGCCACATGATGCCGGCGGACGGAATCGCACGACTGCGCGACCATGACGCGATCCTGCTCGGCGCGGTCGGCTTCCCCGGCGTGCCCGACCATATCTCGCTCTGGGGCCTGCTGATTCCGATCCGCCGCGAATTCGACCAGTACGTCAATCTCCGCCCGGTGCGACTGCTGCCCGGCATCGCGCCGCCCGTGCGGCACAGCCAGATCGACTTCTGGGTCGTGCGGGAGAACACCGAGGGCGAGTATTCCCAGATCGGCGGCCGATTCAAGGCGGGAACCGAGGATGAATTCGTCGTGCAGGAAGCGGTGTTCACCCGCAAGGGCACCGACCGGATTCTGCGCTATGCCTTCGAGCTGGCGCGACGCCTGGGGCGCCCGCACGTCACCTCCGCCACGAAATCCAACGGCATCTTCCACACCATGCCGTTCTGGGACGAGCGTTTCGCGGCGATGGCCGAGGCCTATCCCGACGTGCGCACCGACCAGTATCACATCGACATCCTGGCGGCGCGCTTCGTCATGTCGCCCGAGCGATTCGACGTCGTCGTCGGCTCCAACCTGTTCGGCGACATCCTCTCAGATCTCGGCCCCGGCGTGACCGGCACGATCGGCGTCGCGCCGTCCGCCAACATCAATCCCGAGCGGGCGCATCCCTCCATGTTCGAGCCGGTGCACGGATCGGCGCCGGACATTGCCGGGCGTGGGATCGCCAACCCGATCGGCCAGATCTGGGCGGCCGCAATGATGCTCGACCATCTCGGCGCGGTGGAGGCCGGGACGCACGTGCTCGAGGCGATCGAGACGACGCTGGTGGCACCCGACGCCCCGCTGACGCCCGATCTCGGCGGCAGCGCCTCGACCGGTGCACTCGGCGACCGCATCGCGGAGATGGTGCGCCGCCGCTGAGCCGGCAGCGTCGACGCTGCAAAGAGGGAGGAGACCGCCGTGCGCATCGTCGATCTGTGCGAGCAGACGGTGCCGATCGCGTCGCCGATCGCCAATGCCTATATCGATTTCTCCCGAATGACGATCAGCCTGGTGGCGCTGGTCACCGACGTCGTGCGCGACGGGCGGCGGGTGATCGGCTACGGCTTCAACTCGAACGGCCGCTATGGCCAGGGACATCTCATACGTGAGCGATTCCGTCCCCGCCTGCTGGAGGCCGAGCCGGGCAGTCTGCTCGACGACACCGGGGAGAATCTCGACCCGCACCGAATCTGGGCGGCCCTGTTCCGAAACGAAAAGCCGGGCGGCCATGGCGAGCGGTCGGTCGCGATCGGCACGATCGATATGGCGGTCTGGGACGCGGTGGCGAAGATCGCGGGACGACCGCTGTTCCGGCTGCTCGCGGATCGCCACGGCAGCGGCGCGCCGGAACCACGCGTGTTCGTCTACGCCGCGGGCGGCTACTACCATCCCGGCAAGGCGATCGGCGCGCTGCGGGACGAGATGTGCGGCTATCTCGATCATGGCTACACCACGGTGAAGATGAAGATCGGCGGCGCGCCGCTGTCCGAGGACCTGCGGCGGATCGAGGCGGTGCTGTCGCTGCTCGGTCCCGGTCAGCGACTTGCCGTCGACGCCAATGGCCGGTTCGAGCTGGCGCAGGCGCTCGACTATGCCCGCGCGCTCTCGGCTTACGAGCTGTTCTGGTACGAGGAGCCTGGCGACCCGCTGGACTACGCGCTGCAGGCAGAGCTTTGCCGCCAGTATGACGGACCGATGGCGACGGGCGAGAACCTGTTTTCGACGCAGGACGCGCGCAATCTGATCCGCTACGCCGGGCTGCGGAAGGAGATCGACTGGCTGCAGTTCGATTGTGCGCTGAGCTATGGCCTGGTCGAATATCTGCGCATCCTGGACATGCTGGCCGCCCACAACTGGTCGCCGCGTCGCTGCATCCCGCATGGCGGCCACCAGATGTCGCTGAACATCGCCGCGGGGCTCGGCCTCGGCGGCAACGAATCCTATCCCGATCTGTTCCAGCCCTTCGGCGGCTTCCCTGACGGGGTCTCGGTCGTGGACGGCTACATCACCATGCCGGACCTGCCAGGCATCGGCTTCGAAGGCAAGGCCGATCTCTATCGCGTGATGCACAGCCTGGCGCATTGACCGCCGGTTACGCGCCGGCCGTACGCGTTCCGAGCGGTTGGCTTCCCGGCGTTTTCGAGGGATTGCATGCGAAACGTTGTTCTCGTGACCACCGGCGGCACCATTGCATCGCGGCGCAACGCCGCCGGCGATGACGTGACCGTCGCCGCGAGCGGAGGCGAGCTGCTCGGCCTGCTGCCGCCGTTGCCAGCCGACGTCGCGGTCGAGGTGGACGATTTCGCTCGAATCGGAAGTTACAATCTCGACCTCGAGCACGCCTTTCTCCTTATTCGGCGCGTTGCCACGCATCTGGAGCGGTCGGATGTCGCAGGTGTGGTCATCGCGCACGGCACCGATACGATGGAGGAGACCGCCTTTCTCGCCGACCTGCTGGTCGCGAGTGACAAGCCTTGCGTGTTCACCGGCGCACAGCGCGACGCCGACGCGACCGACGGCGACGGGCCGCGTAATCTGGCCCAGGCGGTGCAACTCGCCGCATCCGGCCTCACCGGACTGGGCAGCGTCATCATGTTCGAGCAGGAGTTCCACGCAGCCCGCGACGCCACCAAGACGCACGCCTACCGCACCGGTACGTTCACCTCCATGGAGCACGGCAAGCTCGGCGAGATCGACGGCGTCCGGATCATCCTGCACCGACGCCCGGTGCTGCGCACCACCATCCGGGCGGAGCGGATCGAGCCGGCCGTCGATCTGGTCAAGCTCGCCATGGGCAGCGACGGGCGCTTCGTGCGCTGCGCGATCGCGACTGGCGCCCGTGGCCTGGTGATCGAAGCATTCGGCCGCGGCAACGTCACGCGCGCGGTGCTGGAGGCGATCACGGAGGCGATCGCCGCCGGGATCGTCGTCGTCATCTCCTCACGATGTCCGCAAGGCCGGACGCAGCCGATCTACGGCGGCGACGGAGGCGGCCGGGATGTGTTGCGCGCCGGGGCGCTGTTCGCGGGCGACCTCAGCGCCGTCAAGACACGCGTCGCGCTGGCCGCGCTGCTCGGCGGCGGCGCCTCGCGCGAGGAGATTGCAGCGACGTTGGAGCGCATCGGGGGTTGAGTGGTGCGAGGTCGCTTTCCCGTCCCGTGTTCCGGGCGACCAACGAATCGAGTTGCGGATGCGTTCGGCACCCGCTTCCCCGCTGAGTGCGCCGCGGTGAATGACGGCAATCCGATTCAGGGTCATCCTTCAGCGATCGGCTACCCGCACGATGCAAGCCGTGCGGAGCGCGTGATCGCCGTATTTCGTTCCCAAACCGCGCGGGTACTGGCAAATGGCCGGGAGGTCGCAGTGCCCGGATGGTCTGGCGGCAGATCGCCCCGGTCCGACACGACCGGCGGACGATGGCCACTGGCTTCGCCGCGCTCTCGAACGCGGACGCCCGTGCTTACCGTCAGGCGCCGTCGAACTGGCACTGGCGCGTCGCCGCGGGGATTGGGGTCTGGAGGCCTGTTTCCCGGACCGAGGCCGTTCGGCGCCGCAGGCCCTAAGGTCATGAGAATGCGCTGCCCCGCCATCTTCCATTTCGGGTGCCCCGGCGTATACGATATAGGATGGAGCGGAGCATCGGCCCGCAGAGCGTGACCGGCTGAAGGAAAGACCGCCGCGACAAGCGGCGGCGCAGGACCGTCGATGCGCCGCTGGTGCATGAAACGGGCAAATGGGGATCGGAGGTTGGGATGAACCGATATCGCTGGTGCATCGTCGCCCTGGGACCGCTGATCGGACTCGCGGCATCGGGCGCGACTCCGCTTCGCGCGGCGGAACCCAGCACTCTCGTCTGGGCCGAGGCGGCGGAGCCGGCGACCATCGATCCGGCCAAGGTCAACGTGAACCAGGAGTTGACCGTCGCGCGCAACGTCTACGACCATCTGACCAACTTCGAACTCGAGCACCCCGATCATCTGCTTCCGGCGCTCGCCCTGACCTGGAAGCGTGACGGCACCGACTGGACCTTCACGCTGCGTCATGGCGTCACCTTCCAGCACGGCCAGCCGTTCACGGCGGCGGACGTGAAGGCGACGATCGACCGCGATCTCGCGATCGGGCAGGGGCAGAGCTACCTCGTCTCCGACATCAAGCAGGTAACGGTCGTCGATCCGTACACGGTGCGCATCACCACGCAACAGCCCGACGTGTATCTGGCCGCCAATCTGAGTCGCATCGAGATCATGTCGGCCGCCGATATCGCCGCGCACCCCAAGGACCACGGCGAAGCCTACTTCACCGACCACGCCAACGGCACCGGCCCGTACAGCTTCGTGAGCTGGACGCGCGGCGAGCAGATCATCCTGCAACGCAACACGCACTGGTGGGGTCATTTTCCGGACAAGCCGTTCGACCGCGTGATCGATCGCTTCGTCACCGATGCCGCGACGCGCGCTCGTGGCTTGGAGGGCGGTGCATATGACCTCGCCAACTTCGTGCCGCGCGACGAGGCGCTGCGCATCGGCCACCTGCCCGGGTTTCACCTGGTGGAAGGCAACAATCTCTGGGCCTGGCCGGCGATCTACCTGAACAACACGCTGGCGCCCACGAGCAACATCGATTTCCGCGACGCCCTGGTCAAGGTTTTCGACTATGACGCGATGACGCAGTACTATCAGGGCTCCTCGGTCACGCCGCGCGGCCCGATCCCGGATTGGGTGCCGGGCAGCCCGGAGAAGGACCTCGCACCGATCAAGCAGGACATCGCCGCGGCCAAGGCGGCGCTGGACAAGTCCGGCGTGAAGAATCCGGTGATGACCTGCTCGGTCCCATCGGGCTTCGCGGAATTCGCCTTCGCCGGCACGGTGCTGCAGGCGTCGGCGGCGCAGATCGGCATCACGGTGAAGATCGAGCAGTTGCCCTTCGTGCAGGCGATCGACGCGATCAAGTCGAACCACAGCAACTGCTTCATCCTGGGCAACGCCAACCTCAGCCCGGTGGATGCGACCAAGTTTCTCGCCGCGCACTACACGACCGGCGGCTACTACAACACCGCGCATTACGACAATCCGGCCTTCGACAAGCTGGTGGCGCAGATCTCCTCCGTGACCGATCCGCAGCAGCGCTATGACATGCTGAAGCGGGCCTCGCAGATGATCATCGCGTCGCACAGTATCATCTGGGCGGCGCGCCCGAAGACCGACGTGCCGGTGCCGAACCATATCGGCGGCTATCGCATCGATCCGGCCGAGTACATCAACGTCCGGCTGTGGGAGCTGTACCAGAAGTAGCCAGCACGTGCTCGGCCTGCTGGCGCGACGCGGCGCCTGGTCGCTGCTGATCCTGTTCGTCGTCGCGACCCTGACCTTCTTTCTCAGCCGCGTGGTGCCAGCGGATCCGGCCGCTTTCCTCGCCGGCCAGAACGCAAGCCCGGAGGCGGTCGCGCGCATCCGGGCGGAATACGGGTTGGACCGGCCGCTCCTCAGCCAGTACGTCGCCTATATGGGTGGGCTGCTGCACGGCGATTTCGGCCGCTCGATCCGCACCAATCGTCCGGTCGCCGAGGATCTGCGTGCGTTCCTGCCGGCCACGCTCGAGTTGCTGATCTTCAGCTTCGTGCTCTACCTGCTGGCGAGCTGGTTCCTCGCGATTCTCGCGGTGCGCTGGCGCGGCGGCTGGGTGGACGGCGCGATCCGCGTCTTCACCATGCTGGGCAGCGGCATCCCCGTGTTCTGGCTCGGCATGGCGCTGCAATTCGTGTTCTTCTATCGGCTCGGCTGGCTGCCGATCGGCGGCCGCTTTCCGATCCGCGCCATCCCGCCGCCGCCGGTCACCGGATTCCTGCTCATCGACACGCTGCTGGCCGGTAATCTGCATGCCTTCGGCCAGGCCTTGGCCGCGTTGCTGCTGCCGGCCGCGGCGATCGTGATCAACCTGCTCGCGGTCGGAACACGCATGTCGCGGGCGGCGCTGATCACCGAATATGCCAGGCCGTATGTGCGGACGGCGCGCGGCAAGGGCGCCGGGCCGGGCCGCATCCTCTACCGCCACGTGCTGCGCAATGCGATCGCGCCGGTGCTGGCGGCGACCAGCATCCAGTTCGGCTACATGATCAGCTGGGTGATCCTGGTCGAGGTGATCTTCGACTGGCCCGGCATCGGCCTCTACGCCTATCAATCCTTCGAAGTGTTCGACTACGCGCCGGTGGTGGCGCTGGCGATTGTCTCGACGCTCGTCTTCCTGGTGATCTCGCTCGGGCTCGACCTGCTTTATCCCTGGCTCGACCCGCGGATGCGCGAGGCGACGTCGTGAGCGGCTCGGCCCTGGCGATCCGCCGCGCCCGGCGCCTCCCGCCGATGCCGCCGGCGATCGTCGTGATCGCCTGGCTTGCGATCGCCGTGCTGCTGCTGTTCGCCCTGGTGCCGGACTGGCTGGCGCCGCACAGCCCGATCGCGCTCGACATCCTGCATCGCCTGCAGCCGCCGGGTCTGGCGCATCCGTTCGGCACCGATGAGGCCGGGCGCGACATCTTCTCCCGCGTCATCTACGGCACGCGCTACTCGCTCGGCCTCGCGATCGTAATCGTGTTCAGCGCCGCCCTGTTCGGCGTCGCCTACGGCGCGATCTCCGGCATGGCGGGCCGCCGGCTGGACAATCTGATGATGCGGGTGGTGGACGTGTTCTTCGGCTTCCCCGTCCTGGTGCTGGCCCTCGCCGTCGCGGCGGCGCTCGGCCGGGGATTGTCCAGCGTCGCCCTGGCCCTCGGGGTGATCTGGTGGCCCGGCTTCGCGCGGCTGGTGCGCGGCGAGGTGCAGCGCATTCGCGAGCGGCCGCATGTCGAGGCGGCGCGGGCGCTCGGCGTGCGTGGCGTCGCGCTGATGCGACGGCACATCATTCCCTTCGTCGTGCAGGAGGTGAACGTCCGCGTCACCACGGATATCGGCTACGCGCTGGTCGCGATCACGGCACTCTCCTTCCTCGGTCTCGGCGCGCAGTCGCCGACGCCGGAATGGGGGCTGCTGATCCGCGATTCCCGGTCCTATTTCGGCGATGCGTGGTGGTACCTGGTGTTCCCCGGACTGATGGTGATGCTGACGACGGCAGCCTTCTCGATCACCGGCGACTGGCTGGCCCGCGACCGGCACCTGGGACGCGGCGGCTGATGCTCGCGGTGCGCGACCTGCGCGTCACCTTTCCCCGCACCGGCGGCGACTTCGCCGCCGTGGACGGGGTCGGCTTCGACGTCGCCCCGGGGGAATTCTTCGTGGTGATCGGCGAATCCGGCTCGGGCAAGTCGATGACCGGCAGTGCGATCATGGGGCTGACGCCACCATCGGCCCGGGTTGCGGGCTCGATCCGGCTGCACGGGCGCGAGCTCGCCGGCCTGCCGGACGTCGCGATGCGCCCCATTCGCGGGCGGGAGATCGGGCTGGTTCACCAGGATCCGCTCAGCGCGATGAACCCCGCCCGCCCGGTCGGCGCCCAGATCGCCGAGGCGCTGCACATCCACCGCCTGGCGGATCGGCAGGAGGCGGCGCGACGCGCGGTGGCGCTGCTCGCCCGCGTGCACGTCCCCGACGCGTCGCGCGTCGCCCAGGCCTATCCGCACGAGATCAGCGGCGGCATGCGGCAGCGCGCGATGATTGCCATGGCGCTGGCCTGCCAGCCAGGGCTGCTGATCGCCGACGAGCCGACCACGGCGCTCGACGTCACCATCAAGGCGCAGGTGCTCGCGCTGCTTGCGGAGCTGCGGCAGGAGATGGGGCTCGCGGTGCTGCTGATAACGCATGACATGGGCGTGGTGGCGGAACTCGCCGACCGCATCCTGGTGATGTATGCCGGCCGCGTCGCCGAAATCGGCTCGGCGGAGAGCGTGCTGCGTGCGCCGCGCCACCCGTACACGCGGGCGCTGATGCAGAGCGCGGCCATTTCGGAGTTGCCGTTCAAGCAGTTGCTGCCGGCGATCGCCGGCACGCCGCCCGGCCATGCGACGCGCCCGTCCGGTTGCGCCTTCCATCCCCGCTGCCCGCGTGCGGAGGCCGATTGCGCCGTTGTCGTGCCGCCGCTGCAGCCATTGCCCGCGGGCGCGCTCGCCTGCCACCATCCGCTGGCCCGCGCGGCAGTCCCGGCGTGACCGGCGTGCTGGCACTGGATCACGTCGCCCGCAGCTTCCGCCAGCGCCGCGGCCGGTCGCTGGTCCGCGCGGTGGATGATGTCTCGCTCAGCATCGCGTCCGGCGAGACGGTGGGCGTCGTGGGAGAGAGTGGCTGCGGCAAGTCGACGCTGGCCCGCCTGGCACTGCGCCTGATCGAACCCAGCGCCGGCACGATCCGCTTCGACGGGCAGGATATCACCCATGCCGGTCCGCGCACCCTGCTGCCGATCCGTCGGCGGATGCAGGCCGTGTTCCAGGACCCGCTCGCCTCGCTCAATCCGGCGATGACGATCGGCGAGATCCTGCGCGAGCCATTCGCCGCGCATCGCCTGAGCCCGCCGGGTGGCGTCGAGCCGCGCATCCTCGCACTGCTGGAGCAGGTCGGGCTGCCCGAGTTCGATCTGCGCCGCCGGCCCGCCGAGTTCTCCGGCGGGCAGCTGCAGCGCATCGCGATCGCGCGCGCGCTGGCGCTCGATCCCGATCTGGTCGTCGCCGACGAGCCGACTTCGGCGCTCGATCCCTCGATCCAGGCGCAGATCGTCAACCTGCTGCTGCAGATCCAGCGCGCCCGCGGCATCGCGTACCTGATCATCTCGCACGACCTCGACGTCCTCGGCCATGTCGCCGACCGGATCGCGGTCATGTATCTCGGCACGATCCTCGAGATCGGCGGCGGCCCGGCGGTGATGCAGGGGCCGCTGCATCCTTACACCCAGGCGCTGCTCGCCGCCGCGCCGACGCTCGCGGCGCGCCGCGACCGCTCCTGGCAGCGACCGGTACTGCCGGGTGACCCGCCCAATCCCGCGGCGATTCCCGCGGGCTGCCGGTTCCATCCGCGCTGCCCGATGGCGCAGGCGATCTGTCGCATCGAGGCGCCGCCGCTGCGTGCGATCGCCACCGGCTACGCCGTGGCCTGCCATTTTGCGCCGGACGAGACCCGCGCGAATGGAGCGGCGATCGCCCGAACCCGGCTCGGCGCCGCCGCGGTGCAGGCCCCGGCGCCGGTCGCGCGTTCGACGATGGAGCAATATCCGTGACGACCTTGCCGAGGAGCATCGGGCGATGAAGGATCGGCGCGTTCACGTCACCGGTCTCGGCTTTCCCGAAGGCCCGGTCGCCCTGCCGGACGGTTCGATCGCCTTCGTCGATCTCCTGCATCGCAAGATCCGCGCCTTCCGCGACGGCACCACGCGCGAGATCTGCACGGTCGCCGGCGCGCCGAACGGGATGCGGCTGGGCCCGGACGGCGCGCTCTGGGTCGCGAACAACGGCGGCATCGCGCCCGACGGCAAGGGCAGTCTCGCCTTCGCCGCACCGCAGATCTCCGGCCGCATCCAGCGCATCGACGCCGACGGCAGCTGCCGCGACGTCGCGGTCGGTGACGACGCGGTGCCGCTCTGGCGCCCTAACGACCTCGTCTTCTCGCGCTCGGGCGACATCGTCTTCACCGATCCGCAGAACTGGGAGGCGCTGGAGCAGCCTGGAACGCGTAGCGACTATCTCGGCGGTCAGCTCATGCTGGCGACGTCCGGGGGCTCGCTGCGGCGGCTCGCGCGCATGACCGGATTTCCCAACGGACTTGCCTTCCATCCCGACGGCTCGCTCCTCGTCGGCATCACGGCCGAGCACCGCATCGTCCGCTTTCCCTGGCACGGCGACGCGGTCGGCGCGATGACGGAGTGGTGCCTGTTCGACGCCGGGTTCGGCCCGGACGGCATGGCGTTCGTCGGCGATCGGCTCTTCGTCACCGGCAGCGTCGGCGACCGGATCGCAATCCTCGATCTCGCCGGCGACCTGATCGAGATGGTGGTGACCGGGCCGGGCAGCGATCCGACCAATCTCTGCGCCCAGGGCGACACGCTCTGGGTGACCATGGGGCTTGCCGGCGAGCTCGTCTCCTACCGCCTCTGACGCCTCTGATCGTGACCGTCGACAGGACAGGATTGCCATGAGCGCCGAGCATACGCCCCACCGCATCACCGGGCCCGTCAATCTCGGGCCGCGCCGCCCGTTGCGGATGCATGCTGACGAGTCCTGGCTGGATCTCTCCTGGTACGAGGGGCCACGGGAGGATCCCGCCTGGCCGGAGGTGTACACCTACACCGATGCGATTTCCTACGCGCCGGGCGAGGAGGTCGCATTCCGCGGCAGCACCAATGCCGTACGCTGGTCGATCGAGATCGTCCGCGACGGTGCGGCGCCGGAATGCGTGCATCGCAGCGACGATCTTCCGGGCGCGTTCACCGCGATGCCGGAGGCGGCCTATCGCACCGGCTGCGATTGGCCGGTGCGCCATCGCTGGCAGATTCCGGCCGACGCGCGCTCGGGATTCTACAAGGTGATCTCCACCTGCGAACGGCGTGACGGCAGCCCGTTCGTGCAGCACCATTGGTTCGTCGTGCGTCCGACCGCGACGACGCGGCGCGGCAGGCTGCTGATGATCCTGCCGACCGCGACCTGGACCGCCTACAACGATTGGGGCGGGGCCAATCATTATCGCGGGATCGACGGGCCGGGGCGGGACCAGTTCTCGCCGGTGCTCAGCCTGCAGCGTCCGTGGACG
>DATJSJ010000145.1:0-3522 GCA_035504175.1 Acetobacteraceae bacterium
CGCCAGGTCTTCCAGCCCACCCCACTTCCCCCGACGCCGCGCACGCGCGCGCCGGGACACCAGCGCGGGGTGGAGCAGCCCGGTAGCTCGTCAGGCTCATAACCTGAAGGTCCCAGGTTCAAATCCTGGCCCCGCAACCACTGGTCCGATCCCGCGACACGTCTGCACACGCAGACCTCGGTGCGTGCTCTATCGCACTGGTTGCAATCTGCGGCCGAAATGCACCATCTTCGATGGCGATGGCCGAGTTAGGTGCCCACGCCCTTGCTGTGCGGATCGGCGACGCCGAGGGTCCCGGGGCGCGAGACAATGCGGGCACTGCCGCGCGCCCTTTCGCCAGCACCGGCCCGGCGGGCCATCGCGGGCGCATGCGCGACCGGCTTCTTGCCGCTGGGCCCGACGGGCTCGCCGACTACGAAATCCTGGAAATGCTGCTGTTTCAGGGCATTCCCCGACGCGACACCAAGCCCCTGGCCAAGGCAGTGATCAACCGGTTCGGCGGCCTCGCCCCGGTGCTCGCCGCCGCCCCATCCGAATTACTGGCGACCCCGGGGCTGACGCCGGACAGCGTGGTCGCGCTGCGGCTGGTCGACGAGGCCGCGGCACGGCTTGCGAGTGCGGAACAGCGCGACCGTCCGATCCTGAGCAATTGGGAGCGGCTGAGCCAGTACCTGGCCGAACGCCCGGCTGATCCGCCGGATCATCTGCGGGTGCTGTTCCTCGACAATCGCAACCGGCTGCTCGCGGACGAGTCCCGCCCGGGCGGGCTCGATCCAATCGCCTGTTGCCGGGAGATCCTGAAATATGCGCTGGAGCTGCACGCCACCGCGCTGATCCTCGTTCGTGCGCGACCGCAACACCGGCTGTATGACGACGCGCCCGAGATCAGGCTGGCGTCGCGGCTCGGCCAGGCCGCCGCGATCCTGTCCATCGTGCTGCACGACCAGGTCCTGCAGGATGCGGACGGTCTGCTGAGCTGCCGGCAGCAGGGATTGCTCTGATCGCCGCAGGTCGATCTGCGCCCATCCTGCCTTACAAGACGATTGTATGATTGACGCCAGGCCTTCTATCCTTGGCGTTGATCTCTTTCCGGCAGAACTGCAACCATGGCGCAAGGACCCTCGGCTGCCCGGCTCCCGCACGCCGCACTGCCGCCGGGCTTTGCCGACAGCCAGGGCTTCCCGCTCTCGACGCAAGGCGCGACACGTCTGCGGACGAGCGAGTGTGACGCCGGCGCGGCCGGCGACACCTGGCAAGAGCGGCGCGCCGCGCTGCACCGGATGCTGCTCGGGCAGCGTGGCGACGCCCTGTCCGATGCCGAGTTACTGGACGTGTTGCTGGGCCTGGTGTTGCCGGTCGATCCCGCGCCGCTTGCCCGCGCGGTGCTCGCGCGCTTCGGCAGCTTCGCCGCCGCAATGGCGGCACCCGTGCGCGAGCTGCGCGGCATGCCCGGGCTCGGGACGCACAGCATCGCCGCGCTGAAGCTGCTGCATGGCGCGGCGCTTCGCCTGGCACGGGCCGAGGTGATGCATCAGCCGGTGCTCGGCCATTGGGACCGGCTGATCGGCTACCTGACCGCGGTGCTGGCGCGGGAACGCGTCGAGCAGTTCCGCATCTTGTTCCTCGACCCCGCCGACCGGCTGCTCGCCGACGAGGCGCAGGCACGCGGCACCGTCAACCACACGCCGGTCTATCCACGCGAGGTGGTGAAGCGGGCGCTGGAGCTGCGCGCTGCGTCGCTGATTCTGGTGCACAACCATCCGAGCGGCGACCCGACCCCCTCGCGCGAGGACCTGGCGATGACGCGGGCCGTGACCGAGGCGCTCGGCCTCCTCGGCATCCGTCTGCGCGACCATGTCATCATCGGCAATGGCCGCTGGGTCAGCTTCAGCCAGGAGGGTCTGCTGGATCCGTCTCCGGCGCCGGAGGCGTGCCCGGCGGAGCAGCCAGGCCGGCCAGGTAAAAGGCAACCGGCGGTGACAAGCGGGCGCGCCGCAGCTCTGCCGGTTGCATGAAGCGGGCCGCGACCACCTCGCGCCGGTCGAGCCGCAAGGCCGGGGCGGCCGGCAGCCGCAGCTCGAAGATGCAGACATGGTCGCGCCGGAAATCGACGCGGCAGATCGTCTCATAGGCCAAGGTCAGGGCCGAGGCATCGGCCTCGAAGCCGATCTCCTCCCGCAGCTCACGCCGGGCCGCTTCGAGCGGCGCTTCGCCGCGGCGCAGCCCGCCGCCCGGGAAGGTCAGGGTTGGCCGGTAGGACTGGCGGATGACGAGAACCTCACCCTGAACCCAGATCGCGACGAGGGCGCCGGCATGGTCGGGTCGGCGCAGCCACCACCAGGCCCGCATCAACCGGAAGGCCGGCGGCAGCGCCGCCCGCCAGAGCCCATCCGCGACGGCCCGAGCGGGTGAAGCAGGCCGGCTCAGCCGCGCCGCCCGGTCATCCGCGCAAACAGCGAGCGCCGTGCCGGTGCCGCCTGGCGCGGGGTGCCACCGGCGGCCATGCGGGCGGCGAAAGTGACCGCGCGCAACTGCTTCTCGATCTCGGAGCTTCCGGGGCGGACCCGCAGCGCCTGCTCACCGGCAATCTGCGCGAGGTCGTACATCATCGCCGCCTGCGCGAGCTCGAGGAGGCGGATCCAGATCCAGGCGCCGTCGAAATTTGCCGCCACCAGCCGTCCGACGCAGGCGGTCGCCTCATCGTGCCGGCCGAGGCGCACCAAGGCGAATGAGAGCCAGGCCCGTGCCCCGATATCGCCCTCGCGCATGGCGGCCGAAGCGCGATTGGCCGCATCCTCCGCCTCCTGCCAGTGCGAAAGTTCGCAGGCGAGATCGGCGACCAGCGCCCAACGCTGGGCGGCAACCTGCTCGGGTTGGGCGAGGGCCGCTTCCCAATTCGCGCGCAGCTCCCGCTCGGCCTCACGAATGTGACGCCCCCGGACGAGCAGGCGGAATAGCTGGTAGCGTGCGCTCCAGTCATCCGGGCAGAGGCGCACCACCGCCTGGGCCGCCACGATCGCCTCCTCGGGTCGGTGCAGCTCGATATTTGCCTGAGCAAGGTCCCGCCAGGCATTGCTGTCATCGCCTGCCATCTTCGTGGCGACGGCAATTTCATCCAACGCTTTGATGAAATCTCTGCTGCGGATCAGGTGCAGAGCCTTGACGGCATAGGCGTGGCCATTGCCGCCGGTGGCGGCGATGAAGCGATCGGCCAGCAGCAATTGCCGCAGCCGGTCCTCCATCTCGTCGCAGACCTGGTGGAGCGTCAGCCATTCCTCGGGGTCGGCCGGGGTGATCGACTCCATGAAAAGCGCTTCCCGGCGCGCGGCCTGCAGATCGCCGGCGGCGGCAAGGCTGCGGCACAGCGCGATCTGCACCTCCCGGTCGCCCGGCCGCAGCGTCAGCAGCTCGCGCCAGGCCTCGGCGGCCTCGGCATGTTTTCTGGCGCGGGTGGCGGCCTCCGCGCGGCGACGCAGTGCCGCCACTTGCTTTGCGCCCTCCGCGGTCTTGGTCTCTGTCTCG
>DATJSJ010000146.1:0-3256 GCA_035504175.1 Acetobacteraceae bacterium
CGCCGGCAAGTCGACGCTGATCAAGATCGTGACCGGCGTACACGCGCCGGATGCGGGCGAGGTGCAGGTCGAGGGGCGCGCGGTGCGCTTTCCCGATCCGACGGCGGCGATCGCCGGCGGCATCGGCGTCGTGCACCAGGAACGCAACCTGATCCCGCGCTTCTCGGTGGGCGAGAACATCCTGCTCGACCGCGTCGCCCGCGCGGCATTCAAGCCGATCGACTACGACGCGCTGCATCGCGAGGCGGCGAAGTGGCTGGCGCTGCTGGAGCTGCATCTCGATCCGCGCACGCCGGTCTCGCGGCTCACCGTCGCCACCATGCAGATGGTGGAGATCGCCCGCGCGCTGTCGCAGCAGTCGCGCGTGCTGCTGATGGACGAACCGACCGCCTCGCTCACCCCGCACGAGACCGAGGCACTGTTCCGCATCCTGCGCCGCCTGCGCGACCAGGGTGTTGCCATCGTCTTCGTCAGCCACAAGCTCGAGGAGGTGCTGGAGCTCTGCGACTCCGTCACCGTGCTGCGTGACGGGCGCAACGCCTGTGAGAGCCGGCCGCTCGCCGGCATGACGCGCAGCGACCTGGTGCGGCTGATGATCGGCCGCGCGGAGCAGATCCTCGACCTCGGCGCGACTGCGGCGCCGGCCGGCGAGCCGGCGCTCGAGCTGCGCGGCGTCGCCACCGCGAGCGGCCACCGCGACATCGACCTCACGCTGCGGCCCGGAGAGGTGGTCGGGCTCTACGGCCTGGTCGGCGCCGGGCGCAGCGAGCTGGCGCGCGCGATCATCGGCCTCGACCACATCACCGCGGGCGAGGTCCGGGTGCGCGGCAAGCCGGCCCGCATCGGCAGCGTCGCGGACGCGCTGCACCGCCACGGCATCGGCTATGTCAGCGAGGACCGCAAGCAGGAGGGGCTGATCCTGCTGCACGGCGTGCTGGCCAATGCCGGGATCACGCTGTGGTCGCGGCTGGCGGGCGTGCTCGGCTTCCTGCGCGACTCCGCGATCGCGACCAAGGCTCGACCCACGATCCAGGCGCTGGAGGTGAAGACGCCCTCGCTGGCGCAGCCGGTGGTCAATCTCTCCGGCGGCAACCAGCAGAAGGTGAGCCTGGCGAAATGGCTCGCCGCCGGCACCGGCATCCTGATCATCGACGAGCCGACGGTCGGCATCGACGTCAAGACCAAGGCTTATTTCCACGCCCTGATCCACCGCCTGGCCCGCGACGGCGCCGCGGTGCTGGTGATTTCCAGCGACATGCCCGAGCTGATCACGCTGGCCGACCGGGTGGTCGTGATGGCCGAGTACCGCATCGTCGGCGAGATCGCCAACGACCGCGATTACGGCCGCATGTCGCACGCCATCATGGAGCGCATTCACGCGGTCGAAGAGGGGGCCGTCGAAGAAGGGGCCGTCGGGGCGGAGTGACCGCCGCGCGCCGGCGCGTCAGCCTGCCCGCATGACGGGCGCCACCGTGGCCAGGGTGCCGCGATGGAGCTTCGGCGGCGGATAGGCCAGGTCGCCGCGCTTCGACGTGGCGATGCGTAGACCGACCAGTGCCTCCACGAGCTTCACCGCCGCGCCGACGCCGTCGATCACCGGCACGCCGAGCTCGCGCGACAGTTCCTCCGCGAGGTCCGCCATGCCGGCGCAGCCGAGTACGATCGCCCCGCTGCCGTCCTCGTCCAGCGCGCGCCGGCATTCCTCGGTGATGAGGCGCCGCGCGTCGGAACCGGGCACTTCCAGGTCCAGCACCGCGAGATCGGTCGCCCGGATGGCGCGGCAGAACCGCGCCATGCCGTAGCTCTCCGTCAGATGCTCGGCGATGACGCAGGTGCGGGCCAGCGTGGTCACGACCGAGAAGCCGGTGGCGACGAAGCTCGCCATGTGCATCGCCGCCTCGGCAATCCCGATCACCGGGCCGCGCGCGACCTCCCGTGCCGCGAGCAGCCCGGGATCGCCGAAACAGGCGATGACATAGCCATCCACGCCCTCGTCCTCGCCGCGGCGGACTTCCTCGAGCAGGCCGACCGTCGCCATCGCCTCGTCATAGTGGCACTCGATGGAGGCCGGGCCGCCCGCCGGGTTGCAGGCGATGATCTCGGTGCCGGGATGCGCCGCCGCCCGGGCAGCCTCGCCGATCTTCCGCGTCATGCTCTCGGTCGTGTTCGGATTGATCACCTTGATCCGCACCGCCATCCCCCTGCGCTCACCTGCCGCGACGAATACCGGGCCGCAGCCACGCGCCACAAGCATCGCGCGGCCCCGCACGCCGGCCGGCGGGACGAGGCCCTGGATCCGGCCCCGAGGCTCGCGCCGCGGCACGGCGCGCGGTTGTTCGTCCGACGGCGCCGCGCCGCTATGCTCGCCCGGTCCGCTTCCCGCCGGAGACGCCGTCTGCCCATGTCGACCACGATGCCGCCCGCCCCGACCGGGGCGCTGATCGCCCCGCCGGCCCCGGCCCTGCCGCCCGCGCGCCGCGCCGCGCCGCGCGGCTTCGCGATGGTGTGGAAGCGGCACAAGCTCGGCGTGGTCGGCGCGGCGATCCTGCTGGTCGTGATCGTCTGCGCGGTCTTCGCCCCCTGGCTCGCGCCCTATTCGCCGGATTTCCAGTTCCCGAACGGCATCGGCGACGATGGCGGGCCGCTGCCGCCGGGCGGGCGCTTCCTGCTCGGCACCGACCTGCTCGGGCGTGACCTGCTGTCGCGGCTGATCTGGGGCGCGCGCACCTCTCTCATCATCGGCATCGTCGCCAACGGCACCGCGGTGCTGGTGGGGACGGCACTCGGCGTCGTCGCCGGCTACCTGCGCGGACCGGTCGGCGGCGCCATCATGCGCTTCACCGACCTGATGATGGCGTTCCCCGCCCTGCTGCTGGCGATCGCGCTCGCCGCCGTGTTCGAGCCGTCGCTCTGGATCGTCGCCCTGGTGATCGCGATGGTGAACTGGGTGCAGATCGCCCGCGTGATCTACACCGAAACGACGACCCTCGCCGAGCGCGAGTTCGTCACCGCCGCGCGCGGCCTCGGCGCCGGGGGCTTCCGCATCCTCTGGCGCCATATCCTGCCGCACCTGTTGCCAACCATCCTCGTCTGGTCGACGCTCGGCATCGCCACCACCGTGCTGCTGGAGGCGACGCTCTCCTTTCTCGGCATCGGCGTGCGGCCGCCGACGCCGTCCTGGGGCAACATCATCTTCGAGAACCAGACCTACTTCACCACCGCGCCCTGGCTGGTGTTCTTCCCGGCCGGCGCGATC
>DATJSJ010000147.1:0-4344 GCA_035504175.1 Acetobacteraceae bacterium
CATCGCGCCGCGATCGATGGCGTGCTGACGGCGCGGCATTTCCCCGGCCTGGTCAAGGCCGGCGACTGCATCGCCGTGATCGGCGTCGAGGACACCGCACTGTCGTGACAACCAAACTCCGTGAGCAGGGATGAGGCAGCAAGCATGAGCATGATCAGCGACAAACCCCTGAGCCGCCGGCTGATACTGGCCGGGCTCGGGATCGGCGCGGCCGGACTCGGTCTCGCCACGCCGGCCGAGGCCGCCGGCAAGCTCAAGGCGATCAAATCGCGCGGCTACATCCGCGGCGCGACCGCCAACGAGGTGCCGTACGGCTTCATGGATGAGAACGGCAAGGCGGCCGGGATTGGTCCCGACGTCGCCAAGGCCGTGCTCGACAAAATGGGGATCAAGGACGTCGAGTGGGTGGTGACGCCGTTCGGCTCGCTGATCCCGGGGCTGAAGGCCAACCGCTTCGATTTCGTCGCCGCCGAGCAGAACATCCTGCCCGACCGCTGCCGTGTGGTGCGCTTCACCCAGCCCAATTCCAGCTACGGCGAGGGGCTGCTGGTCAAGGCCGGCAACCCGAAGAACATCCACGGCTACGACGACATCAAGAAGAACACCTCGCTCAAGGTCGCGATCGTCAGTGGCGCCGACCAGATCGACTTCCTGCACGCGACCGGCGTGCCGGACTCGCAGATCGTGATGATCCCGAACAACGCCGACGCGCTCTCCACGATCGAGACCGGTCGCGCGGATTGCTATGCCGCAACCGAGCTTACCGTCGCCCGCCTGGCCGCCCACAGCAAGTCGGTCGAGGCGGCGGAGCCGTTCAGCGATCCGATCGTCAAGGGCAAGCCGGTGCGCAGCTATGGCGGGTTCAGCTTCCGGCCGCAGGACAAGGACCTGTACGAGGCGTTCAATGCGGCGCTGGTCGCGTTCAAGAAGACGCCGGACTGGGCGCACATCCTGAGTTCATACGGGCTCAGCCAGAAGAGCATCGATGCGGCGCGGAGCATGACGATGGAGGCGCTGTGCAGTGGGAAGTAAGGGAAGAGTCTTCTTTTTCTGAAGAAAAAGAAGCAAAAAGACTTCTATTCGTTCTCTTGGCAATGGGCGATCCCCAGGACTCGGAGCCAAACGAATAAAAGTTTTTTGGTTCTTTTTTTCAAAAAAGAACACCTTCCTTGCTTGGCGAGGACTCCCCCGTAAGCCATGCACTGGATCCACTATCTCGGACCTCTGCTGACCGGCGCGGAAGTGACCGCGGCGATCGCGATTGCGTCGACCCTGCTCGGCGCGGTGCTTGCCTTCGCCGCCGGCCTCGCGCGCGCGGCCGGCGGCATCATCCTCGGCGCGATCGCGGTGGTTTACGTCGAGATCTTCCGCGGCACGTCGCTGCTGGTGCAGCTTTTCTGGCTCTACTATGCCCTGCCGCTGCTCGGCGTATCGCTGCCGCCGGTGACGACGGGCGTGCTCGGCCTGGCCCTCAACATTGGCGCTTACGGCGCAGAAGTTGTGCGCGGCGCCGTGCGCGCCGTGCCGCACGACCAGCACGAGGCGGCGCGCGCGCTGAATTTCTCCCGCGCCTACACGCTGTGGCACGTGGTGCTGCCGCAGGCGGTGCCAGAGATGATGCCGCCGTTCGGCAACCTGGCGGTGCAGAATCTGAAGGACACGTCGCTCGTGTCGATGATCACGATCGCCGACCTGACCTTCCGGGCGCAGGAGTTGCGCAACCTGACACTGGACAGCGTGCCGATCTACACGCTGACGCTGATCCTGTATTTCGTGCTGGCGCTGGGTCTGCTTGCCGTGATGCGCTGGCTGGAGGCGCGGCTGCGGCACGGCGCCGCGATTCCGCGGGTCGTGCACGCATGATGTACGGCCATGCCTGGGATCTCAGCACGCCGCTGAGCTTCGCGCTGTCCATTCTGCCGATCCTGGCGATCGGCCTGGTGGTGACGCTCGAGGCGACGGCGGCGGGGTTCCTGCTGGCGCTGGTGCTGGGCCTGGCGTTCGCGCTGCTGCGCCGGGCGCGCTCGCGGCTGATCACCTGGCCGGTCGGCGTGTTCGTCGAGTTCATCCGTGACACGCCGCTGCTGGTGCAGCTCTATTTCCTGTATTTCGTGCTGCCGAAGTACGGGGTGACGCTGCCGGCCTTTGCCACCGGCGCGATCGCGCTCGGCCTGCAGTACAGCGCCTACACCTCGGAAGTGTATCGCGCCGGCCTCGATGCGATCCGGCGCGGCCAGTGGGAGGCGGCCTGCGCGCTCAATCTGTCGCGCTGGCAGACCTATCGCGACGTGCTGATCCCGCAGGCGATCCCGCGCATCGTGCCGGCGCTCGGCAACTACCTGGTCTCGATGCTGAAGGAGACGCCGATCCTGTCCACCGTCTCGGTGATCGACATGCTGAACCTGGCCAATGCGATCGGCGACCGGACTTTTCAGTATCTGGTGCCGCTCTCCATGGTCGGTGTGATATTCCTGATTCTGACGCTGATCTTCTCCGCCGGCATCCGCGCGGTGGAGCTTGCCTTGCCCCGGGCCGGGATACCGCTGCGATGACCCCGATCGTCCGCTTCCGCTCCGTGATCAAGCGCTTCGGCCCGCTGGAGGTGTTGCGCGATTTCGATTTCAGCGTCCGGCCGGGCGAGAAGGTGACGCTGATCGGGCCGAGCGGCTCCGGCAAATCGACGGTGCTGCGGATCCTGATGACGCTGGAGCCGTTCCAGGAAGGCAGCGTCGAGATCGATGGCTTGTCCTATCACGAGCCGGGCGGCAAGGGCCCGTTCCGCGCCCGGGACCGGCATCTGCGCCAGATCCGCTCGCGCATCGGCATGGTGTTCCAGAGCTTCAACCTGTTTCCGCATATGACCGTCCTGCGCAACCTGACCGAGGCGCCGGTCGCGGTGCTCGGCCTCAAGCGCGCGGAGGCGGAGGAACGGGCGATGGGCCTGCTCGCGATGGTCGGGCTGACGGAGAAGAGCCACGCCTATCCCGGTCAGCTTTCCGGCGGGCAACAGCAGCGCGTCGCGATCGCGCGGGCGCTGGCGATGCGGCCGCGCGTGCTGCTGTTCGACGAGCCGACCAGCGCGCTCGATCCGCAGCTCGTGGGCGAGGTGCTGAACGTGATCCGCGGCCTCGCGCATGAGCACGATCTGACGATGATCCTGGTGACGCACGAGATGCGGTTTGCGCGTGAGGTCTCGGACCGCGTGTGCTTCTTCGATCGCGGCCGCATCGTCGAGGAGGGCGAGCCGGGGCAGATCTTCTCCGCCCCCGCGCACGCGCGGACGCGCGAATTCCTGCAGGCCGTGCTCGGCGAGGCGCCGCTGCCCGTCGCTGCGCCGGCCTGATCCGGAGAGACTCTCGCCAGCAGGCGGGCGCGGGCGAGAGACTCTCTGCGGAGAGGGGCCAGAACAGACACTCATCCGGGGCCGATCGCCGTACCCTGCCGACACCGACACGGCAGAGGAGCAGGCGCCATGGGCAGGGTTGGTCCCGGACCGCAGAGTCATCCCGAACTGGATCGGCTGGACGACCGGCGGCTGCTGCGCGAGCTCGGCTACGTGGACGGGCGCTGGGTCGCCGCGGCGGATGGCGCCGTGACGGCGGTGCGCGATCCCGCGACCGGGCTGCGCCTCGCGCGCGTCGCGCGGCTCGGCGCGGCGGAGGCGGAAGCGGCGGTCGCCGCGGCAGCGCGCGCCTTTCCCGCCTGGCGCGCGAAGCTGCCACAGGAGCGTGCGGCGCGGCTGCGCGACTGGCATGACCGGGTTCGCGCGGCGCGGCAGGACCTGGCACTGCTGCTGACGCTGGAACAGGGCAAGCCGCTCGCCGAATCGCTGGGCGAAATCGACTATGCCGCCTCCTTCATCGAATGGTTCGCCGAAGAAGCGAAGCGGCTGAACGCCGAATCCGTCACCAGCCATTTGCCGGATGCGGAGATGTGGGTGCGGCGCGAGCCGCTCGGCGTCGTGGCGGTGGCAACGCCCTGGAACTTTCCCGCGGCGATGCTGACTCGCAAGGCCGCGGCGGCACTCGCCGCGGGCTGCACCGTGGTCGCGCATCCATCCGCCTATACGCCGCTCTCGGCGCTGGCACTGGCGGAGCTCGCCGATCGCGCCGGGCTGCCGCTTGGTGTGTTCAGCGTCGTGCCGGGCGATGCGGCGACGATCGCGGGGCAGTTCTGCGCCGATCCGCGCGTGCGCGCGGTGAGCTTCACCGGCTCGACCGAGGTGGGTCGGCTGATCGCGGCACAATGCGCCGGGACGATGAAGCGGCTGGTGATGGAGCTCGGCGGCCACGCGCCGCTGCTGGTGTTCGCCGATGCCAATGTCGATCGCGCGGTCGGGATCGC
>DATJSJ010000148.1:0-2526 GCA_035504175.1 Acetobacteraceae bacterium
TCGACCCGTGCCGCCACACGGCGTACGAGACCGTCACGCGCTGCATGCCCCTGGTCAGCGCGACATAGGCGAGCCGACGTTCCTCCGCGAGGTCGCCGTACGACGTGGGGAATGTTCCCGCCTCCCAGGCCGGCAGGAAGACGTGCGGGAATTCGAGACCCTTGCATTTGTGTATCGTCATCAGGCGGACCCGATCGGCGGTCTCGTCCTGTGGCCCATTGGTGGCGAGCGCGGCATGATCGAGCAGCTCGCGCGCGGTGTGAAAGCCTCCGGCGAGCGTGATCAGCTCCTGCAGGTTGTCGAGCCTGTCCTCGGTCGTCTCCGCCCTGCTCTCACGGAGCATTGCCCGATAGCCGGCCGCGTCGAGCAACAGCGAAATCTGGTCGGCGAGTGTCGCTGTCCGGTTGCGTGCCACGGCACGGATCGCATCCGCGAAGGCGAACCCCGCGCTGCGCGCCTTGGGCGGCAGTTCGGCGGTCTCCACCGCCTGCAGCAAGGAGACCCGACGCCAGGCGGCTTCAGTTTCGACGGCATCGAGGGCGCGCGGCCCGAAGCCGCGTGCGGGCACGTTGATCACCCGGCGGAACGCCCCATCGGCCTGCGGGCTGTCGGGATTGGCGGCCAGCCGAAGCAGCGCCAGGGCGTCCTTGATTTCGGCGCGCTGGTAGAAGCCGACATCGCCCACGAGCACGTAAGGAATGCGCGCCACCATCAAGGCCTCCTCGAAGCCGCGTGACATCGAGTTGCCGCGATAGAGGATGGCCATGTCGCTCCAGCGCCTTCCGTCAGCATGCCGGCGCCCGATTTCGGAGACGATGGCGCGCGCCTCAGCCTCGGCGGTTGCGAAGGCGAGGATCTCGATGCGATCGCCCGCCTGCCTGCGTGTGTAGAGCGTCTTGCCGAGTCGGGCGGGATCCCGCGCGATCACCGCGTTCGCGGCGGCGAGGATGTGTCCTGTCGAACGGAAGTTCTCCTCGAGGCGGACCTGGGCGGCCCCCGGGAAGTCGCACGCGAAGCGCCGTATGTATCCGATGTCGGAACCACGCCAGCTATACACGGATTGATCGTCATCGCCGACCGCGAAGAGTTCGCGGTGCTGCGATGCGAGTAGTCTGATCCAGGAATACTGGGCGGGGTTGATGTCCTGGTATTCGTCGACCAGCGCCGCATCAAAGCGGCCGGCCCACCGTGCCAGGTAGTCCGGATTGCCGCGCATCGCGCGCGCCGGCCAGAGCAGCAGGTCGCCGAAATCCGCGGCATTGGCGTCGCGCAGGGTGCGCTGATAAGCGATGTAGATCCGGGCGCAGAGGCGGAGTTGCTGTGCGTCGACCGGGTGGCCCGTGTGGTTCGCTTCGGCGATCCGCGATTCGATGTAGGCCGCCGCTTCGTCGGGCAGGACCAGATTGTCCTTCAACCAGGACAGCCTGTTGCAGACGAGTTTGAGCGGATCGCGTCCGATCGCACCCGGCTCGTCGCTGGCGACGTTCATCCCCTGCATGACGCGCTTGACGATGCGGCGGCTGTCGTCGGCATCCATGATATCGAAGCCCGGGCGTAGTCCGGCGATCTCCGGCTCGCTCCGCAGCTGGCGCGCCCCAAGCCCGTGGAAGGTTCCGACCCAGTGTGGGGCCGCTGTCTCGCCCAGGGTGGCCCGAATGCGTCCGGTCATCTCGGCCGCGGCCTTGTTGGTAAAGGTCACCGCGAGGATGCGCGCCGGGGCGATGCCGCGCCTGGCGATCCGATGCGCGACCCCGGCGGTCAGTGTCTTGGTCTTGCCCGTCCCGGCGCCGGCCAGCACGAGCACTGGCCCGGTCAGCGCCGCCGCGGTCGCCTGCTCGCGCGTCAGCCCAGCAAGGACGTCACTGGATATCGACATGATCATGCTCCGTGGCGGGCCTCATCGTTTGAGCGCTCGTGCGCCGACCTTGCCGCGGCCGCGTGCGAACGGATGCGCCATTCGCCGCGGGCGCCCTGATTGCGGGCGCGCCCAGGCGCGCTCCGGCGTCACGCCCCCTCCCCTGCGCCAGCACGTCGTTCCAGTCCCAGTCCTCCGGCGGTCGCGCCCGCTCGAAGGCCACGCCAGACTCGGCTGCCAGAGCGGCATGCCGCTCGGCGTAGCGGTCGCCCGCCGCGTTGGCGTCCGTTCCGCTCACCACCACGCCGCCGGCCTCACGCAGTCTCGCCAGCAGGGCCTGGATCGCGGCGACCGTGCCCGGTCCCATGCCGCCGCCAGTGGCGAGGTAGAGCGTGTCGGCCCGCATCTCCTCCATCGCCGCCAGGCTGAGCGCGTCGATTGGCGCCTCGAGCACGGCCACCCGCCGCAGCGATCGTGCCGCTCCGCCGAAGCGGAACAGGGTCTTGCGGCCGCCGCGGAGCGAGCCTCTGAAGTTCGGCCCGCGGATCTCGACGTGGCTGACGGCGCCGACTTCGTCGCGATGCGCGAACCAGGCGCTGCCATAGGCGCCCTGCCGGATGCAGTCTTGCCGCGCGGCGGCGGCGAGCAATGGAGCAGGCAGGGCGCGTGTG
>DATJSJ010000149.1:0-11557 GCA_035504175.1 Acetobacteraceae bacterium
CGCCAAGATCAAGTACCGCCCGGTGGTCTTCGAGCTGATGCCGCCGGAGTTCACTCTGTTGCAATTGCAGCGGACGGTGGAAGCGCTGGCCGGTCGGCTGCTGCACAAGCAGAATTTCCGGCGGCTGATGGAACAGCAGGCATTGGTGGAAGAGACCGGGGGCGAGGCGCGCGAGACCGGCGGCCGTCCGGCCAAGCTGTTCCGCTTTCGCCGCGAGGTGCTGGCCGAGCGGGCGGCCGCCGGGACCAAACTGCCACTCGCGCGCGCAGTGTGAGCACGCGCGATTTGACACCACCCCGCGGCCCGCTATAACCGCCCGCTCCCGGCCCGGCGCCCGCGCCAGCCGGCGCGACCCGTTGGCAGGATTGAGACCGATGTTCGCAGTGATCCGCACCGGCGGAAAGCAATACCGGGTGACACCGAATGCCGTGCTGAAGGTGGAAAAGCTTCCGGCCGAGCCGGGCGCGACGATCACGTTCACCGACGTGCTGGCAGTGGGTGACGCTTCCGGCGTGACGCTGGGCGCGCCGGTGGTTGCCGGCGCCTCGGTGACCGCGACGGTGCTCGCGCAGGATCGGCTGGGCAAGGTCATCATCCTGAAGAAACGCCGGCGACAGAACAGCCGGCGCAAGAACGGGCACCGCCAGCATGTTACCGTGCTGCGGATCTCTGACATCAACGGCCTCGGCGAGACAGCAGCAGCCCCGACGGGTGAGACCGCCGCCGAGCCGGCGCCGGCGGGAGAAGCGAGCGACGAATCCGGCAGCGCTCTGGCGGGCGAGGTCAGCGCGGAAGCGGCAGCAGCCCCGACGGGTGAGACCGCCGCCGAATCGGCGCCGGCCCCTGCGGGCGAAACGAGCGACGAATCCGGCAGCGCTCTGGCGGGCGAGGTCAGCGCGGAAGCGACAGCACCCCCGGCGAGCGAGGTTGCCGCCGAACCTGCGCCCACCCCGGCGGGCGAGACCGCCGACGAGTCGGGCAGCGCCCCAATCGAAGGAGCAGAGTGACATGGCACACAAGAAGGCCGGCGGCTCGTCCCGTAATGGGCGCGACACCGAAGGTCGCCGGCTAGGTATCAAGAAATTCGGCGGCGAAGCGGTGGTGGCCGGCAACATCATCCTTCGCCAGCGCGGCACCAAGTGGAAGCCGGGCCAGAACGTGGGCCTCGGCCGCGACCATACAATTTTTGCCCTGATTGATGGCCAGGTAGAATATGCACGCAAGGCCGAGGGGCGGGTGCACGTCTCGGTGCGACCGTTCCCGGCCCCTGCTGCGGAGTAGAATCCGACGCCTCGCGCTCCCTGCGCGAGAGGCCGCCACGTAGAGCGGGAGGGGGGCGGCGAGTGGCACCTTCACCCGGTTCGCTTCGCGAACCGATCTCTCCCGCAGAGCGGGATGAGGTGTCGGTCAAGCCATGAAATTCCTTGACCAAGCCAAGATCTACCTCCGCTCCGGTGATGGCGGGGATGGGGTCGTCGCGTTCCGTCGCGAGAAATTCCTAGAGTTTGGCGGGCCGGACGGCGGTGACGGGGGCAAGGGCGGCGATATCGTCTTCGAGGCTGTACCAAACCTGAACACGCTGATCGACTTCCGGTACACGCAGCATTTTCGCGCCAAAAAGGGCGGCAACGGCGCAGGATCGGATCGGACTGGCGCGGGGGCGCCCGACGTGGTGATCCGGGTGCCCGTCGGTACTCAGATCCTGGACGATGATCGCACGAGCCTGCTCGCCGACCTGGATCGGGCCGGCCAGCGGCTGACCGTGCTGCGCGGCGGCGATGGGGGGTTCGGCAATGCGCACTACAAGTCCTCGACCAATCGCGCGCCGCGGCGGGCCGACAAGGGTTGGCCGGGGCAGGAGCGCTGGGTCTGGCTGCGGCTCAAGCTGATTGCCGATGCAGGGCTGGTGGGGCTGCCCAATGCGGGGAAATCGACATTCCTTGCCGCCGCCTCGGCGGCGCGGCCGAAGATTGCAGACTATCCGTTCACCACGCTGCACCCGCAACTTGGCGTCGTTCGACTGTCGGCCACCGAGGAGTTCGTGCTCGCCGACATCCCCGGCCTGATCGAGGGCGCGCACGAAGGCGCCGGGCTCGGTGACCGGTTCCTGGGCCATGTCGAGCGTTGCGCGGTGCTGCTGCACCTGATCGACGGCGCAGCAGGCGACGTGGTGCGGGCGTGGCGGTCCGTGCGGGCCGAGTTGGCGGAATACGGGGCCGGGCTTGCCGACAAGCCGGAGCTGATCGGGCTGAACAAGTGCGATGCCATGACGCCTCGCGAGATATCCGCGCGCCGGGGGGCACTGGAGCGCGCATCCGGCCGGCGCCCACTGGTGTTGTCGGGTGTTACTGGCCACGGCGTGCCCGAGGTGCTGCGCGGTTTGCAGAGCATGATCGCCGCGGCGCGCCAAGAGAGGGCGGCGTGACGGCACTACCTCGGCTTGCCGCGGCGCACCGCCTGGTCGTGAAGATCGGCAGCGCGCTGGCCGTGGATGCGGAGGAGGCGGCGCCGCGCGATAGTTGGCTCGCCGGGGTGGCGGCCGATATCGCGGTGTTGCGGGCCAGGGGCGTCGATGTGACCGTGGTGTCATCGGGTGCCATCGCGCTCGCCCGCCATGCGCTGGGGCTCAGTCGGAAGCGGCTACGGTTGGAAGAGCAGCAGGCGGCGGCCGCGGTGGGGCAGATCAGGCTGGCGCAGGCGTGGAGTGCCGCGCTGTCTGCGCAGGGCCTGACCGCCGCGCAGCTTCTGCTGACGTTGGACGATACCGAGGACCGGCGCCGTTACCTGAATGCGCGGGCCACATTGAACACGCTGCTGGGTCTGGGCTGCGTCCCGGTGATCAATGAGAACGACACGGTGGCGACGGTCGAGATCCGATTCGGCGACAACGACCGGCTGGCGGCGCGGGTGGCCGAGATGATCGAGGCCGATCAACTTGTTCTGCTGTCGGATATCGATGGGCTCTACACCGCCGATCCGCGGCGCGATCCGGCGGCGGAGCATGTTCCGGTGGTCGCGGCGATGACGCCCGAGATCGAGTCGATGGGCGGGGAGCCGCCGGCGGGGTATTCGTCCGGCGGGATGCGGACGAAGCTGGCGGCGGCGCGGATCGCGACCCAGGCCGGTTGCGCGATGGCGATTGCGTATGGCGATGTCGCGCGCCCGCTGAGCGTGCTGGAACAAGGCGCGCGCTGCACTTGGTTCCTGGCGGCGCCGGAGGGCCGGTCGGCGCGCAAGCGCTGGATTGCCGGGGCGCTGGTTCCGCTGGGCGCGTTCGTGGTCGATGCCGGCGCCGCCCGCGCCCTGGCGGCGGGGCGGTCGTTGCTACCGGCGGGGGTGCGGTCGGTGGAGGGCACGTTTCAGCGCGGCGACCCGGTGGTGGTGCGCGGACCCGACGGGGCGGCGCTGGCGCGTGGGCTGTCGGCCTATGGCAGCGATGATGCAGCCCGCATCGCCGGCCACCGGTCCGATGAGATTGAAACTATTCTGGGTTGGCGCCGCCGCGACGAACTGATCCACCGCGACGATTTGGTGCTGTTGTAACTCCCACCCCTCTTGCGGGAGCGGGCAGGGCTCAGGCGGCCGGTCGAGCTGGGCCCGCTCAACTCATATCAGACTTTCTCGAAATCGATCCGCTCCGCCACCGGCAGCCCGAGCAGGAACCGGCGTAGGCAATCGAGCGCCAGCTCGACCGCGCCGAGCCGCACCCATTCGCGTCCGCCGAGAATTCGCGAGCGGCGGAATGCAGTTCGGGCGGCGGTGGCGATCGCCAGGTAGATCGTGCCTCCGAAGTCGATGCGGTCGGCACCGTCGTCCAGCTCGATCAGCACCACGAGGGCGTGCGTTGCATCAGCCTGTCTGCGTGCTGCGTCGGCAGTCGCTTCCGCGATCTCCTGGTTCAGCTCGCCGGCCGCGCCGTGATCCAAACCGACCGCGGCCGGGAGCGTCGCCAGATCGCGCACCACCGTATCGCGGCGGAACACGCCTTCGGCCTTCGGCAAATGTGCGAGACGGACGGCGATCTGTCCCGCAGTGAAGGTTTCCACCAGCGCGAGCGAGGCTTCCACCCGGATCAGCTCGGCCAGTACAACGCCTTCCAGCGTCTGATCGTCCTCGGCGAGGATGAAATTGCCGAGGCGCTTGCGGACTTCCGCCTCGACCGGCGCCAGCTTCCGCCGTGCGTCCTCGGGATCGACCCCGCGGACTGTGAGCTTGGTCTCGATCTGCGGGTAATGCGCGCGGAAGCCGAGCTTGACACTGCCATCGGGCGCCAACGCATCGACGCCGGTCAGCAACGCATCGACATGCGATTCACCCAATCCATACGAATGGAACCGCTTCAGGGTAATCGTTGTCGGCGCCCCGCTTCGCGCCAGCAGGCGGGGAATGATCTGCTCCTCCAGCATCCGCCGCAGCTCGCGCGGCACACCCGGGGTGAAGAAGAAGCGTGCGCCGCCGATATCCATCGCGAAGCCGCAGGCGGTGCCGACCGGGTTGTCGAGTATCTCCGAGCCGACTGGCAGCATCGCCTGCTTGCGATTGTTCGGCGACATCACGCGGCTGCGGCGGGCGAAGAACTGCTCCATGCGGGCGAGCCAGTCCTCGTTCAGCACCAGCTCTACCCCGGCCGCCTGCGCGGCTACTTCCTGCGACAGGTCATCGACCGTGGGACCGAGACCGCCATTGACGATCACTGCATCGGCCCGGCCGGCAGCGAGCTGGAACGCCTCCAGCAAGCGTGCGCGATCGTCGCCCACCGTGGTGCCCCAGATCACCGACAGCCCGGCATCCCCGAGCTTCTGGCTCATATAACTGAAGTTGGTGTTGACGATTTCGCCGGTCAGGACTTCGTCGCCGGTACAGATGATTTCGATGCGCATCGATCAGTAAGCCAGAAAGCCGCCATCGACCGGCAGCGTCACGCCGGTGATGTAGTGCGCCAGATCGGAGGCAAGGAACACCGCCGGGCCGGCAATGTCGGCAGGCTCGCCGATGCGGCCGAGCGGGATTCGGTTCTGGAAGTTGCGCATGTAATCAGGGTTCTGCCGGGCCGCCGCATTGAGCGGCGTGGCGATCATGCCGGGCCCGATCGCGTTCACTCGCACGCCCAGCGGCGACAGCTCGATCGCCAGCGCCTTGGTCAGCGCGCGCACGCCGCCCTTGGACGTTGTGTACGCCGCCGAATTCGGCAACGCGACGAATGACTGCACCGAGCCGATATTGATGACCGCGCCTTTGGTCTCGATAAGCTGCGACAGGAATGCGGTGGTCATGTTGTACGGTCCGTCCAGGTTTACCGCCATCGTCGCGTCCCAGTCGGCTCGCGTGCTGGCGTCGCCGACCTTGCCGCGACGGATGATGCCGGCATTGTTGACCAGCACCGAGATCGCGCCGACATCCCGGCGGATCGCTGCCGCCAGTGCGTCGCACGAGTCGCGGTCGGTCACGTTCAACGTATAGGCGGCCGCGTCGCCGCCGAGTGCGCCGGCGACGCGTTCGGCCGCCGCACCGTTCACGTCGGCAACCAACACGCGCGCCCCAGCCGCAGCCATGCCGTGCGCGATGCCCTCGCCGATGCCGGACCCGCCGCCGGTGACCAGCGCGATCCTGCCATCCAGCAATCCCTCCATTGCGGCTACCGCGCCATCACCGTGGTAAAGGCGCCGGGCGTTGCCGTGCGCCCACCATCCACGGCGTACTGGGCGCCGGTGATATTGGAGGCCAGGTCGGAACAGAGGAACATCACCACGTTGGCGATTTCCTCGGGGGTGCCGTAACGGCCGAGCGGGATGGCCGATTGGTAGCGCTCGCCGACGGCAGCGGGATCGTCCGGATTTACCATCGAATGCAACGAATGAATCATGCGCGTATCGATCGGACCGGGGCAGACGGCATTCACGCGGACGCCGGCGCGCGCGACCTCTCCCGCCGCGACTTTCGTCAGTCCGATCACTGCGTGTTTGGATGCGACATAGGCCGGCATGCCGGGCGATCCCATCAGTCCGGCCGTCGATGCGGTGTTGACGATCGCGCCGCGCTTCTGTCGCAGCATCACCGGCAGCACATGACGCAGGCCGAGGAACACGCCCTTTACGTTCACGCCCATGACGGCGTCGAACGTGTCTTCGTCGTATTCTGCGGTGGGGGCTAGCTTGCCCTCGATGCCGGCGTTGTTGTGGAAGCAGTCGATCGTGCCGTACGCGTCCAGCGCGGCCTTCACATAGGCCTGCACGTCGGCTGATCGGGTCACGTCGGCGGCAATGAAGATCGCCTGGCCGCCCTGCTGGCGGATGATGCCGGCGGTGCTCTCGCCGCCGTCCTCGTCACGATCGACCACGACGACCTTGGCGCCGTTGCTGGCGAAGCGGACCGACGTGGCGCGCCCAATGCCGTTGCCGCCACCGGTGATCAGCGCGACCTTGCCCTTGAAATCCATCGTCTCCTCCTTGGCCGGGTGGACACGAGCCTAGGCGGCGGGTGGGAAGCGAGTAAAGGGGCCGATGCCCGTGCGGGAACGCAGGTCCGCCCGTTTCGCGGAAGGGAGCGAACGGTTTGTCCTGGATGCGCTCCAGAGCGAAGTATCATACGAAGCCAGCGGCTATGAGTGACTATAGTACGCGACCGAGACATTCGAAATTTTCGCGCGAACAACGACACTCTGCCGATATCGCTGGCGTGCCGGAACTGGCGGGAGATGGCCGGCACAAGGCCGGCCATGACGTTAGGGGTCGGCCATGACGTTAGAGCACGTCCAGTCAGCCTGAAGATAATTTGGGACGAAGCCGTTATGCCGGAGCGCGAAAGATGATGCTCGCGTTGGTTCCGCCGAAGCCGAAACTGTTCGACAGCGCGAACCGGATCCGTCGCTCCTGGGCGACGTTTGCCACCCGGTCGATCACGCTGTCCCGGCTCGGGTGCTCCAAATTCAGTGTCGGGGGAGCCACCCCATCGCGGATCGCCAGGATCGAGAACACCGCCTCGACCGCTCCGGCCGCACCAAGCAGGTGCCCGATCGCCGACTTGGTCGATGACATCGCCAGGCCACGCGCCGCGGGTCCGAACACCTGCTCCACGGCCCCCAGCTCGAGGTCGTCGCCGAGCGGCGTCGAGGTGCCGTGCGCATTCACGTATTGGATGTCGGCGGGCGAAAGCCGGCCGTTGCGTAGCGCCGCTTGCATCGAGCGCACCGCGCCGGCGTGATTCTCGGCCGGGGCGGTGATGTGATAGGCGTCGCCGGACATGCCGTATCCGGCAATCTCGGCGTAGATCTTTGCGCCGCGCCGGCAGGCGTGCTCGTACTCCTCCAACACCAGCACGCCGGCGCCTTCGCCCATCACGAAGCCGTCGCGGTCCTTGTCCCACGGGCGGGAGGCGGCCGATGGGGTGTCGTTGAACGCGGTGGACAGCGCCCGTGAGGCACAGAATCCGGCGATGCCGAGCTCGCAGACCGCGGCTTCCGCGCCGCCCGCCACCATCACGTCGGCATCGCCCAGCGTGATCAGCCGCGCCGCGTCGCCGATCGCGTGCACGCCGGTCGCGCAGGCGGTGACCACGCAATGGTTCGGCCCCTTGAACCCGTATCTGATCGAGACGTGGCCGGAAGCGAGATTTGCCAGTGCCGAAGGAATGAAGAACGGCGACAGCCGCCGCGCCCGGCCCTCGTGCACCTGGATCGAGGCCTCGTAGATCGTCTCCAGCCCGCCGATCCCCGAGCCGATCATCACGCCGGAGGCGTGCCGCTCGTCCTCGGTCTCCGGCCTCCAGCCGGAATCCTCCACTGCCTCGGTCGCCGCGACCACCGCCAGATGGATGAACCGATCCATCTTCTTCTGGTCCTTGACCGGGATCCATTCGGCGATGTCGAGCTTGCTCTCGGCTCGGGCGCCGTGCGGCACTTCGCCGGCCACCTTGCAGGGCAGGTCCTTGGCGTCGAAGGCGCGGATCGTGCCGATTCCAGATTCGCCGCTGATCAGGCGCCGCCAAACAGGCTCGACCCCCAGGCCAAGCGGGCTGACGATGCCCATGCCGGTCACGACCACCCGCCGCATGGCTTCAACCCCTGTGTGACTCGTGCTCAGGTGGCCTTTTGCTTCTCGATGTAGTCGATGGCGTCTTTGACAGTGCTAATCTTCTCGGCCGCGTCCTCGGGGATTTCGACCCCGAACGCCTCCTCGAAGGCCATCACCAGTTCGACAGTGTCCAGGCTGTCGGCGCCAAGATCGTCGATAAAGGACGCCTCGGGCGTGACTTTCGATTCGTCCACCCCAAGGTGTTCCACGACGATTTTCTTGACCCTGTCAGCGATCTCGCTCATCGGCTCGGCAACTCCTGCATCTGCTGTGTAGCGGAATCCCTCGAAAGGGTCCGGTGCCGCTGAACCCGCGCGGGACAATCGAATCGGCGCTTAGCATGGTTTCCGGGCACGGCCAACCGGCGTGTCACAACATCGCCATCCCGCCGTTGACATGCAATGTGGCCCCGGTGACCCAGCCGGCCTCGTCGGAGGCCAGGTAGGCGACTGCCGCCGCGACGTCCATCGGCTGGCCGATCCGCCCCAGGGGAATTGCCTGCAGGGCCCGCGCCTTGTTCTGCTCCGAGAGCACCGCGGTCATCGCGGTGTCGATCAGCCCAGGCGCAACCACGTTCACCGTGATTGAGCGAGAGGCGACTTCCTGCGCCAACGATTTCGTCAGGCCGATCAGGCCGGCCTTGGCTGCCGCGTAGTTGGCCTGTCCGGCATTGCCGGCGGCGCCGACGATCGAGGAAATGTTGATGATCCGCCCCGCCCGCCGGCGCAGCATGCCGCGCAGCGCTGCGCGCGTCAGCCGGAATGGGGCGGTGAGATCGACCTCCAGCACCGAGTTCCAGTCGGCGTCGTCCATTCGCAGAGCCAGCATGTCGCGGGTGAAGCCGGCATTGTTGACCAGGATAGAAAGTGCGCCAGCCGCTTGTTCGGCGGCGGTGACCAGCGCATCGGGAGCGGTCGGGTCGCGCAGGTCGGCCGGGCGGGCGAAGGCGCGCTCGCCCAACTCGGCGGCGAGGGTCTCGAGGGTTTCGGTTCGGGTGCCGGACAGCACCACGGTGGCGCCCTGCCCATGCAGGGCGCGGGCGATCGCTGCTCCGATGCCGCCCGAGGCACCGGTGATAAGGGCGGTCTTTCCGTCCAGGCGGAACATCTGGTTAGCGGCTTTGGCGGGCGAGGCCCGCGGGGGCGCTGATGCGTGCACGGTTGGGACGGGGCTCGTACGGAGAAACACTGAGAATCCACGGAACCAGCAGGCGGGCGCGCGCCACAATTGAGTACGAGTGGCGTTCACCCGTCATCGCCTGGCTTGGCGGTCTTGGTCCTGCCATCCAAGTCTTTTCTCGGGGCCGGCGAGAAAGACGTGGATGGCCGGCCTTCGCCGGCCATGACGGGGTGAGGGTGCTCCCCGACTTCACGTCAGCACCTTCAGCAGCGCGTCGACCTGTGGCGGCGTGGCAGCCGAGGCGACCGCGGCGTCAGGTGCGATGCGGCGGATCAGTCCGCTTAGTACCCTTCCGGCACCCAGCTCGACGAAGCTGTCCACCCCGAGCGTAGTCATCGCCAGCACACTCTCCCGCCAGCGTACGGTGGCGGTGACCTGGCGCACGAGCAGCTCGGCGATGTCAGACGGGTCGGTCGCCTTTGCGGCAGACGCATTGGCTACCACCGGGACCGCCGGTGGGCGCGGCGGCTTGGCCCGCAGCGCCTCGGCCATCGCTTCCGCGGCGGGCGCCATCAAGGCACAATGGAACGGGGCGGAAACCGGCAGCATCATGGCGCGTCGCACGCCGCGGTCTTTCGCGATCTCCACCGCCCGCTCGACGGCGGCGCGATGGCCGGACACCACGATCTGGCCGCCGCCGTTGTCATTGGCGGGCTCGATCACCTGCGTCTCGTTGGTCTCGCTCTCGGGCACCGGGGAGGCTGCCTCGCAGATTTCCTGTGCCTCTGGCATCTCGAGACCGATCAATGCGGCCATCGCCCCCTCGCCTGCGGGCACCGCCTGCTGCATCGCTTCCCCGCGCAGGCGCAGCAGCGTCGCCGCCTCGGCGATCGTGAAGCTGCCCGCGGCCGCCAGGGCACTGTATTCGCCCAGCGAGTGGCCGGCGACCACTGCGGCCTTTCGACGCAGGACGAAGCCGCCCTCGCGCTCCAGCACGGCCAGCGCGGCGAGCGAGGTCGCCATCAGCGCCGGCTGCGCGTTCCGGGTCAGGGTCAGCTCGTCGAGTGGTCCCTCGAACATCAGCCGCGAGAGGTTCTGCTTCAGCGTCTCGTCGACTTCCTCGAACACCTCTCGCGCGGCAGGAAAGGCCGCGGCGAGGTCGCGGCCCATGCCGACGGTCTGGCTGCCCTGGCCCGGGAAGACGAAGGCGTGGACTGGCATGGACGAGGGGATTTCCTCAGCGGGCGAAGCGCGGCGCGGGTTAGCGGTGGGTTAAGGTGCTGTCAATGCGGGCGTACCCCGGAAGCCCGTTGCCACCACGTAGAGCTCGCTCGACTCCTTGCGGCTTGCCGGCGGCTTGGCGTGGCGAACTGAGGCGAAGCTTTGTTTCATCCGCGCCAGCATTGCCCGCTCGGAGCCGCCCTGGAACACCTTGGCGACGAAGCCTCCGCCCGGTGCCAGGACCTCGGCGGCAAAGTTCAGCGCGGACTCCGCGAGTGCCATGATTCGCAGATGATCGGTCGGCGCGTGCCCTGTCGTGTTCGGCGACATATCCGACAGCACCAGGTCCGCCGGGCCGCCTAGCAACTCCATCAGTCGCTCGGTGATGCCGGGTGCGGCGAAATCGCCCTGGATGAACACCGCCCCGCGGATTGGATCGATCGGCAGCAGGTCCACGCCGACGACCGGCGCTGCGCCGCGCTGCAGGGCCACCTGCGTCCAGCCGCCCGGCGCCGCGCCGAGATCGACCACACGCGTGCCGCGGCGGATCAGGCCGAACCGCTCGTCCAATTCCAGCAGCTTGAACGCGGCGCGCGATCGCCAGCCTTGCTGGCGCGCTGCCTGCACATAGGGATCGTTCAATTGGCGGGCGAGCCAGCGCTGCGACGCCGGGCTGCGTCCTCGTGCGGTACGGAGCGGCACCGCCAGACCACGCGATGGTGGGACCGTTCCGGGACGATCAGTCATGCCGGGCGGGTCGCCCGCAGCCAGCCGTGCCGTGCGCCCGCGCGGTCGGCACGCATCATGCGCAGCAACATGCCCTCGCGAAGTCCGCGATCGGCCACCACGACCTGCGGCGCGGGCCAGAGTCGGGTGATGGCAGCGAACACGGCACAGCCCGGCAGGACGAATTCGACCCGGTCCGGGCCGACGCAGGGATGTCGTTCCAGTTCCTGTGGTCCGAGCGCGCGCAGCCGATCCACCGCCCGCGTCGCCACGTCCCTGGCGAGGACCACACCGTCCACCAGGGGTCGGCGGTAGCGCGGCAGGTTGAGAGCGACGCCGGCCAGGGTGGTCACGGTGCCGCTGGTGC
Organism: Acetobacteraceae bacterium; assembly: GCA_035504175.1. Classification (GTDB taxonomy): domain Bacteria; phylum Pseudomonadota; class Alphaproteobacteria; order Acetobacterales; family Acetobacteraceae; genus DATJSJ01. The sequence continues at coordinate 11,503 of DATJSJ010000149.1, forward strand.
CGAGAAGGTGCACGCCGCCGCCGCGGATCTCGCGGGCGATACAGTGCACTGACTC
>DATJSJ010000150.1:0-3472 GCA_035504175.1 Acetobacteraceae bacterium
TGCTGCGGGAACTCCGGCTGGTGGCCGAGGGCCACCTCGATCCGCAGGACTCGGTGCTGGCCTCGGTCCCTGCTCTGGCCATCGCCGAAGTGCCGGAGCGGTCGGTGGACGCCGCGGTGCTGCGCCGCGTGCTGACAGCGATCCGCGACCGGCAGGCGATCGCGGCCCGCTACGTCTCCTTCCAGCGGCCGGGCGAGCGGCAGCGCGTGCTGTCGCCCCACGCGCTGGTGTTCGACGGCTTCCGCTGGCACGTCCGCGCCCACGATGCCGGCGACGACACGTTCAAGGACTTCGTCATTGCTCGCTTGTCTCGCGTCGTGCCGGCCGGGACGTGGCAGCGCGTGCCGGCGGAGGACGCCGCATGGAACCGGCTGGTGATGCTGGAGATCGCCCCGCATCCCGGGCTCGACCCGCACCAGCGACGCGTCATCGCCCGCGACTACGGCATGGACGCGCGGCAGCGTCTCCTGCTCAGGGTGCGCGAGGCAGTCTTGTTCTACGTGCGCCGCCGCTTCGGCCTGACCGACGGCCACGAGCAGCGACCCGCCCAGGAGCAGCATGTCGTACTGCTGCGCGCAACGTAGTTGCCTGCGGCCAGAACCCGAGCGGCTAGGGGGCGCCAGCAACACAGGCGTTTGGTCCCACGAGCCCAGCAAGCCGCGACGATCTCTGCCGTGATCGGCTGGCGAGAGCGGGATGGCGATCCACCCGCACATTGATCGGCGTCGCAGTTACGCTACCGCGCGCTCTGGTTCTTTGTGCGCGCTATCCCGAATTGCCTGGACCATGGCCGGTCCGAACGGCTCGCCTTGCTCAAGTTCGACCTGGGCGCCGCGGCAGAGTTCCAGCGCCGCCATGAAGGTGGCTGCCACAGCGGATCGCGCGAGAAGGGGGACGTCCCGCTTCGCGGCCGGCACCGGCGGTAGGAACGCCTCCAGCGGCTGGGCCGCCGTCATCGCCGCCAGCAGCGCGCGCATGCGGACCAGCGCACCCCCGACCCGAAACACCCCCGTGACTGCCGGCCGGTAGATGTCCGCCTGTGCCGGTAACGCGTCTCGCTCTCGCAACACCGTGAGGCACGCCTCCATCAGCGCCATGTACGAGGCGGCGCGCGGGTCGGGTCCGCGTGGCGGCCGAATGAACACCTCATGGCCGAGTTGCGGGCGGGCCTGCAGCCAGGCGACGGCCGCCCGGACGAAGCGCAGCCCTTCCAGGCGTGTGACCTCCCGCTCGGCCTCACGTTCCGCGTCTTCCGCCGCTTCCGGCGTTGCCGGGAACAGGAGGCGGGCGCGCAGCAGCACCAGATGCGCCGCCATCACCAGCCAGTCGGCGCGGCGCTCGAGGCTGACATGCGCCGCGAGGCGCGCGGCGGCCGCGACGAACTGGTCGACCAAGTCCACCATGGACATCCGCCCGAGATCGAGACGTTGCCGCTCGGCGAGGTCGAGCAACAGGTCGATCGGCCCGTCGAACCCGTCGAGATGCAGTACCGGCGCGGCGGGCACGCGCGGTGGAATGTCCCAGTCATCCCACAGGGCATCGCCAGTCGGGCTGCCGGCGGGACGCTGTCCGGCCGCCGGCGCCCCGACGTCAAGCATCGGGCGCGCCGCCGGCGTCGTCGTAAAACGGCCGAATGTCGAGGACGAGGCTGGGCCAGTCACGACGCAGCCGGGTGATAGCCTGCCACGGCGTCCAGTCGGCCGACAGGAACGCGTAGACCACACGGGCCGAGCGACGCAGCCGCCGGTCGGTAGTCGCCTCAAGCACGCGGACCTGGCGCAGCGGCAGACTCGTGCCCCACTGCGTCCAGAGCCAGTGCCGCGCCGTGGGCGCGTCCGCGCCCAGCTGGAGGATGGCGTCCGGGACGGGGATCAGCCGGTGCAGGTCGAGCGGGCAGGTCCCGGGCTCGGCCCAGCGCGCGCGCACCCGGTCGTGGCGGGAGGCGATGACCTCGCGCAGTTCGCGCGCCAGGGCCCGCGCCGCCGGGCCTAGCATCGCCATCGGCGCCAGCAGCCGCGCCTCTTCGTGATCGAGGTCGAGGTACCAGGGGACGCCGCTGGTGCCGCATGCCGCCGCGCGGAACCGCGCCACTTCTCCCGCCGGGCCGCTGACCGTCAGCCAGTGGCGCAACCAATCGGTGTGCGCGAGCGCCAGCGGCGCGTCCGGCGTCCCGAGGCGGTTTCCTGGCGCGTTGCGCCACGACGCGGTCGGCGCATCTACGGGCCCGGCCTCCGCCAGCCGGTCGCCCCCGGAGGTGCTCTGTCGGGCGCCTTGGTCGAGACGTTGCGGGGAAAGACGACGGCTCACAGGTCGAGCAGCCGCGCCGGGTTGTCGACCGCGATCCGCGCCCGCCGTCGATAGCCGCGCATCGTCGAAGAGTCCTTGTGCCGTGAGTGCGGCATGATCTGCTCGTCGAGCGCGCCGTTCAGCGAGGCCTCGGTGATCATCCCGGCGCGCAGCCCGTGCGGCGACAGCCGCTCGGTGGCGTGCACGGTGAGCTGCGACGCCGCGGCGCGGGCGCGCAGGATTTTGTAGATCCCGTCACCGGTCAGCCGGTCCTCGATCGTGCCGGCGGCGGTGATCCGGCGGAACACCGCCCCGCGCCGGATTTTTGCCCGTTGCAGCCAGTCCTCCAGCGCCCGCACCGGGCAGGTCTCTTCGCCGCGCATGCGCGGCAGCGCGACATCCGCCCCCTCCCCCGCCTGGTCGGTCTTCGACCGCGGGATGCGCACGATCACGCTCGCTGGTCCGAAGCGCAGGTGGGACACGTCGATCCCGACCAGCTCGGAGCGGCGGAACGCCCCGGCGAGTCCCACGAGAAACAGCGCCCGGTCGCGCAGCCCGGCGAGGTCGCCGGGACAGACCGCGATCAGCCGCTTGACCTCGGCCGAGGTGAGCGCCGCGGCCGGCCGCACCGGCCTGGGATGATCCCGCCTTATGCCGGACAGGGTGTCGCGGATGGCGGCATGGCCGGACGGGAAAACCTGGCCACGGCTGCGGTGATGCCAGGCGATCGCGGCGATGCGCCGGCGCAGCGCGCTGCGGCCCAATGTTGGTGCCAAGGTCGCGAGCCAGGCGGCGACCACCACGGGGTGCACGGGCAGCACGGTTGGATCGACCCCGTGCTGCCGCGCCCAGCCGGAAAAATCCGCCCAGTCGCACTTGTAGGTGGCGATCGTGCCCGGCGCGATCGCCTTGGCGGCATAGGCCGCCGCGGTCGCGACCGCGGTGGCCAGCGGTCCCTCGATCAGGCGCAGCAGGTCGGCGGAAACCACGCCGCCGCGGACCAGGCGTCCGACCAGGGCGCGGGCGGCGCCGACGTCCGGCCGGAGCGGGGCGGCCGGGGCCGGGGGGGAAATCTCGCCGGGCACCGGATCGGGCGGCGCGGCGGCGCCGGCGCGATCAGCCATGGGGAGACTCCTTTCCGGCCGCCCGATGGCTTCCTATAATCACCCTATGGACGACGTGACCC
>DATJSJ010000151.1:0-2118 GCA_035504175.1 Acetobacteraceae bacterium
GGGATCGGAATGAAACGGTTGGCGACCGTATGCTTCCGCAGGACACGCAGTTCATCGGCAGTCATGGCCCCGTCCCCCGCGCCGCTCGCGGCGGCCATGCTGTCCGCCCGCGCCGGAAAGTCAATGCGCTCACGCCTCCAGCTCGTGCTGCTCCAGCACGGGCTCCGCCTGCCCGGCGGCGCGCGCGAGTGCCAGTTCGGCCGCCTTCTTGCCGCTCAGCATCGCCTCGTCGCTCCAGAAATAGGTCCACAGCCCGTAGCGACCGCCGGGGACGATGTCGTGCGCGCCCAGCCAGCGGCGGATCACCGGCAGCGCCTGCCGGCGCGCCTCGTCGTAGATGCAATAGCCCCAGGGAATGTCGCGCGTGTGCCGCACCACCACGCGATCGTCGGCGCGCAGCACGCCGACGCGCACCAGGTCGTCGATCACCCGCTGCACCAGCGCGTCGCGGTCCGGGGCCGCGCCGGTCGGGTACGACACCTCGGCCGAGATCGAGGAGCAGCCGGGCGGCGCCAGCCCGGCGGAGAAGTTGCTGGGGAAGCTGATGCGAAAGAACGCAATGTCCTTCTCGGGGAAATGAATCCAGTGCTTGCTCGAGAGGTTCGCCCGCGCGATCCCGAGATTGACCACCATGATGCTGTTGGTGCGCAGCCGTCCGACCGCGGCGCGCACCTCGGCGGGCACCTCCGAGGCGATCCCGACCAGCTCCGGGAGCGGGATCGTGCCGAGCAGCACGCGATAGTCGACGGCGGCGCCGTTGTCGAACTCCACGCGCTTGCGGGCGAGGTCCACGCGGATCGCGCGGTGGCGCAGATGCAGCCGGTTGCCGACCCGGCGGCGCAGCGCCGTCGGCACCGCGCCGTAGCCTTCGCTGCCGGCCGGATAGCGGAAGGTCGCGTTGGTCCCGACGCGCGTGTTGCGGCTCACGAAGGCGCCGCGCAGCACCTGCCAGACATCCGCCTTCGGCACCCGGTTGCCGGTCCACTCGAAGCTCATCTCGCGCGGATGCACGCCCCAGAACTTCTCGCTGTACGGGATCAGGAAGGTGTCGCCGAAGCCGCGGCCGATGCTGCGGTAGATCCATTCGGCATAGTTGGTCGGCGGCGGGTTGGAATTGCGGCGCAGGAACGAGGCGACGCAGCGGATGCGCCGGTCCAGCCGCAGGTTGGTGGAGTTGATCTGGAACGGGTAGGCCGTGTACTTGCCGAACGCGTAGATGTGCGCGCTGCGGTCGAGGATGTCGAACTGCACGCCGAGCTGCTCCAGCAGCTCGATGATCTGCTTGTTGGTGGTCTGCAGCACGTGGATGCCGCGATCGAAGGTGAAGCCGTCGGCGGTGTCGCTGCCGGCGGCGCCGCCCCAGTCCGCCGCCGCCTCGAACACCGGCGCCTCGCTCGCATACAGCGCCGCGGTGAGGCCGGCGACGCCGCCGCCCAGAATCACGATCGGCTCGCCGCCGCCGCCGTTTCCGCTCATGTCGCGACCGCTCCCCTTCCCGCCCGCGCGGCCACGGCCGCCGGGCCACGCCGCGCCAGCAGCACGCGTCCCGCCGAGGGCGGCAGCAGCGGCAAGGCAATGCTGAGACCGACCAGAATCCAGAACATCAGATAGACATTGGGCTCGCGGAAGGTCGGGTCGGTCAACCCGTTCAGCACCGTCACCATCATCGCCAGCAGGGCCGCGAGCGACAGCCGCGCGGCGATGTCGCGGCGCCGACGCACCACCGCGAACAGGCGCAGCATCGTGGAGCCCAGGATCGCGAGATACGGCACGGTGCCGAACAGCCCCACCTCGGTCGCGGTCCACAGCACCACGTCGTGGATCGGCAGCGGCGGCAGCCACAGGAAGTCGAAGCGGTTCAGCGTCGGAATCCAGTTGCCCGGGCCGGCGCCGAACAGCGGGAAATAGAGGAACACCCGCCAGCCCACCTCGTACTGGTCGAACCGCGTCGAGAGGGTCTCGTACGGGGATTCGGCAAAGCGTTCATAGACGAAGTGGCCGATCGCCGGCGTGATCAGCGCCGCCGCCACCACCGCGACCGCGAGCGCCGGCACGACCTGCCGCTCCTGCCAGATCACCACGATCAGCACGACGCCGACCAAGAGCGCGATCGCCGCC
>DATJSJ010000152.1:0-10057 GCA_035504175.1 Acetobacteraceae bacterium
GCAGGCGATCGATGCCGCGCACTGGATGCACACCGGCGACCTGGCGACGATCGATGCCGAGAGCTATTGCAACATCGTCGGGCGCATCAAGGATTTGGTGATCCGCGGCGGCGAGAACGTCTATCCGCGCGAGGTCGAGGAGTTCCTCTACCGCCATCCGAAGATCCAGGACGTGCAGGTGTTCGGCGTGCCGGACGCACGCTACGGCGAGGAGCTGTGCGCGTGGATCCGCGTGCGCGCCGGCGAGGTGCTGACCGCCGCGGAGATCCGCGCGTTTTGCGAGGGCCAGATCGCGCACAACAAGGTGCCGCGGCACATCCGGTTCGTGGACGCGTTCCCGATGACGGTGACGGGCAAGGTGCAGAAATTCCTGATGCGGGAGTCGATGCGGCGCGAGCTTGGCGCGGAGGAGGCGGTCACGGCATAGTGCCGGGCGCGACGCGCGTGCGGCGGAGCGCGGCCGGCAGCGTGCGTCCCGGACGCTGCCGCATCAGGAGGCGATGATGGCACAGGCGGAGCAGGTCGAGCTGCTCATTCTCGGCAGCGGCGAGGGTGGCAAGTTCCTGGCCTGGGAGATGGCCCGGGCGGGCCGCCGCACCGTGGTGGTCGAGCGGAAGCTGATCGGCGGCGCCTGTCCGAACACCAACTGCCTGCCGAGCAAGAACGAGATCTGGAGTGCCAAGGTCGCCGACCTGGCGCGCCATGGCGAGCGGTTCGGCAGCATGACCGGGCCGGTTGCGGTCGACATGGCGCGCGTGCTGGCGCGCAAGCGTGCGATGGTCGACGGGCTGATCGCGATGCATCTCGACAACTACAAGGCGAGCGGCGCCGAGCTGCTGATGGGCAGCGGCCGGTTCGTCGCGCCGAAGACGATCGAGGTGGCGCTGAATGCCGGCGGCACGCGGGTGCTGCAGGGCGCGCAGGTGGTGCTCAATCTCGGCACGCGGGCGACGATTCCGGACGTGCCCGGGCTGGCCGCGGCGGCGCCGCTCACCCATATCGGCGCGCTGGAGCTCGACCGGCTGCCCGACCACCTGGTGGTGATCGGTGGCGGCTATGTCGGGCTGGAGCTCGCGCAGGCCTATCGTCGCTTCGGCAGCCGGGTCACGATCATCGAGGCGAGCCCGCAGATCGCCGCGCGCGAGGATGCCGATTTCGCCGCCGCGATCCTGGAGGCGCTGCGGGACGAGGGCATCACGGTGCATTTGCAGGCCGCGCTGCTCGAGGTGCAGGGCCGGTCGGGCGATGCCGTGCGCGTGCGGCTGCGCGCGGCGGAAGGCGAGATGGCGATCGAGGGCAGCGACATTCTGGTCGCGGCCGGGCGGACGCCGAACACGGATGGGATCGGGCTCGATTTGGCCGGCGTCGCGCTCGATGCGGGTGGCACCATCGCGGTCGATGATCGGCTGCGGACCAGCGCGGCCGATACCTGGGCGATCGGCGAATGTGCCGGCAGTCCGCAATTCACGCATGTCTCGTTCGATGATTTCCGCGTCGTGCGCGATGCGATGACCGGTGGTGCGCGCAGCACGCGCGGCCGGCTGGTGCCGTATTGCCTGTTCACCGATCCGCCGTTTGCACGGGTCGGGTTGAGCGAGGCGGAGGCGGCGCGTCAGGGGATTGCCGTGCGGGTGGCGACGCTGCCGATGCCGGCGGTGCTGCGCACGCGCACGACGGGCGAGACGCGCGGTTTCATGAAGGCGCTGGTCGAGGCGGAGGGCGAGCGGATTCTCGGCTTTGCCATGTTCGGTGCCGAGGCCGGCGAGGTGATGGCCGTGGTGCAGACGGCGATGCTGGCCGCCCTGCCCTATACCGGATTGCGCGACGCGATCCTCGCGCATCCAACGATGGCCGAAGGTCTGGTCCCGCTCTTCGCAAGGGTACCCACGCGATAGCCAAGGCCATCGCACGTTCCAAGGAAAGGGATGAAAGTCTTTTTGCTTCTTTTTCTACAGAAAAAGAAGACTCTTCCCTTCCTTGCTCAAAGCTGAATCACTCCCCCGCGCAATCCCTTCGCCACCGCCTCCGCCCGGCTCGCGGCGTTCAGTTTGTCGAACACCGCCTCAAGGTGAAACTTCACCGTGTGTGCGGAGATGGACAGCCGCCGGGCCACCGCCTTGTTGCTCAGCCCTTCACCAATCAGCGTGAGGATTTCCACCTCGCGCGGCGTCAGCAGCGGCGGATCGTCGGCGGCGGGCTGAAACTCCGGCGCCGCGCCGCGGCCGTCGCGCGGGGCGCGGCCGCGCACCACCAGCCCTGCCGCCACGGCCCGCAGTCCGGCATCGAGCTGGGCGGCGTTGGCGGCGCGCGGCAGGACGCCGAGCGGCGCCATCTCGCCCCAGCGCCCGGGCGTGTCGGAGAGAGCGAGCAGCGGCGCCTCGGCCAGCGCCGCCGGCCCGGGCGGCGTGGTCGTCTCGGCGAGCAGCACGTCCGGGTCGTGGTCGGCGACGAGGTGACCGGCCGCTTCCACCCGTGCCGCCAGGGCGCGGCGGCGCTCTGGCGTCGCCGCGTGCACGGCGACGCGCAGCCGCCGCGCCGCGGGCGCGACGGGGGCTGGCGCGGGCGCGGCGATCGCCTCGCTCATGTGCCGGGATGTGCTGCGACGGTGACCTGCAGCGTCTGCACCGCGCCGGCGCGCAGCAGCCGCAGGGCCAGGGTCTGGCCGACCCGTTCCGGCCCCAGTGCCGCCGCCAGGCGGCGTCGCTGGGCCGCGGGGTGGCCGTCGAGGTCGAGCAGGATGTCGCCCGGCAGCACGCCGACCGAGGCGGCCGGCGCGCTGTCGCTCAGTCCGACGACCATCATGCCGGCCTCGCAGCCCGCCTCCGCGCGCAGCGGCTCCGGCACCATGACGGGCTGCAGCGAGACGCCGAGCCAGCCGCGGGCGACGCGCCCCTCGCGCAGCAGCGGCTCGACGACGCGGGCGATCGTCGCCGCGGGGATCACCAGGCCGCGCCGGCGCGGGCCGGTGGTCGACATGCCGAGCAGCCGGCCGGCCGCGTCCAGCACCGGCCCGCCCTCGTCCGAGCCGAGCCGCGCATCGAGGCGCAGCAGCGCGTCGATCCGGCCGCCGGCCATGCTGTGCCACTCGCCGCCGACCGCGTGCACGAGGCCGAGCCGCGCGGTGGCGCCGCCGGCGCCGTCGGCGCCGACCACCAGCGCCAGCGCGCCGGGCCGCGGCAGCGGCGCGAGTGGCGGCAGGTCCGGCACGGCCGAGGACGGATCGGCCTCGAGCCGCAGCACCGCGACGTTGGTGCCGGGATCGCGCCCGGCCGGTCGCGCCTCTACCTCGGCGCCGCCGGGCAGCACCACGACGTGGCTCGCCTGATCGGGCAGCATCTGCTCCGAGGCGACGATCACGCCCGACTGCCACAGCATGCCGCTCGCATGCCGCCGGCCGCCGCCGATCGCGACCACGTGCGGCGCCGCCGCCGCAACGCGGTCGGCCAGCGCATCCGACATCCGTTCCAGCTCGTCCATCACCCGTTCCACCGTGCCATCTTGGCGCCGGAGCGGCGCCGCCTTCCGGCAGCATCGCGCCGACACGACCCCGCCCGTCACCGGCTGGATGGCGGGGCGAGCGGCCGGCCGGATGGCCGGGTCGCGGCGCCCGGCCGGACCTCCCATATCGGGCGCCTTTCCGCTCACACCAGCATCGGCGATGACCATGCCTCTCGATGACACGCTGAGCCGGACCGCCGGCGACACGATCGATCCCTACTCCGCCCAGGTCATCCACGCGTTCGAGGAGGCCGGGCCTGCCGTCATCCACATCGTCGCGATGCGGGCCGATGGCCGGCCGCAGGGCCAGGGCTCCGGCGTCATCTACACGCCCGACGGCTATGCGCTGACCAACAGCCATGTCGTGTCAGACGCGGCCAGGCTTTCGGCCTCGCTCACCGACGGTCGGGTGCTGCCGGCGAGCCTGGTGGGCAACGATCCGGAGACCGACATTGCGGTGCTGCGCCTTGGCGGCACCGGGCTGCAGTACGCGGAGCTCGGCAGTTCGGCGGCGTTGCGCGTCGGCCAGCTCGTGGTCGCGATCGGCAACCCGCTCGGCTTTCAGTGCACCGTCACGGCCGGCATCGTCAGTGCGCTCGGCCGCACGCTGCGCGCGCCATCGGGAAGGTTGATCGAGAGTGTGATTCAGACCGACGCGCCGCTCAATCCCGGCAATTCCGGCGGCGCGCTGGTCAGCGGCGGCGGTCGGGTGGTCGGGATCAATACGGCGATGATCGCGCCGGCGCAGGGCATCTGCTTTGCGATCGGCATCGACACAGCGATCGACGTCGCGACGCGGCTGATGCGCGACGGGCGGGTGCGGCGCAGCCGGCTTGGCCTGTCCGGCCAGACCGTGCCGATCCAGACGCGGGTGGTGCGCCACCACGCGCTGCCGCGGATGAGCGGCGTGCTGGTCGCCAGCCTGGAGCCGGACGGTCCCGCGGCGCGGGCCGGGCTCGAGACCGGCGACGTGATCGTGCGCTTGGACGGCGAGGCGGTGGGCGGCGTCGACGATCTGCACCGGCTGCTGACCGGCGAGCGTGCCGGCCGGGAGTTGGCGGTGACGGCGCTGCGCCGCGCCGCGCTGATCGATCTTGGCGTGACGCCGGTCGAGGCGCGCTGACCGCCGGCCTCGCGCGGCGCGCGATGTGCCGACCTTGCACGGAAAGCCGGCACAGAGCGATTTCGTAGAGTCTCCGATGCACGTGCCGAAGCGTGGCCGCATGCGACCACGCTTCGGTGCGATCGGATGCTAACCCGGCGGCACCATGCTGAGCGCCTGCTGCGTCAACTGCTGCGTCCGGGCCAGGTCGCGGTTGCCGAGCGCATTCAGCGCCTGGGTGATGGTGAGCACGAGCGGCTGCTGGCTCGGCTGGTTGGCGACCATCGGATTGACCGAGCGATCGAGTACGCTGGTTTCGGCGCGCTCCAGCGCCTCCTGCGCCTGCCCGGTCTGACCGGAGGCGAGCGCGTTCAGCGCGTCCGTCAGGTACTGTCGCGTCGGCGCGTTCTGCCCGCCGGGCGGCGAGGGCAGCCGCGGTGCAATCAGCGAGCGCGTGTCGGCGCCGTTGATGTTGCTCGCGTTGTTGGAGAGAGGCAGCGACTGGCCGGTGCCGATCTCGTTGCCCGGGCGCGCGCCGGTCGCCGGGTTGGCGCCCGGTGGCACCTGCGCCAGCGCCGGGCACGCGAGCGGCGCGGCGATCAGGGTGGCGGCCACCGCGCATACGGCCCCCAGGGGCCGGAAACGAGGCATATCGATCTCCCCTCGATGCCAAGACGAGCCGGGACGGTAGAGCAAGCCGCGCGCGGGGAAAACCTCAGGCGCCCGGGAAGATTTCAGGCAAACGCGTCGAGCATGGCATCCGGCCAGGCGCCGTAGCGGCGGCATTCCGCCGCAATCGCTTCGTCATCGGCGCCGGCGATGATCCCAGCCCGCACCAGCGCCGCGTGACAGCCGGCGGCGCGGGCGCCGGCGATGTCGTGCTCGACGCTGTCGCCGACGCCGATCACCCGCGCCCGCTCCGGTTCGCCGAGTGCGGTGAGCACGGTGTCGTAGATCTCCCGGTGCGGCTTGCCGATCCAGGTCACGGTGCCGCCCAGCGCCTCGTAGAGTTCCGCGATCCGGCCGGCGCCGAAGGCCGGACCGAGCGCCGTCAGCATGGTCCGGTCGGGGTTGAGGCACAACGCCGGCAGGCGGCGCGCCGCCGCTTGTTCCAGCAGTGCGCGATAGTGCGCCAGCGGCAGGCGCTCGCCCTCGCTGCCGGCGATGATGACCAGCTCCGCGTCCGCGGCGTCCGCGACGGGCTCCAGGTCGAGCCCGTCGATCGCCGAGCGGTCGCCGTCGCGCGACAGCAGCAGGCAGCGCCGCGCGCCCGCGGCCGCCGGCAGGCGCCGGTCGTGCAGCATCTGCCAGGCCGCCTCGCCGGAGGTGACGAAGCGGTCATAGGCATCGGGCGGAATGCCGAGCCGTTCCAGCCGCCGCGCATTCGCCGCCGCGCGCTTGCCCGAGTTGGACAACAGCACCACGCGACGCCCGGCCTGGCGCAGCGCCCGCAACGCGGCGAGCGCCTGCGGATAGAGCCGCACGCCGTCGTGCAAGGTGCCGAACTGGTCGACCAGGAACACATCATGCGTCGCGGCCAGCGCCGCGAGCGTGGTGGACGGCGGCGGCCCTGCGTCCGCGCCCGCTGCCGGCATCACGCCGTGGCGGCGCGGAGCGCGAGCAGCGCCGCCCCGACTGCCGCCTCCTCCGACCGCGCCGGCGGCATCGCGGCACCCAGCACCCGCGCGCGGATCGCCGTCCAGACCGCGTTGCGCGCGCCACCGCCGACGCTGCGCACGGAGGCGAGCGGCGGCCCGCCCAGTTCCGCCAGTCGCCGGTAGCCGAGCGCCTCCACCCGCGCGATGCCTTCCAGCAGCCCGTACAGGAACGCCGCGTCATCCGCCGGTCGCGGCGTCTCGCGCGCCGGCATCGCCGGGTCGGCGATCGGAAAGCGCTCGCCCGTGCCCGGCAGCGGGTAGTAGTCGAGCCCGGACTCGCGTGCCGGGTCGATCCGCGTGCTGAGCGCCGCCAGCGCGGCCGCGTCGAAATGCCGCGCCAGCGCCGCGCCGCCGGTGTTCGAGGCTCCGCCGGCGAGCCAGCGATCGCCCAGCCGGTGGCTGTACACGCCGTATTCCGGCGCGAAGAGCGGCCGGTCGGACAATTGCTTCAGCGTCAGCGTCGAGCCGAGCGAGGTCACCGCTTCGCCGGTCTCGGCCGCGCCGGTCGCCAGGAACGCGGCGCAGCCATCAGTGGTGCCGGCGGCGATGCGCACGGTATCCGGCAGTCCCAGCCGCGGCGCCAGCGCCGCGGTGATGCGGCCGACCGGCGTGCCTGGCTCGGCGACGAGCGGCAACAGGGCGGTGCGGGCACCGGTCGCGGCCAGCCAGTCCGGCCAGCGCCGCGCCACCGGATCGTAGCCGGTCTTGAGCGCGTTGTTCTCGTCGCTGACGTCGAACCGGCCGCACAGCCGGCCGGCGATCCAGTCCGCCTGGTGCAGCATGCGCGCGATGCCGGGCGTGTCCTGCAGCGCCAGCAGCTTCGCCGCCGGCGAGGTCGCGCCATGCGCGCCGCTCTGCGCCGGCGCTGCGGCGCCGATGCGCGCGATCAGCGCCGGATCGGCGGGATCGTTGTACAGGCTGGCCGGACCGAGTGGCGCGCCCACCCGATCAACGGCGAGCACCGTCCCAGAGGTGCCATCCACGGCGAGCGCGGCCACGTCGCCGAGATCCGCCTGCGCCCGCAGCGCCGCGAGTGCACTCTCGACGCCCTCCCACCAGGCGGCAGGATCGCGCCGTCGCTCCGCCGCGACCGCGACGGCGCCGGTCGCGCGCATCGCGCCCGTCGCATCCACCAGCGCTGCGCGGACGCCGGAGGTACCGATATCAATGCCGATGGCGACGCCGCGCGCCGTCACCGTTTGTCGAGTCCTTGCCGGTATTTCTCGGCGTCCCAGCCGAGCAGTTCCGCCTCCTCCGCCGCGGTCAGTACGGTAAGGGCCAGCGTCGGGTCGATGCGCGCGGTGACGTCGGCCAGGCAGCGTGCCAGCGCCGCCGCGCCGGCCGAGGCGTCCTCGCGCAGCAGCACGCCGGCGCCCGGCACCACCAGCATCGGCGCCTGCGCCTCCCCAATCTCGCCATCCGCCTCGACGATGCCGGGGCCGAGGAAGATCACGTGATCCGGATACAGCGAGCCGCAGCGCGCCACCGCGAGCGACTCCGGGTCGGTCGCGACGCCATGCACCGCCGCGTCGGCGGCGACGCGATAGGGCGTGCCGGCCGCCAGCGCCTCGAGCCGCGGCAAGTCCGGCGAAATCGCCGATCGCACCGGCAGGCGCAGCCGGCGCGACACCTCGGCGAGCAGCGCCGCGGCGCCGGCGACATCGGCGGCGCCGACCGTCAGCCCGTGATTGCCCAGGATCAGCACGTCGGTGCCCGGCGGCGCGTGTTCGAGGATGCCGCGCGTCAGCGGCGCGCCCGGGCGGACGTAGGGCACGAACGCCCAGGGCAGACCCGCGAGCAGCGGCGCCACCGCGCTCGCGGCAAAGGCGCGCGTGGCCCAGGCGATCGTCTCCACGCAGTGCACGTGCACGACCACCGGATGCGGCAGCACGCCGTGCATCGTCGTCTCGATCGACGGCCGCAGCCCGGACGGGTTCAGCTCGTCGGCGACGAACGGCTCGGTGCGCTCGACATCGGCGCCGCTGCGCACCGCGGCGAGCAGCGGGCCGAGCCGCACCGGCACCATGATCTCGCGCCGCCCGGCCTCGGCGAGCCAGGTGCCGGAGGCTTTCACCCACAGCACGCCGTCGCGCTTGATCGACACGTTGCCGCCGGCGCCCTGCACCAGCGTCGGGTCGCTGCCGATCCGCGCCGCGTAGTCGAGCAGCGCGCGGTATTCCGGATCCTGCGTGATCGCCACGGTCATGCGCGCCCCATCCAGGCGGCGAACGCATCCTGCTCCGCCGCGGTCATGTGCAGGTAGTGCTTGGTGCGCCGCTGCAGCACGTCCTCGGGCGCGCGCGCCCATTCGGTGCGACGCAGGAAATCCGCCTCCCGCTCATAGAGCCGCCCGCCGAAGTGCCGGCCGAGATCGGCGAGGCTCTTCGCGCCGTCCAGCAGCGCGTCCGCCCGCGTGCCGTAGAGCCGCCCGTAATGCCACGCCAGGTCCGGCGGCAGGAAGGCAAACCGCGCCTGCAATCCGCGCAGCCAGGTGTCGAAATCCGCACCCGGGATATCGCCGCCCGGCAGCGCCGCCTTGCCCGTCCAGGCCGGACCGAGCCGCGGATAGAACGGGCCGAGCTTGTCCATCGCGTGCTCGGCCAGCCGCCGGTAGGTCGTGATCTTGCCGCCGAACACGGAGAGCACCGGCGGCTGCGCCTCCGCGCCATTCGCCGCGCGCCCGTCCACGTCGAACACGTAATCCCGCGTCACCGCCGACGGGTTCGCCGAGGCGTCGTCGTACAGCGGCCGCACGCCGGAGAAGGTGTTGACCACATCCCCGGCGCCGAGCTGCCGCCGCATGTAGCGATTGACCGCGCTCAGCAGGTAGTCGCGCTCGCGGTCCTCGATCGCCACATCCTCCGCCGCCCCCTCGTAGGGGATGTCGGTGGTGCCGATCAGGCAGAGGTCGCCCTCGTACGGGTTGACGAAGATCACGCGCTTGTCGTCGTTCTGCAGCAGATAGGCCTGCGGCCCGTCCCAGAATTTCGGCACGATCAGGTGGCTGCCCTTGACCAGCCGCACGCGCCGCGCACTGTTCTGCCCGGCCACGCCCTGCAGCACGTGCTCCACCCAGGGGCCGGCGGCGTTCGCGAGCACCCGCGCGCGCACCTGCCGCTCGCCGCCATCCGCGGCGCGCAGCGTCACCGTCCACGCGCCGTCCTCGCGTCGGGCCGACGCCACTTCCGTGCGCACCAGCACCTCGGCGCCGCGTTGTGCCGCGTCGAGCGCGTTCAGTACGACGAGCCGCGCATCCTCGACCCAGCAATCGGAATACTCGAAGGCGGTGCGGTAATCCGGCTTGATCGCCGCCCCCTCCGGATCGCGCCGTAGATCGAGCCGCCGCGTGGCCGGCAGGCGCTCCCTTCCGCCGAGATGGTCGTACAGGAACAGGCCCAGCCGGATCATCCAGGCCGGCCGCTGCTCCGCGCTGTGCGGCAGCACGAAACGCATCGGCCAGACGATGTGCGGCGCCAGCTTCAGCAGCACCTCGCGCTCGATCAGCGCCTCGCGCACCAGGCGGAATTCGTAATACTCGAGATAGCGCAGGCCGCCATGGATCAGCTTGCCGGACCGGGAGGACGTGCCCTCGGCCAGGTCGCCCTTTTCGCAGAGCATGACGCGCAGGCCGCGGCCGGCCGCGTCGCGGGCAATGCCGGCGCCGTTGACGCCGCCGCCGATGACGAGGAGGTCGAACATATCAGACAAGGCCAGGGCTCCGCCCTGGACCCGCTGGGGCCTGAGGCCCCAGACCCCCATCTCTTAAGTCAAAGGTGTGCAGGGGACGACTGTCCCCTGC
>DATJSJ010000153.1:0-3518 GCA_035504175.1 Acetobacteraceae bacterium
CGCGGCGATCGATGAAGTCGCAGACTGGAAGGAGGCCCGGTGGCGGGCCTCGCCGCTGGCAACGCGATGGATCGACCGCCATCCCGGGCTTGCCGTGTTCGCTGCTTTCGCGCTCGGTGGCCTGCTCGTCGTCGTCGCCATTCCCGCCGGTTTGTGGTTCTTGCACTGGCTGCCGCCGATCGCGGCTATGCGGTGAGAAAGAACCAACCCGGCTGACGCGGAGCCGATGACGGCCTGGGCGGCTGGTCGTTCCGTTCTCCTACCCTTGCCTACCCCGGCGCGGTTCCGCCCCGGATCGTGACACTGCGCCTCTCCTTCCCTTCAGGCGCGGTAAGCGCGCATCACTCACCGCAACGAGAGCGGCACCCGGTTTTTGCGGAGGTGGCGCGCGGTTTGCGAGTGTATAGTCATTGCCGCCACGCGACCCGCGTTCTCCCTGCCCCGAAGATACGAAGCGCGGCGTGGAGTGCAGCCGGCAGATGGCCCGATCTGAAGCCGATTCCGTCGCGCACAGTCCCGATAGCCTTGATCGCGTCCGACTCTGATACAATCACAACATCGTCGAAACTTGATTGGGTCCGGACAGCAACGCTGGAATGCACAGCACACTTGCACGACGGTCTGGGGTCTGTGCCGTGAGCGTGGCCCAACGCCAAGCCGGAGCACCCCACATCATCATCGGATCGGCGGATGACGTCGGCGATCTGACCCGCTTATGCCGGTGCGATTCGCGGATGCGAGGAAGCGTGGGACGTCGTGCGCCCATGCATTATTCTGCCGTTACCCCGGCTCGCGCTTGCGGCTGTAGGACGCCGCCGGAGCAGACGCCTTGCGATCGAAGCCGGTCACGGCGCGATCCGGACCGATCGCGCCCGATTGTCGCAGCCCGACCAGCGTCGCCGCGTCGTAGCCGAGCTCGCCCAGCACCTCGTCCGTGTGCTCTCCGACGCCGGGCGGCCGCCGGCGCAGTCCGGGCGCCTGGCCATCGTAGCGGATCGGATGCCCAAGCACCCGGACATGACCCGCAACAGGATCGTCGAACTCCAGGATCGACTGGTTCGCGGCCAGTTGCGGGTCGGCCAGCACCTCGTCATAGCCGTTCACCCGCGCGCACCACATGCCGTGCTCGGCGAACACCGCCTCCCAATCGGCGGTGCCGCGCCGGACCATATGCTGCGCCACGCGCGCATTCACGGTCTCGCGCCGGTCGAACTGATCCTCGCGCGTCCACCCTGCGAACACCGGATCGGCGAAGGCGGCGGCGAGCGTGGCGCCATCGGCGAGCGACAGGGTGAGCCAGCCATCGGCGGTGCGGAAGACGCCGTACGGCGCCTGGTGAAACCGCGAGGAAATCCCGGATTCGCTGCGGTCGTAGAGCTTGGCGCCGCTGAGGTGATAGTTGAGCGGCTCGATCTGCATATCGAGCCCGGCCGAAAGCAGGTTGCTGTCCACCCGACAGCCCTGGCCGGTGCGCGCGCGGCCGAGCAGCGCCGCGATGACGCCGAGCGCGCCGAGCGCCGCCGCGTGCTGGTCGACCACCGCCGTGCCGACCAGAACCGGCGGATCGTCGGCCCGGCCGCTCAGCATCGCGAGCCCGCTCAGCGATTGCAGCAGCAGGTCCTGTCCCGGCCGGTCGCGCGCCGGACCGTCCGTGCCGAAGCCGGTCAGCGAGCAATAGATGATGCGGGGATTGCGCTGCCGCACGGCGTCGTAGGAGAAGCCGCGCCGGTCGAGCGTGCCGGGCCGGAAGTTCTCGACCAGCACGTCCGCCTGCTCGATCAGGCGCCACAGCACGGCCTGGCCTTCGTCGGATCGGATGTCGAGCTCGATGCTGCGCTGGTTGCGCCCCGCCATGAGGTAGAAGACGCTCGCATCCTCGTTGAGGAACGCTTTGGCGCCGGACCAGTGGCGTTCATAGGCGCCGCCGATCCGCTCGACCTTCACCACCTCGGCACCGAGATCCGCCAGGAACTGCACGCAGGACGGCCCCTGCAGGTAATGGGTCAGGCTGACCACCCGGATGCCGGCGAGAGGCAGGCTCATGATCGCTGTTCCTCGTTGTCTGGCGACGGCATCACGGTGCGGCTGGCGGTGAACACGGGCGGGCGCTTGGCGAGGAATGCCGCGATGCCTTCCTCGATATCCGGGCCGGTGAAGACCGTGTGGCTGTCGGCGAGCGTGCGCGCCGTCGCCTCCGCCGTCGTTTGCCCGAGCGAGTCGCGGACGCCGGCGCGGATCAGGCTGAGGGCGAGCGCCGGCCGCGCCGCCAGCGTCTCGGCCAGCGCGAGTGCCGCGGCCAGTGCGGTGCCGGCCGGCGCCAGCCGGTTGACCAGGCCGATGCGATGCGCCTCGCGCGCGTCGATGATGTCGCCCGTGTAGAGCAACTCGTATGCCCGGCCCGGCCCGATCAGGCGCGGCAGGCGGAACACGCCGCCGCTGCCGGGAAAGACGCCGAGCTTCACCTCGGGGAAGCCGATGTGGGCGGTCTCGTCCATGATCCGGATATCGCAGGCGAGCGCGATTTCGGCGCCGCCGCCGAGCGTTACCCCGTTCAGCGCCGCGATGACCGGTATCGGCAGCTCCTCGAGCGCGGTGAAGGCGGCGTTCTCGCGCGCGAGCTTGCGGGCCACGATGTCCTGCCGCACGGCGGCGAATTCGCCGATGTCCGAGCCCGCGCAGAAGGCCCGCTCGCCCGCGCCGGTGACCACGACAACGTGCACGCGCGCATCGGCGGCGAGCGAGCGGCAGGCCGCCATCAGCCGGTCGAGGGTCACCAGCGTGTTGAGGTTGAGCGGCGGGTTGTCGAGCGTCAGGACGGCGATGCCATTCGCCCGCCGGCGACAATCGATCAAGGCGTGTTCCGCCATTCCCTTCCCTCCCGAACGGGTCTGCGACGCATGCGGCCGCGCCCCTCGCGCCGGCGGGTTGCGGCACGGGCGCGATGTCCTGCCTAGCCCGAAGCAAGCCGCACCGTGCGCGCGCCGCAAGGGCGGGGCGCCGCCGCGCCACGCGGCCGTCGATCGATCCCCTCCCACGGCGAACTCCTCCCGTCTGGTATACGTTTACCGAGGCACCCGTCGGGAGACAATGCCTGGCCTGCCGGGTCTCACCCGCGCGGGCTGCCGCTCTTGGCTGCCTCGCCGTATCGGCCGGGGAGCATCGGTCGAGCCGCCCCTTGCCAACCGAGGCGCCTTTGCGCTACAGCGATGTAAACGTTTCCCGGATCGGCCTGCCTGTTGGGCCGATCCGCCGGCCCGAAGCCGATGCAGACGCCCGGACGGGAGGGTCCATGAGCGAGGTCGTGACGACCGACTATGTCGTGGTGGGCGCGGGCTCCGCGGGTTGCGTGCTGGCCAACCGGCTGTCCGCCGATCGCGACACCAAGGTCACCCTGCTCGAAGCCGGCGGCTCCGACCGGAGCATCTTCATCACCATGCCGGCCGGATTCCTGCAATTGATGCAGTCCGGCAGCAAGGACTGGGGCTACGCGACGGTGCCGCAGCGGCAGCTCGGCGGGC
>DATJSJ010000154.1:0-2597 GCA_035504175.1 Acetobacteraceae bacterium
AGGAGAAGTCGCCCCAATGTCGCAGCGACGTGTGCTTTTCGGCGCAAGCCTTGGCCAGTGGAACGGTGCGGATATCGGTAACGTGCCCGGCATCCTGGAGATCGCGGCCGAAGCTGATCGCGGCGGCCTCGACATGTTCACGGTCGCGGATCACCTGTATTTCGGCGACAAGCTCGACGCCTATTCCGCGGTCGGGTTCCTGCTCGGCCAGACCGCCAGCATCTCCGGCGCCGTGATCGTCACCAACCTGCCGACCCGGCCCGCCCCCGTCCTGGCGCGCACGATCACCTCGCTGTCCGCGCTGTCCGGCGGTCGCGTCATCCTCGGCATCGGCGCCGGGGCGATCTGGGACATGATCCCCCAGCTCGGCATCCCGCGACTGACGCCCGGAGCGGCGGTGACCGCCATGGAAGAGGCGATCACGCTGATCAAGTCGCTGTGCGGCGGCGGCGATCCGGTCACTTTCGACGGATCGTTCTACCAGGTGGGCGCCCTGCAGCCCGCGCCGGTCGCGGCGCCGCCCATCTGGACCGGGTCGGTGCGCCCGAAGTCCCTCGCGGTGACCGGGCGCCACGCCGACGGCTGGGTTCCCTCGATGGGGTCAGACTGGCTGAGCGCGAGATACCGCGAGTCGCGGCCGCTGATCGACGAGGCCGCCGCCGCGGCGGGCCGTGACCCGGCGGAGATCGCGGACGTCTTCAACTTCGGCGGCCGGATAACGGACGCGCCGCTCGCGCAGACCCGAGGCGAGGACGGGCGCTGGATCGGCGGCTCGCCGGAACAGTGGATCGAGGAGATGACCTCGGCGGTGCTCGAGCACCGCGCGGGCGGCTTCATCTTCCGCACCACCGACGACACTCCCGCGCCGGTAGCGGTGGCCCGCTACGCGCGGGAGATCGTCCCCGCCGTCCGCGAGGCGGTCAGCAAGGCGTCCTAACGGCGGTCCAGACAAGCCGGATCACCGGGTCGCGCCGGGCACGGGCGCCGGGTCAGACGGCGGCGGCGAGAGCGCGGCCGGCTTCCCTGGCGGCGGCGTGCGCCTCGTCCTTCAGCTGCGCCGCGACGTCCTTGAACTGGTCGAGGGCCGGGTTCACGCCAACTAGCGTGAACTCGCGCTCGACGAGCGTCAGGTCGGCGCCCCAGACGTCGGCGAGAATGCGCCGCAGGTAGTCCGTGGAGTGGTCCCAGCCCGCACGCGGGGTGCCCGCGCCGTAGGCGCCGCCGCGCACCACGCTGAGCACGGCCGGCTTGCCGGCCAGCAGCGGCTCGTTCGCGCTCTTGGCGCCGGCGATGACCACGTCGATCCAGGCCTTGACGTGCTGCGGAACGCCGAAGTTGTACAGCGGCACGGTGAGCAGCGCGGCCTCGGCGGCGCGCAGTTCCTCGGCCTGGCCGGCTGCGAACGCGATAGCGGCACGCTGCGCGTCGGTGCGAGCTTCCTCGGGGGTCCAGGACGCCCGGAGCGCGTCTGTCCAGGCGCCGGCCGGCAGCGGCTCGGCGCCTAGGTCCCTGCGCACGACCGTGCCACCGGGGTTGGCGGCCAGCCATTCCGCCTCGACGATGTCGCCGAGGGCACGACTGGCGGAGGCGCCAGGATTGATGCTGGCGTCGAGGCGGAACAGGCTCATGGGAGGATCCCTCCAGGTCGGGCGTGCTAAGATATAGTCTGCATGATAGATGATCTGAGGCAAGAACATCTGAACCAAGAACATATGCGCTCCCATGTATCCTGTCAACATGACGGCGGCGGAGACGGGAACCAAGGCCCCCGCCGCATCCCCGGCGGGTAGCCACACCGACCTCACCTGGCTCCTGCACCGCGCCGGCCAGCACATGCGGGCCGGGCTCGACGAGGTCGCCCGGGGCAGTGGCCTGAACGGAGCGCGCGACTGGATCGTGCTGAACGCGCTCAGCGTCGGGCCGCGGCAGACTCAGCTGTCGCTGGCGCAGTCGCTTGGCCTGGATAAGACGACCATGACCGCGCTCCTCGACCGCCTGCAGGCCGACGGGCTCATCATGCGCCGCCTGGACAGCCACGACCGGCGCGCCCGCATCCCCGAGCTCACCGAGCGCGGCCGCGAGGTGCAGTGCCAGGTCACCGGCGCATGGGACCGGAAGCAAGCCGAACTCCTCGGCGCCTTCACCCCCGACGAGCAGCGGCTCCTGCACGAGCTGCTGACCCGGCTCGCATCCGGTGAGGCGGCCGACTGCGCGAAAGCCACCGGCTCCTGCATGTGACGCTGGCCTTCAGACGCCAGCGGAGGGTCTTGGCCGGTCGCCGTGGCCGCTCCCTGCGGCGAGACATCGCGTCGGCGCGAACGCCTGCGTGGCTCGCCGTATCCCCCCCAAAAAGCGTTGAGCCACGGCGACCGGAGCCAATATTGCGTCACACCGGCCCCTCACAAACCGGCAGACGCAGGGCGTCAGCGGCGTACCAAGGCACGCCACCGCGCTCTCCGAAAACCCGAGGACGGAAAGCGCCAAGGAGCCCAACCCGGAGCAGGTTAAACTTGCGGAGCGCAACAGCGCATCATCCGAATTATGTAGTGGGATGTGCAGATGCAATTGCATTCTGCTTGATCACGTCCCGCTTCCCC
>DATJSJ010000155.1:0-3687 GCA_035504175.1 Acetobacteraceae bacterium
CGGCGCCGGCAGCTTCTCGGCCTACATGCTGGAGCCCAAGGCGCCACCCGCCGGCAAGACCGCCGGCGCCGTGGTGCTGATCCAGGAGATTTTCGGCATCAACCAGTCGATGCGCGATACCGCCGCCTGGGTCGCCGATATGGGATTCATCGCCGTCTGCCCCGACCTCTTCTGGCGCATCGAGCCCAACGTCGACATCACCGATAAAACCGACGCCGAGTGGAAGAAAGCCTTCGACCTGTTCAACAAGTTCGACCAACCGAAGGGGATCGACGATCTTCGCGCGACTCTGGCGGCCGCCCGCAAGCTTCCCGGCTGCAACGGCCACGTCGGCACCATGGGATACTGCCTGGGCGGACGCCTCGCCTTCATGATGGCGACGCAGTCCGATGCCGACGCGAACATCTCCTATTACGGCGTGGGCCTCGACAACCTGCTCCCCGAGATCGGCAAGATCAGCAAGCCGCTCGTGCTGCACGTCGCCGACCAGGACGAGTTCTTCCCGCCCGAGGGCCGCGCCAAGCTGGTCGAGGGCGTGAAAGGGCACTCCCAGATCGCGTGTTACGTCTATCCGGACGCGAACCACGCCTTCGCCCGCGTCGGCGGCATTCACTGGAATGGCCGCGCGGCCACCATCGCCAACGGCCGCAGCGCCGAGGCGCTGGTCGCGGCGCTGGGCTGACGCGATGACCCACATCAGCCTCGATGCGCTCGCCGCCATGGTGCCGGACGGCGCCCTGGTGGCATTGCCGCCGGACAACTCCACCCCGCCCCACGCGCTTGTGCATGCGCTGATCCGCGCCGGCAAACGCGGCCTGCGGCTGCTCGGCGTGCCGGTGTCCGGCTACACGACCGACCTGCTGATCGGCGCCGGCTGCGTCGCCGAGTTGCAAAGCTCCGGCGTCACGTTGGGCGAGGCCGGCGGCGCGCCGCGTTTCCTGGCGGCGCTCGCGGCCGGACGGATCGTGATGACCGACGCCACCTGCCCGGCCATCCACACCATGCTGCAAGCCGCCGAGAAGGGCGTGCCCTTCATGCCTCTGCGTGGCATCATCGGCAGCGACATCCTGGCGCACCGGCCCGACTGGCGCGTGATCGACAACCCCTTCGCCGCTGGCGGCGACCCGATCGTGCTGCTGCCGGCACTCGCGCCCGACATCGCCCTGTTCCACGGCGTGATGGCCGACCGGGATGGGAACGTCTATGTCGGCCGCCGACGCGAGCTCGCCACCATGGCGCATGCCGCCCGGCGCTCGCTGGTCACCGTGGAGCGGTTCATCGACACGAACCTGCTGGAAGACGAACGCCTGGCGGCCGGCACCATCGCCGCCGCGTACATCGAAGCGATGGCGGTCGCCGAACGCGGCGCCTGGCCGAGCGCGCTGCTCGACGAGTATGCGGCGGATGCCGCCCATCTCCTGGACTACGCTCGGCTGGCGCGCACTGAGGACGGCTTCCGCGCGTACCTCGAACGCCACGTGTTTCACTCCCGCGCCGAGGCGGCCGAATGATCCGCCGCGAGGAGATCATGGCGGCCGCTCTGGCGCGGCTGATCCTGGATCCGACAGCGCCGCCCGCACGCCACATCGCCGTCGGCGCCGCCAGCCCGATCCCTGCCGCCGCCTGTTGGCTGGTGCGCGTTCTCGGTCACGACGTCCGGCTGTCGCTGCTGCACAAGCATCGCGGCAACCCGTTCACCGACGGCACACGGGAGCTGTTCGACCTCGCCGGCCAGGGGCGGATCGATCTGTTTTTCTTGGGCGGCGGGCAGATCGACGGCAGCGCCAACATCAACCTCATCGGTACCGGCGACTGGCCCGGAACCGCGGCACGCTTCCCCGGCAGCTTCGGCTCCGCATTCATGTATCTGATGACGCCGCGCACCATTCTGTTCCGCGAGGAGCACTCACCGCGCGTGCTGGTGCCGCGGGTCGATATTATCTCGGCTCCGGGGGTTTCGGCGCCGGGTGTGTTCCGTCGCGGCACAGCGCAGGCGCTGGTCACCGGCCGCGCAATGTTCCGCTTCGATCCGTCAGCGGTGCGATTCACGCTGGAGTCTGTGCATCCGGGCGAGAGCGTGGAGACGATCCGGGTGGCGACCGGGTTCGACTACGACGCGGCGCCAACGGTGCCGGTGACGGCGCTGCCGTCGGCCGAGCAGCTTGCGGCGCTGCGCGGACCGGTGCGGGCGCAAATGCTGGAGACGTACCCGGAGTTCTGTCGGCGAGTTTGGGCATCCGGGGGAAGTGTCCGTGACGAACCCGGCCATGACGGGAGCGGTGACGGGGATCGTGACGCGACCACGGAGCGGGCGGCATGACGGACGGAGCCCAGGCGCCCGCCGGCAAGGGCCTCGCCGCCACCCCCGGCGCACTGGCTGGACTGAAGGTGATCGACCTGACCCGTGTGCTGGGTGGTCCCTATTGCACCATGATCCTGTCCGACCACGGCGCGGAGGTAATCAAGATCGAGCCGCCGCAAGGCGACGAGGTGCGCGACTGGGGCCCGCCGTTCCACGACGACGACGCCAGCTATTTTATCGGGATCAACCGCAACAAACGGTCGATCGGCCTCGACATTGGCAAGCCGCAGGGCAGAGACGTGCTGATGCGCCTGCTGGACGGCGCCGACGTGCTGGTGGAGAACTTCAAGCCCGGCGCGATGGAGAAATGGAGCCTCGGCTACGATGACGTGCTGTCGCAGCGCTTCCCCGGCCTGATCCACTGCCGCATTTCCGGCTTCGGTGCTGACGGGCCGCTCGGCGGGCTGCCCGGCTACGATGCGATCCTGCAGGCGGTGACCGGGCTGATGAGCGTGAACGGCGATCCCAGCACCGGGCCGATGCGGCTGGGTACGGCGATCGTCGATATGGGCACCGGGCTTTACTCGGCGATCGGCATCCTCATGGCGCTGGCCGAGCGCAGCCACTCCGGCCACGGCCAGTTTCTCGACATGACGCTCTATGACTGCGGCATGGCGCTGCTGCATCCGCAGGCGGCCAATTATTTCCTGAACGGCCGGCGGCCGATGCCGACCGGCAACCCGCACCCGAATCTGGTCCCGTACGACAAGTACAAAACGAAAACCGTCGAGATCTTCATCGCCTCCGGCAATCAGGGGCAGTTCCGCAAGCTGTGCGAGATCATCGGCCGGACGGACATGGCGGACGACCCCCGCTTCGCCAGCAACGCGGCACGGATGGAGCATCGCACGGCGCTGACCGCCGAGCTCACCGCCGCCTTCGCCGAACAGGACGGCAACGAGATCGCCTTGCGGCTGATCCGCGCCGGCGTGCCCGCCGGACCGGTGCTTCCCGTCGATGCTGCGACCGCCTCGCCGCATACCGCGCATCGGGCGATGGTGACCGAGCTCGGCTGGTATCGTGGGCTGGGCACGCCGATCAAGCTGTCCCGCACACCCGGTGGGACCCGTGCCGCGCCGCCCCGGTTCGGCGAGCATGGCGCGACGATCCTGACGCAGCACGGCTATTCGACCGCGGAGATCGAGGCGCTGGAGCGCACCGGCGTCCTGTGGACAGCACGCCGAACGTAGATGCTATGGGGCGAGCGACGAGGAGATGGCAGCATCGTCGCGTTGGTGAAAGCGTTCGGTGGAGTGCCCCCATGCCAAAGTTCAACGACCTTAGCCGGTCCCTGGTCGCCCTGGAGCAGGATAGCACGCTGATTG
>DATJSJ010000156.1:0-6546 GCA_035504175.1 Acetobacteraceae bacterium
CATGACATCCCGGCTCTGCCCCTCATCCTCGGTGCCGATTTTAACCAGCCGCAAAATCCAGGCCACGCTTTCCCCCAGGTCAAAGGCAGGCCTGAAAAATGCCCGCATGGCGCAGACACCCCAAAACTTGCGGCAGTCCCCAAGCCGATCCGCTGGATCGGCCGACGCAGCTACGAGGGCGCCTTTGCGGCATCGAACCCGGAGCTTGCACCGATTCTGATCCGCGCCGGCGCTCTCGACGACGGCGTCCCCCATCGGGATCTTTACGTCTCTCCCGAACACGCAATGTACATCGACGGCGTGCTGATCCCGGCCCGACATCTCGTCAACAACAGCTCGATCCTGACGACCCAGGAGATAGGCCCGATACGTTACTTCCACATCGAGCTGGAAGAGCACGCCGTGATTTACGCCGAAGGTGCGCCCGCAGAGACCTTTGTTGATTGCGACAGCCGTCACATCTTCCACAACTTCGCCGACTACGCCGAACTCTACCCGAACGACGCGCCCATCCCCTGGCGCACCTGCGCCCGGGTCGTCGAGCGCGGCGCCAGGCTGATCGCCGTCAATCGCCGCCTCGCTGCCCGCGCCGCCAGTCTCGGGCTGACCCCGGCCGTGATCGGGCCAGTTGCCGGCTATATCGATCACGCCGATCAGAGCGGGATCAGCGGCTGGGCCTGGTGCCAAGCTGCGCCCGCGAGGCCGTTGCGCCTGGAGGTGCTGGAAGACGACCGGGTGATCGGCAGCGTGCTCGCCGATCAGTACCGCGAAGATCTGCAAGCCGCCGGCATCGGCGACGGCCGCCATGGCTTCGCACTCACCTTCACCCGACCGCTCGATCCCTTTACCCGCCACACGCTCACGGTGCGCCGGCCGGCGGACCGCGCCGTGGTCTCCGAGCCCGTCGTCGTCGAGCCTGCGATGCATCTTGATGGCCCGACCCGCAGCGCCTTCGCCGCATGGTTGCGGCACGCCACAGCGCACGCGCAGACCGCCGCCGAGGCAGAAACTCTGCTGGATCTGCTGCGCGCGGAGAGCGAACAGGCTCGCCGCGCCCGTCTGCGGCTGCTGCGGGGCGTCGGCCCGGTCGAGCGTCGGCGCGGCGCCGATCGCGCGCCCACCCGCCGTGCGCTGGTGATCGACGCCGATTGGCCACGGCCGGACCAGGACGCCGGCTCGCAGGCAATCGTTTCGCACATGCGTGCGCTGCAACGGCTTCGCTGGCACGTGTCGTTCGCCGCCACGACGGCGCTTGCCGACAACGGCGAAGCCAAGGCGCGACTGGAGGCGCTGGGGATCACCTGCCTTACGGGCGGCTCGGTCGAAGAGCTGCTGCACGAGACCGTAGATCAGTATCAATTGGTATATTTGCACCGCCTTGCCGTGGCGGGCGCCTATGCCGGACTGGTGCGCCAGCACCAGCGACGGGCGCGGCTGATCTACAGCGTGGCCGACCTGCACCATCTGCGGCTGGCGCGGCAGGCAGCGATGGAGGCGCGGCCGGAACTCGAGCGGCACGCCGCGTTCGTCCGTCGTCAGGAGGTGTTGGCGGCGCACCAGGCCGACGTGGTGATCACGCACTCGCCAGTCGAAGCATCGCTGCTGTCGAGCGATGCGCCGGGTGTGGCAGTCGCGGTGGTGCCTTGGGTAGTGCGGCCACGAGCGGGATTGCAGCCGTGGCAGCAACGCGAGGGAGTGGCGCTGGTTGCCAACCTCCGTCACGAGCCGAATGTCGACGGCCTGCTCTGGCTCTTCCGCGAGGTGATGCCGCTCGTTTGGGAAGCCGCGCCGATCGTGCTCAGCGTCGCCGGTACGGGTTTGCCAGCGGGGGTGGCGCGAACGCTGGCGCATCCGCATCTACGCGTGCTCGGCGCAGTGCGCGAGGTGTGGCCGTTGCTGGCAGCTTCGCGGCTGGCGGTGGCGCCGCTACGCTACGGCGCCGGCATCAAGGGGAAGGTGCTGGAGGCGTGGGCCGCGGGACTGCCGTGTGCGATGACGCCGATCGCCGCCGAGGGACTGCCGCCGGCCGACACGGTGGCAGCGGACGCGGCGGGACTGGCGCGGCTCATCCTCGATCTGCACAGCGATCCGGCGCGCAACTCAGCCGCCGCACGCGTCGGACGCGCCGCGCTCCGCCGGCACTTCAGCCAGAAGTGCGTGGACATAGCGCTGGCGGCGGCGATCGATGGGTCTGCCGCCTCGCCGAGCGACGGAGGTGCTCGAAAGTCAGCGCCGACCAGGACCATGGGCTCCGAACTGCGGGCCTGAGTCTGATATGAGTGAAGGGCGTAAACTTGGTGCCAGGCTGCGTAGGGCGGCCGCAGTCCACCGTTGTAGCGATGGCGGATCAATCAAGTCGTCCGTCTGCCAATCCGCTCCGCCAACTCCCGCCGGCACGCGGCAGCATCCGGCGTGCATCCCTGGTCCATCCACCAGGCCCGCACCTCGCGCAGCAATTCGCCCACACGCGGTCCCGGTGGCAGCGCGAGCGCCAGCACATCGCGGCCCTCCAGTGGGAACACCGGCCGCGGCGTTGCCGCAATCCGTGCTCGCAGCTCCGCCCACTTCGCCGAATCATCGCCCCCCAGCCAGGTGCGATCGATCAGCACCGCCGGTTCGGTGTCCGCCAGCATTCGCCGCAACGTCGCGTCGTCGTCCTGCGGTCGTGGCGGCGGGTCGCCACGCAGCGCCGCGAGCCTCGCCCGCTCGTCATTCGCCAACCTCAACCGGTCCGCCAGCGCATCGACACTGCCGGTGAAGATGGCAGCGAGCCGCAGCAGAGGATCCGCCGGCGCGCCGGCCACGACCAGCGCGGCAAGCCGAGCCTGATCGGTACCCTCCGGCAGCGTTGCCGCCAGTACGCCAAGCTCCGCCATCAGCGCCACCGCTGCGACCGGATCGGGGGCCGCCAGGATTCGCTTCAGCTCGCTCCACACCCGCTCGGCCGACAGCCCGGACAGCCCGGGCAGACCGCCGCGGATGGCCGCAGACGCATCGGGATCAGGCGTGCCGCTCCCATAGCGAGCAAAGAAGCGGAAGAAGCGCAGGATGCGCAGATAGTCCTCGGCGATGCGCCGCGCCGCCTCGCCGACAAAACGCACGCGTCCGGCCCGCAGGTCCTCGATGCCGCCGAAATAATCGAACACGGTGCCATCGGGCCGCATCGACAGCGCATTGATGGTGAAGTCGCGGCGCGCCGCATCCTCCCACCAGTCATCGGTAAACTCGACCCGCGCATGTCGCCCGTCGGTCTCCACGTCGCGACGCAGGGTGGTGATCTCGATCCCCCTGCCGTCAACGACGGCAGTGACGGTACCGTGCTCCAACCCTGTCGGCACTGTGCGGATGCCCGCCGCGGCCAGGGCCTGTATCACTGCATCAGGCGGACGCGGCGTCGCCAGATCAATGTCGCCGACGGGCTGGCCGACCAGCGCGTCGCGCACGGCGCCCCCGGCCACGCGCGCCTCGGGCAACGCCGCCAGCACGGCGGCCGTCGCCGGTTCGGACAGGAAGGACGGCGGGGGAATCCACAAGGCGGGTGCCGCGCTCACTCAATCGCCACCCACGTTTGCCCCGGCATGGCCGGGGACGATGCGGCCGTGCTCCAGCCGCGCCGGCACATAGGCTGCGCCTGGCGGTAAGGCGCGCTCTTCCCCGACCCACATCAGCACACCCAGCATCACCAGCAACGCCCCCGCAGCCAGCACGACCGCCGTCCCCGAGGGGAAGCCATACGCGGCGGCCAAACGCCAGACGCCGAACAGCAGGAACGGCGAGACGAACAGTGCAAGCTCCGAGAGCCGCAGCATCCGCCCTAGTATCTCCGCCTGCTGATTCTGACCACTGAACGCCCGCCCGAAAGCAGCAGCGAGCCTGCGTTGCCCGCAGCACTCCTGCAAGCAGGCAAGGGTATCGCAAGCGAGGCACCACCCGGTTGACTTCGCGAAACGTCTGCCGCCGCGTCTTTACATCTCGGCGCGCAGCCGCTCGGCCAGATGCACCAGTATCGCCGCCGTGGCGCCCCAGATGTCATGCTGCGGATGCGGCCAGACCCACACGTCGCGGACCACGCCACCGCGCTCCTGCCGCTCGCGCCGCGGCGCAGCCGGGTCGAGCAGCACACCTACCGGCAGCTCGAACACCGCATCGACCTCTCCCGGTGTCGGCACGTAACGAAGCCCCTGCGGCACCAGCCCGACCACCGGCGTAATGCGGAAACCGGTTCCGGTCAGGAAGTCGCCCAACCGGCCCAGCACTTCGACGCAGTGCGGGCTGAGCGCGATCTCCTCCTCGGCTTCACGCAGCGCGGCAGCCTCGGCATCTTCATCCGTCGCGTCGATCCGACCACCCGGAAAGCTCACTTGGCCCGCATGCCGTTTCAAATGTTCGTTCCGTTTGGTCAGCAGCACGCCAGGCGATTCGCCCAGCACGAAAGCGACGAGCACGGCGGCGGGAACTGGCGGGCGGTCTTGCATGCCGGTCAGCTCTATCCCGCGCAGCAGCGTTCCGGGCGCCTCGGCACGCACAAGCCGCCGCAGCCGGCGGCGCAAATCGGCGGCGTCCAATCGGGCTTGCTGCACCAGGCTTGTCGCTCAGCCCTCGCCGGGCGGCATCTCGCCGAGCGGGAAGAACTGGCCGCGTGACCACACACCCAGCATGCGCCGGCAGCCCACCCATTCGGGGACGCCGAGCGCCGTCAGCTCGTAATAAACCGGGCGGCTGATCCGCGCCTCGATCGCGAAAGCGCCCTCGCCGGGACGGACACGAATATACGGGGTGGGCTCGCAGGTCAGGATATCGTGGGCGATGCGAATCGGATGTTCAGGGCCGGCGGTGACCACCTGATCGACATTGGTACGAAATGACAGCACTTGGCCTCGCCCGTCGCCGGTCCAGTCCAGCTCGACCGCGGTGAACGGGGCGTCCTCCACCTCGATCCGGCCACGCTCGGCGGGAGTTTGCAGCCAGAACGACCCGTCGCCCTCACGCCTCAGAACGCTCGCGAACAGACACACCAACTCTTTCCGAGCGATCGCTGTGCCGCGATACAGCCAGGTACCGTCGCGCTTTATCAGGAACGGCAGGTCGCCGCACTCGACAGGAGCCCGTTGCGCGCGCGGCGCGATGGGGCTGGTCGTCCCGGCCTGTGCCGCGCCCGCTCTCATCGCTCCCATCGGGCGACGACACGCCGCCGCATTGGCGCCATCCTCGTCTCCTCGATCCGGGTTGTCTCACGTTTCACGATTTTCTACCCGGCATGAACCCACAGGCCGCGATATAGGGAGCCTCCCCCTCTCGCGGAAAGTGCCAATATGTCCGCGAGAACGTGAAACTCATCGACGGAGACTTGGATGTCGGCAAGCATGGCGGGCGTGACGCAAGGCGGCGGGAACAACGTGGCAACCGCCGCGCACCCGGTGCTGCACGAGGTAGAGGCGCTCGGTGCCCGTATCGCCGCCGTCCGCAGCGCGATTGGCCGAGTCATCTTCGGCCAGCCGGTGGTCGTCGACGAGACGCTGATCACGTTGCTCTGCGGCGGCCACGTGTTGCTGATCGGCCTGCCCGGCCTGGGCAAGAGCCGCCTGGTCGAGACTCTCGGCATCGTGCTCGGCCTGGCGACCAAGCGCGTCCAGTTCACTCCCGACCTGATGCCGGCCGATATCGTCGGCAGCGAGGTGCTGGAGGAGGAAGCTGGCCGTCGTAGCTTCCGTTTCGTGCATGGGCCGGTGTTCTGCCAGCTTCTGATGGCCGACGAGATCAACCGCGCCAGCCCCCGCACCCAGTCGGCCCTGTTGCAGGCAATGCAGGAGCGCCGGGTCGCCGCCGGCGGCCACGAGCACGCCCTGCCCCGCCCCTTCCACGTGCTGGCGACACAGAACCCGATCGAGCAGGAAGGCACCTACCCGCTGCCCGAGGCCCAGCTCGACCGATTCCTGCTGCAGGTCGATGTCGGCTACCCCGACCTGGAAGCCGAGCGCACCATGCTGCTGGCAACCACCGGCGCGATCGAGGAAAAGCCCGTCCCGACGATGACGGCCGAGGACCTGATCGGTGCCCAGGCGCTGATCCGTCGCGTCCCGGTCGGTGAATCAGTGGTGAACGCGATCCTGGCGCTGGTTCGCGGCGGCCGCCCGGACACCGCCGACGACGAGACGGTGAAGAAGCACGTCGCCTGGGGCCCCGGTCCGCGCGCATCGCAGGCGTTCATGCTGGCCTGCCGGGCTCGCGCCCTGCTGGAAGGTCGACTCGCGCCCAGCATCGATGACGTGGCTGCGCTGGCCCGTCCGGCGCTGCGCCACCGCATGGCACTGACCTTCGCCGCACGCGCCGACGGGGTGACATTGGAGCAGGTGATCGACCGGCTGGTGGAGCGTCTTGGCTAGCGCCACGATCGGCGCCGGCGCGCGCCGTGCCGAAGCGCTGGCGGCTCGCCTGCCGCCGCTGCTGGTCGCCGCCGAGCGGGTGGCGGCAACGGTGGCCCAAGGCGTGCATGGACGCCGCCGTGTGGGATCCGGCGACAGCTTCTGGCAGTTCCGTCCGTTCGTC
>DATJSJ010000157.1:0-60003 GCA_035504175.1 Acetobacteraceae bacterium
CAAAGGGCAGTCGCCCTTTGGAAACCCTTGACTGGGTCGGAGACGGAGGGGGCGCCACTGCGGCGGTGGGGCCGTGCTCGGCGCGCCCCCTCCCTCTCCGACCCAAACGAATGGATGTCCAGAAGGCGACTGCCTTCTGGCGGGGATGCAAGGGGCAGAGCCCCTTGCCGGGTCCAGGGCGGAGCCCTGGTCTCTTCGCAGGAGTTGTCACCCGATGGCTCTCACCGACGCGCAGCGCACCGATGTGCGGCGTTTCTGCGGCTATCCCGCCTATGGCGCGGGTGTTGCCGGCAACATGGGCTGGCGTTTCTACCAGGCTTATGGCGCGCTCGAGTATCGGATGACCAACCTGTCCGACGCCGAGCTGGCGGTCGTTTCGCAGTATCTCGTGACGCTGAACGCGTTGGAAGCCGCGGTGCCGGCCGCGGGCGACAATCTCGACACCGACCAGGCCGCGGTCTGGACGCACAACCGCGACGAGGTGCGTGACCGCACGCGGCTGATGAATGCGTGGTGCCGGCGGCTGTGCGCGTTTCTCGGCGTGCCGCCGGGTGATGGGCTGCAGCAGGCCGGGCTCTGGCTGATCGTCTGATGCAGCCCTGCGTCATTCAGGATCGCATCAATCGCGGCTGCGGGCAGGCGGCGCTGCGCCTCGGCGCACCGCACGATCTGTTGCGGCCGCGGGGCGTGAACAACCCGACCGCACCCGGCAACCGGCTGATGAGTCTGCCGGCGAGCTTCAACGCCGAGGACGAGAAGTATCGTCGCCCCGGCCGGTTCGGCCGTCCGCTCTGGTACGGCGTGTTCGACGCGGCGTATACCCAGGTGGGCGACTATCTCTCTGGGCCGGCCGGTGTGTTCTTCATTGCCGCGCTGCAGCCGATGTTGCCGCCGCTTTGCGTGCAGGCGAGTCGCACCCTGAGCTTCATGCGCCCGGCCGCGCCGAATGCGGCGGGGGCGGGCAGCTATGGCGGGGTGACGCGGGCGACGGCGACGCCGCTGCTCGGCGCCTGGCCCGCCTCCGTGCTGTCGGCGGCGAACGGCAGCCATGGCGAATTGCCGTCCGACTCGTCGATCCCCTACTGGTCGGTGCTGCTGCCGGTGCTGCCGGTGGCGCTGCGCTCGTCGGATCTGGTGAACGACGATATCGGCCGTGCCTTCGTGGTCGCGGCGGCCGAGGAGACGACGCTGGGCTGGCGCTTGATGATGCAGCAGACGGCGACCTGACATGGCCGATCAGTCGGATGTCGAGAACTCGCTGGTTTCGGTGATCACCGGCGCGATCTACCCGAACGGCACCGATGCCGCCTCGGCGATCGGCGTCACCTGCCGGATCTATCGCGGCTGGCCGAATGCGGCGGCGCTCGATGCGGACCTGGCCGCCGGCTACGTCAACATCACCGTTTTCCCCGCCGAGGGCGAGATGCGCAACACCACGCGCTTCGCCGAGGACTGGCAGGCCAATCCAGTGCCGCCGACGCTGACCGCGAGCCTTGCGGGCAATGTCGCGACCTTCGCCGGCAGCGCGGATACCGGGCAGCTCGCCGGCATTCTGGTCGACGGCCAGGCCTATGCCTACCGCACCGTGGACGGCGACACGCCGGAATCCGTTGCCGCCAATCTCGCAACGCAGATCCAGGCCAACCGCGTGGCGACCCTGAGCGGCGCGACCGTCACCATCCCGGGCGCCGGCGAGATGCTGGTCCGCACCGTCGCGGATGCGCCGTCGCTGCTCGAAATCCGGCGGCAGGAGCAGGTGTTTCGCATCACCGCCTGGTGCCCGACGCCGGCGCTGCGCGACCAGGTCTGCTCGCTGGTGGACAGTGCGCTCAGCGCCGCGCGCTTCATCAAGCTGGCCGATGGCAGCACCGGGCGGCACCGGTTCCAGCGCACCGCAAGCTATGACCAGAGCCAGGATGCGTCGCTGTATCGCCGCGACCTGCTCTACACGGTCGAATACCCCACCACGCAGGCTGTAACCCAGCCGTCGATGCTGTTCGGCGACCTGGTGCTGAACGGCACCCCGATCCTTTGCTGACGGAGAACATCATGGAGTTCACCCTCGTCGTGGTGCGGCCCTTCGGGTCGTTCCAGCGCGGTGACGTGATCACCGACGCCGACGCGATCAAGACTGTGCTGCAGGGCGAGCAGGCGGCGCATGTCGTGCGCGTGCTGCGGTCGTCGGCGACGAAGGAGGGCTGATCCATGCCTATCGTTCAGGCCGGCTCGATCAACACCACCGCGCTGATCGTTCCCGATCTCTACGTCCAGATCGTCCCGCCGCAGAACCTGGTGCTGAACGGCGTGCCGACCAACGTGGTCGGCATGGTCGGCACCGCGTCCTGGGGTCCGGTGAACCAGCCGGTGATCGCCGCCACCATGGCGGACTACGCGGCGAATTTCGGGCCGGTGATCGCCCGGAAGTATGATCTGGGCACCCAGGTCGCGACCGCGGTGCAGCAGGGCGCGTCGGACTTCCGCTGCGTGCGCGTCACCGACGGCAGCGACGTCGCCGCGAGCTATGCGATCTTCTACGCCAGCAACGCCTATCCGCTGCTGCTGACGGCGCGCTATACCGGCTCGCTCGGCAACCAGATCGCGCTCACGCTGGCGCCGGGCTCGGCCGCCAACACCTGGCGGCTGACGCTGTCGCTCCCGGGGCTGACGCCCGAGGTGTTCGACAACATCCCGGCGCCGACGCCGGCGGGGCTGTGGAGCAATCTTGCCAACGCGGTCAATCTCGGCACCGGGCCGATGCGCGGCCCGTCGCAGCTCTGCGTCGCGACGCTCGGCACCGCGACCAGCACGACGCCGGCCGCCCTGTCCAACCAGACGCTGCTGAACGGCACCGATGGCGCGACCGGCGTGACGGCGCAGACGCTGATGGGGCAGGACACGCTGCCGCGGCAGGGCCTGTATGCGCTGCGCGGCCAGGGCTGCGGCATCGGCGTGCTGGCCGACAGCGACGATCCGACCACCTGGACGCTGCAGGCGCAGTTCGGCCTGGCCGAGGGCGTCTACATGATCCTGACCGGCCCGTCGGGCGACACGATCACCAACGCGATCGGCGTCAAGCAGTCGGCCGGCCTCGACAGCTACGCCGCGAAGCTGATGTTCGGCGACTGGATGTGGTGGAACGATGCCACCAACAACGTGCAGCGCCTGGTCAGCCCGCAGGGCTTCGTCGCCGGGCGGCTGGCCAATCTCTCGCCCGAGCAGTCGAGCCTGAACAAGCAGCTCTACGGCGTGATCGGCAGCCAGAAATCTGGCCTGCCGGGCTCCGGGCAGAACACCAGCTACAGCAGCGCCGAGCTGCAGACGCTGTTCCAGGCCGGCATCGACGTGATCAGCAACCCGCAGCCGGGCGGCAGCTACTGGGGCGTGCGCTGCGGCCACAACTCCTCGTCGAATGCCGCGACCAACGGCGACAACTACACGCGGCTGACCAACTACATCGCGGCGACGCTCGCCGCCGGCATGGGGCTCTATGTCGGGCAGGTGATCAACGCGACCCTGTTCCGCCGCATCCGTGCGACGCAGCTCTCGTTCCTGCAGAACCTGCTGGGCCAGGGCATCCTGGGCAGCACGGACGGCTCGCTGCCGTTCAGCGTGATCTGCGACACCTCGAACAACCCGCTGTCGCGCACCAGCCTCGGCTACGTGCAGTCCGACACGCAGGTGCAATACCAGGCGATCAACGAGAAGTTCATCGTCAACGTGGAGGGCGGCCAGACCGTCACCGTCCAGCGCCAGACCCTGCCGACCGGCCAGGCGGCGACGTAAGGAGACAGCCCGATGGCTACTACGAACTTCTCGCTCGGGCGCGACTGCCAGGTGGTCCTGATGGGACCGTTCGGCCGCGTCGATATCAGCCACGTCACCGGCTTCGAGGCGAAGCAGGTGACGCATCCGATTCGCGTCGACCGCCTCGACGGCACCCAGCTCGCGGCCGAGCTGCCGAAGGGCTGGGAAGGCAGCTTCGACATCGAACGCGGCGACAGCACGGTCGACGATTTCGTCGCCAAGGCCGAGCAGGCCTACTACACCGGCGGCAGCATGGCGTACGGCACGCTCTACCAGTACGTGACCGAGACCGACGGCAGCACCTCGACCTATCAGTTCGACAGCGCGGTGTTCAAGCTGACCAGCTCCGGCGCGTGGAAGGGCGATGCCAGCGTCAAGCAGAAGCTGGAATTCTTCGCCGCCCGCCGCACCCGGATCTGAGCCGCGCGTGGATACGCCCTCGGCCCGAATCGTCGCCGCCGCATCGGCCACCGTCACGGTGGCCGATGCGACCGGGCGCACGCTGACGCTGCGCCGCCTCAACGCGCTCGACCGGCTGCGGCTGTTCAAGGCGGTCGGGCCGGTGCTGGCACAGAACGCACCCTATCTCGGCATGGCGATGATCGCGGCCTCCGTCACCGCGATCGACGACGTGCCGATCCCGGCGCCGAGCACGGAGCAGCATATCGAGGGCATCGTCTCGCGGCTCGGCGACGCCGGGATCGCCGCCGCTGCGGCGGCGCTGAAACCGGACGCACCGGCAGCGGAGGACGTCGCGGGAAACTCAGCCGGCACCCCGACCTGATCGACTGCCTCTATCTGATCAGGCGCGGGGTGCCGTTCGACGTCGCCTTCTCGCTGCCCGACGACGAACGCCAGGCCTGGGTCGTGGCATTCGGCACGCTGGAAGGCGGCACCTACGACTGGACGACGCGGAGCTGGACATGACGCCGAAAGCACTGGCGGACCATCTGGCGCGCATCGATCTCGGCGAGATCTGCCGCCAGGCACTCGATGACGCGGCGACGCGGCTCGAAACCGCGGTGAAGGCGGCACTCTCGGAGCCGCCAGGCGGGCAACACGATGCGCCGTGGCTTCGCACCGGCGATCTGCGCGACAGCATCGGCCATCAGGCGGATGCGAGCTCCGCCATCGTCGGCAGCACCAGCGATGTGGCGGTGTTCCAGGAACGCGGCACGGCGCGGTTGCGGCCACGGCCGTTTCTGGCGCCGGCGGCCGTGGCGCTGGGGCCGGAACTGGCGCGCAGGGTCGGGGAGCAAGTGGCGGCGGTGTTAAGGCCAGGGGCTCCGCTCCTGGACCCCGCTGGGGCCTGAGGCCCCAGACCCCCGTTACTTTCAGGAAATAGCGCGCATGGATGACGCCTACACGATCGGCATCACACTGGCGCTGCAGAACGGCGTCTCCGAGGGACTCGCAATCGTCCAGCGCGACCTGCGCGACGTGGACCGCGCAATCGATGCGACCTCGCTGGGATTGACCAAACTTGCCGCCGCGGCGCAGGCGGCGCTGGCCAGCGCACGCGCCGCGGCGCGCATTCCGGCACCGACGCTGCCGGCGGTCCGCGCGGCTGGCGCCGAGGCGGCGCCGGAGGCGGCCCGCACAGCACCCAGCATCGCGCCCGACGTGACGTCGTCGCCACCGCGTGCAGCGACGGACCGGCCCAACGAGACCACGGCACCGGCGCCGACCCGCGAACGCACGATCAGTGCCGCGCCGGAACCCGGTGCGGCGCGGCCGATCGTCGCGCCCGCGGTCGCCACGGTGCCAGCCGTTTCGGTGCCGCCCGGCAAAGCCGAGGCGGCTTCGGCGCCGGCATCGCCACCGGCGCTGCCGGCCACGGCTCCGCCGTCTGTTTTGACCGCACCGGCGGTGTCGGCGGCGCCGCCGCCCGCCACCGTGATCATCCCGAGTGGGGCGCTGCAGGTGGGAGCGATCGCTCCACCGCAAGCGCCCCCTGTGGGGCCGCCGCCCATGCCGGCGGCGGCCCCAGTGCCGGCGCGAGAGGCGCTACCGGCGATGCCGCCGGTGGTGCGTGTCGCGCCGGAGAACCAGCCGCAGCCTGCAGCGACGCCCGTCTCGCCGACCGTGGTGATGGCGACGCCGCGTCAGGCGGCTCCTGCGTCGGGGCCGGTGGCATCGGCACCGATGCCGGAGCGACCGCGCCGCGAGGCCGAACGCCACGTTGCCGCCCCGTTCCCGCGAACGGAGGCCGCGCGCGGCGCCGAGCCGAGCCGGCCGGCCGTGGCCCAGCCGGCTGCGGCGGCAGCCCCGCCGCAGCCGCGGCCGGCGGCGATCGCGACCCCGTTTGCCCGACCGACGCCGGATGCGCCGGTGGCACCGCCGCCGCCGCCGCGACAGGACGGGCCGATCGGCGGCGACGTCTATCTCGACGGCGAGCGGGTCGGGCGCTGGCTGTCCGACCATCTCGCCCGCGCGGTCTCGCGCCCGCCCTCGGGCGGCAGCGGCTTCGATCCGCGGATTTCGCCCGCCTGGCCCTCAGGAGTGCTGTGATGCCCACACCGCTGCTGCTCGGTCCCGTCACGTTCGTCGGCTTCGAGGTGCCGGAACGACTGACCTTCGGCGGCCGCCAACGGCTCGCGATCCACCGGCTGCCCGGTGGCGCGCGGGTGATCGATGCGATGGGGCCGGACGATGCCGAACTCGCCTGGGCCGGCGTGTTCTCCGGGCCGGACGCGGCCGATCGCGCCCGGACGCTGGACGCACTGCGCATCGCCGGCGCGATGCTGCCGCTGACCTGGGACGCGTTCCTCTACAGCGTAATCATCTCCTGTTTCCAGGCGGATTACGCGAGCCCGTGGTGGATCCCGTATCGCATCTCCTGCACGGTGGTGCTCGATCCGGCACAGCTTGCGATCAGCGCGGCGGCGACGCTCGCGGATGACATATCCGCCGATCTCGTCACCGCTTCGGCGGGGGTGGACGTCTCCGCCGCGCAGGCTGCGATGGCGCCGAGTGACGCGGCGACCGCAGGCACGGCCGACCAGGCCGCGGCACTGTCCAGCCTGCAATCGACGCAGACCGGCCTGGAGAACAGCCTGAATGCGGCCGGTGGCGGGCTTGCGAGCGGCGATCTGAACGGCCTGGTCGGCACGACCGGGCAGCTCGCGCAACTCTCCACCGCGCGCGGCTATATCGGGCGGGCCGTGACCAATCTCGGCAATGCGAGCACCTGATGACGCGGATCTCAGTGGTCGGCGGCAATCTGTTCCAGATTGCCGCGGCGCAGCTTGGCGACGCGACGCAGTGGCTGCGCATCGCCCAGGCCAACGGTCTGTCGGACCCGATGCTGTCCGGGCTCGTGACCTTGCTG
Organism: Acetobacteraceae bacterium; assembly: GCA_035504175.1. Taxonomy (GTDB): domain Bacteria; phylum Pseudomonadota; class Alphaproteobacteria; order Acetobacterales; family Acetobacteraceae; genus DATJSJ01. The sequence continues at coordinate 7,136 of DATJSJ010000157.1, forward strand.
ATCCCGGATCCGAACCCGAATGCCGGAGGCGGGATTGCTCAGCAATAGCCGCACACCCGCCGTCCTGGCGCTGGTCAACGGCAGCGAATTGCCGGGGGTGACGCAGGCGCGGATCGCCTCGAACAACCACCATGCGGCGGACCGTTTCTCGCTGCGCGTCGCGCTGTCCGCGACCAATCCGGTGTTCTGGGCCGGCGTGACGCAGGCGCTGGTCGAGCTGCGGCTCGGGATCGACGGCGCCTGGCAATCGGTCATCCAGGGCGAAGTCGATTCGGTCGAGATTGACTGGCTGCGGCATGAGCTGCGGCTGGAGGGGCGGGATCTCTCCGCCGCGCTGATCGAGACGCGCACGCAGGAGAGCTTCCAGAACCGCACCTCGAGCGAGATCGCGCAGATCCTGGCGGCGCGGCACGGGCTGACCGCCGTGGTGACGCCGACCACGACGCCGGTCGGGCGATACTACCAGCTCGAGCATGACCGGATCGTGCTGAACCAGTTCGCCAAGGCGACGACGGAGTGGGATCTGCTGGTGTTCCTGGCGCAGCAGGAAGGTTTCGACCTGTTCGTCCAGGGCAACGAGCTGCATTTCCAGCAGCCGGTGCCGCAATCGCCGCCGACCATGACGGTGACGCCGGACGATCTCATCGACCTTCGGCTCGACCGGGCGCTGACGCTGGCGCGCGACATCGTCGTCACGGTGAAGAGCTGGAACAGCAAGCAGTCGACCGCCTTCACGCAGACCGCGCGGGCGGGCAAGGGCACGCCTTCGGGCTCCGGCGGGCCGCCGCAGACCTATGCGCTGGTGCGGCCGAACCTGACGCCGGACCAGGCGCTGCAGCTCGCGCAGTCGCTGCTGGCGGAGCTGTCGCAGCATGAGCGGGTGGTGAGCTTCACCATGCCGGGCGAGCTGACCCTGACGCCGCGCAGCATCGTGGCGCTGGCCGGCACCGGCACCGCGTTCGACCAGAGCTATTTCGTCGCCGAGGTGGATCGCACGCTGAGTGTCGCAGGCGGTTTCGTGCAGCAGGTGCGGGTGAAGAATGCCTCGCCGGCGGCATCCGCGACGATCCCGGCCGATGCGCCGCTGACGCCGGGGCTCGTCTGATGGACCGCCTGCTGAACGCGCTGAAGCAGCATTCCGGGGCGTTGGACCAGAGCCAGGCCCAGCCGCGCTTCGGCATCGTCGCCAGCGTCGATCCGACGACACAGACTGCGCGGGTGACGTTGCAACCGGAGGGCGTGCTGTCCGGCTGGCTGCCGATCCTGTCGCCGTGGGTCGGTTCCGGCTGGGGCATGGTGGCGCCGCCGACGCCGGGCGACCAGGTGCTGGTGGTGGCGCAGGAAGGCGATGCCGAGCACGGCGTGATCGTCGGCCGCGCCTTCTCGAACACGGCGATGCCGCCGTCGGCACCGTCGGGCGAGCTGTGGCTGGTGCATCAATCGGGCTCGTTCATCAAGCTCGCCAATGACGGCACCGTCCGCATCCAGGGTGATCTCTGGGTGCAGGGCAACATCAACGACACCAAGGGCAGTCTCGATCGTCTGCGCCAACACTACGACGAGCACACGCACCCGAACGGTGTCGGCGGCGAGACCGGACTACCGACGCCGCAGGATTAAGCGGGTCCGGGGCTGCTGGCCCCGGCGGGGTCCAGGGGCAGCGCCCCTGGCCTTCCTTTCTGGAGCGCCCATGCCCGAACTCTCTCACTTGTGGGGCACCGACCTCGGTGTCAGCCCGACGGGCGACCTCGCGCTGGCCGACGGCACGCTGCGCGGCCAGCAGCGCGTGCTGCGTCGCCTGCTCACCAACGCCGGCGACTACATCTGGCAGCTCCCATACGGCGCCGGCCTGGCGCAGTTCGTCGGCCAGCCCGGCGGTGAGGCGCAGATCCAGGCGGTGGTGCGCAGCCAGATCTTTCAGGAGGCGTCCGTCGCGCGGACGCCGGAGCCGGTGATCGACGTGCAGATCGCGCCGACCGGCATCGCCTATGTGCACATTCGTTACGCCGACGCGGAGACCGGTGCCACGCAGGTGCTGAGCTTTTCGGTGAATGCCTGATCGGGGCCGGGAGACATGACGTGAACCTTCCGCTGCAGGATTTCCCGACGCTGGTCCGCAACATGGCGGCCGGCGTCCAGGGTGCCGCGAGCGCGCTCGTCGATCTGACGGTCGGCAGTGTGTTGCGTGCGATGCTGGAGGCCAATGCCTCGGTCGCGCTGTGGATCCAGTGGCTGATCGTCCAGCTGCTGGCGACGACGCGGGCGGCGACCAGCACCGGGCCCGATCTCGACAGCTGGGTCGGCGACTACTCGCTGTCCCGGCTGCCGGCCGCACCCGCGACCGGACAGGTGACGTTCAGCCGCTTCACGACCGGGCTCACGGCCTACATTCCGGCCGGGACGCTGGTGCGCACGGCGGATGGCAGCCAGAGCTTCACGGTGCAGGCGGACGCGACCAATCCGGCCTGGGTCGCGGCGCAGAGCGCCTTCGTCGTCGGTGCTGCGACCGGCTCGATCACGCTGACCGTGCAGGCGGTGACGCCGGGCTCGGCCGGCAACGTGCTCGCGGGCAGCGTCACGCAGATCGCCGCGGCGATCCCCGGCATCGACACCGTCAGCAACAACGCGGCGTTCCAGAACGGCATGGATCCGGAGAGCGATGCGGCGTTGCGCGTCCGGTTCCAGGGCTGGACCGCGAGCCTGGCGCGGGCGACGCCGCTTGCGGTGCAGCAGGCGGTCGCCTCGGTGCAGCAGAACCTGACCAGCACGATCGCCGAGGGCGTCGACACCACGGGCAACCCGATGGTTGGGAACTTCGTGCTGACCGTCGATGACGGCTCGGGCGCGCCGCCGGCCTCGCTGCTCGCGACGGTGACGACGGCGGTCGAGGCGGTGCGGCCGGTCGGCATCACCTATGCCGTGCAGCCGCCGGTGCAGGTGCCGGTTGCGGTGGCGCTGACGATCACCGTCGCGTCGAGCGCCGACAAGACGCAGATCGTGGGGCCGGTCGCAGGCGCGATCAGCACCTGGATCGACGCACTGCCGATCGGCGCGCCGCTGCCGATCAGCCGGATTGCGACGCTTGCCTATGGCGCCAGTGCATCGGTGACCAACGTCACCGCGGTGACGTTGAACGGCGGCACCGCCGACGTGGTGCCGGCGGCCAACGGCGTCGTCAAGGCATCCGGCGTCGCGGTGAACTGACATGACGGGCGACGCCGATGACTTCGTGCAGCGCCTGAAGGCGGTGCTGCCGCCGCACTGGTTCGGCGACACGACGCCGGTGCTGGATGCGGTGCTGACCGGCCTGGCGACCGCCTGGACCTGGCTGTACGGCATGCTGACCTACGCGCGGGCGCAGACGCGCATCGCGACCGCGACGGATGACTGGCTCGACATGATCAGCCAGGACTTCTTCGGCGCCCGCCTGCCGCGGCGCAGCGGCGAGGCGGATGACAGTTTCCGCCAACGCATCCTGCTGGAGATCCGCCGGCCGCGGGCGACGCGGCCGGCACTGATCGAGGCGCTGACCGATCTCACCGGCCGCACGCCGGTCATCTTCGAGCCGGCGCGGCCGGCCGACACCGGCGCCTGGAACCTGGCTCTCGGCTACGGGGCGGCGGGGGCGTGGGGATCGCTGTCGCTGCCCTGCCAGTGCTTCGTGACCGCCTTCCGGCCGCTCGGCAGCGGCATCGCCAACCTCGCCGGCTGGGGCGCCGGCGGCTGGGGCGTGGGCGCCTCCGCCTATGCCAGCCTGTCGATGGTGCAGGGCCAGGTGACTGATGCCGACATCTACGCGGCCGTTGCCGGCACGCTGCCCGCTGCCGTGACCGCCTGGACGCAGATCTCCAACTGATCGCGCTGCCGCCGCATCGGGCGGCCGCGATCCGCCACGCCGGCCGCGCGCGGCCCGATCGCCGCTTTCCCCGATCGCCGCTTTCCCCGATTGCCGCTTTCATCGAGGGCTTCATGGACCGCCAGATCGTCTTTCCCGGCTCGATCCCGCTCGACACCGACCTGCTCAACGTGCAGCGCAACGTGATGGTGGCGCTCGGCTACCTGGCGCAGGCGACGCTCGGCGCCGGGCCGGTGGTCGATGGGCTCGCCTGTGCGCCGACCGCGCCCGCCAGCATGACGGTGACCGTCGGGCCTGGCAGCATCGCGGTGACGAACGTGGTCGACACGCTCGCGTTCGGATCGCTGCCGGCTGACAGCGTCGACCCGCTGGTCAAGGTCGGGGTGAACCTGACGCCCACCAGCTTCACCGTGGCGGCGCCGACCAGCTCGGGCCAGTCGACGAACTACCTGATCGAGGCGAGCCTGTCCGAGGCGGACGCGACGCCGATCGTGCTGCCGTACTACAACGCGGCCAATCCGACGCAGCCTTTCTCCGGGCCGAACAATTCCGGCACGGCGCAGAACACGCAGCGGCTGCAGCGCGTGCAGCTGCAGCTCAAGCCCGGGGCGCCCGCAACGGCAGGCACACAGACGACGCCCGCGGTCGACAACGGCTGGGTCGGGCTCTACGTCGTCACCGTCAATTACGGCCAGTCGCAGATCACCGCGGCGAACATCCAGACGCTGCCGACCGCGCCGTTCATCAGCTTCAAACTGCCGGGCCTGGTGCCGGGCTTCTGCCGCAGCGCCGTGTTCTCGGCGAGCTCGGCCTGGACGGTTCCGGCCTGCGTGACGCGGGTGAAGGTGCGGCTGGTCGGCGGCGGCGGCGGTGGCGGTGGCGGCAACAGCAGCAGCTCCGGCGGCGGCGGCGGCTCCGGCGGGTATTGCGAGGGCATCTTCGCGGTCACGCCCGGCCAGGCGATTCCGATCACCATCGGTGCCGGCGGCGGCGGCGCGGTGTCGGGCAGCACCGGCGGGTCCGGCGGCACCACCGCCTTCGGCAGCTACGCGAGCGCCACCGGCGGCTCCGGCGGCGGTTCGGTGAACCCAAACAGCCAGGGCGGGGGCGGCGGTCAGGGCTTCGGCGGCTCGGTCTGCCTGACCGGCGGCTCCGGCACGGACGGGCACTCCTCGACCAGCAATTTTGCCGGCGCCGGCGGCGCATCGGCCTTCGGCGGCGGTGGCCGCGGTGGGTCGGGCGGCGGCACGTCCGGGGTGACGCCCGGCTCCGGCGGCGGCGGCTGCTACGAGACCGCCGGCAACGGGGGCAACGGCGCCAGCGGAATGGTGATCGTCGAGTACTGAGGCCGCCCGGACCGACTGGCACCCCGGACTTCGCCGCCGCGCCGTCCCCGATCGGGCCAGGCGCCGGCCGGGCGAAGCCGGCGGCTTTCCGACTTCTCTTGCGGAGCTTCCGATATGCCCACCCCAGCCGCCCATATCTGGCGGCCGTCCAGCGCGCGCGTAATCGTGCTGGACGGCTTCACGCCGCTGCCGCGCGGCACCACGCAGACGGTGCCGGCCTCGCTGAACTGGCCGGCCAAGGATCCGGGCGACACGCTGGATTATCAGCTCGACTACAGCCTGGCACTGGCCGGTGACGACACCGACGCGATCGCGACGCTCGACGTGGTGATCACGCCGAATGCGACCGGCGATCTGGTGCTGTCGAACTCGGCCGGCTCGGGCAGTGCGGCGGTGCTGTGGCTCACCAGCGGACAGGTGGGGACGATCTACACGGTCGTGATCACCGTCGGCACGCTCAGCGGGCGGATCATCTCGCGATCCGTGCTGCTGCCGGTGCTGGCGCTGGCCGCGGCCTCCACGGTGAACGATCTGACCACCGACAGCGGCAGCGTGCTGACCGACCAGAACGGCAACCCCATCACCCTGGGCTGACCTCGCATGCCGACGATCGACGATTTGCAGGCGGCGACGGCATCGGCCGACACGGACGAGCTGCTGGTCAGTCAGAACGGCGACGCGCGCAAGGTGACGCGGTCGCTGTTTCTGGCCGGCCTGCAGCAGCAGCTGGCGCTGCCGCAGGGCAGCCTGCTCGGCCGCGCCTCGGCCGGGACCGGCACGCCCGAGACGCTGGTGGTCGGCGCCAACCTGGTGCTGGCCGAGGGCACGCTGTCGGCCGCGGCGGCGCCGTACAGCGTCGCCGGCCTGCCGTCCGGCACCACGCCGGGGCTGACCGATCGCGTCGCCCTGGCGCAGTCCGGCGCGGATGCGGCGATCCCGTACGCGCAGTTCATGGCCGGGCTCGGCGCCGTGCCGGGGGTGAACGGGTCGCATCTGCTGGCGACCGCGACGGCGGCGAGTGCCGCGCGCAGCCTGGCGGACTGGCTCGCGGATGCGGTGACCGTCGAAGGCTTCGGCGCCGCCGGCGATGGCGTCACCGATGACAGCGCGGCGCTGGCGGCGGCGGTTGCTTCCGGCCGGCCGGTACGGTTCGGGCCCAAGACCTATGTGGTGAACGGCCAGTGGACGATCGCCCAGCCGGCGGTGCTGATCGGCGCGCCGGGGCTGACGGTGCTGAAGCGGGCCAGCCAGTCCAGCGGGGGCGCCTGGATCAGCATTCAGGGGCCGAGTTTCGCGGCGACCGGCATCGTCTTCGACGCCGATCGCGCCGCGATCGCCCAGGAAAGCTGGGGCGTGCTGGTGACGAATGCCTGCACGACCTCGCAGTTCGAGAAATGCGTCTTCGCCAACGCGCAAGGCCCGACGCTCGGCTGCGGCATCACCTTCCTCGCCTCCGACCCGGCGGCTTCCAGCCACGTGGTGCGTGACTGCGAGATGAGCGGCAACGACGCCCACGGTCTGTGGGTGCAGGCGGTGGCGGGCGTGCAGGTGATCAACTGCCGCGCGCACGACAATGGCGGCTACGGACTCTGCCTCGACTACACCGACATCACCTTCACCGCCAAGGTGCGGCTGGCGCAGGTGCTCGGCAATGCCTGCTGGGGCAACCAGCGCGGCATCTCGCTCGGCAACTACAACGCCACCAACACGCAGCCACCCGTCTGGGGCAACGCCAATCCGGACGCGATCGCCGCGATCGTCGCCGACAATTCCTGCCACGACAACGTGGTCTACGGGATTGCCGTCTCCGGTCAGGCGCTGGCGGTGCAGAACAATCTGCTGAGCAACAATGGCAGTGCTGGCAATGGCGGGGCCGGGTTGCTGGCGAACGTCTCGGCCAGCCGGATCGCCGCCAACATGATCACCGGGGCCGGCCAGTACGGCATCGACAGCGGCGGCTCGATCGACACCGACATCGTGCAGAACTACGTCACCGGGTCGGTGATCGGTATCAATGCGGGCGGCAGCCAGCGCGTGCGGGTGGCCGGCAATCTGGTGCAGGGCTGCGTCTGGGCGGTCACCATCTACAATGTCGAGACCGACGGCCAGGGCAACAATTTCGGCCTGGCGGCGCAATCGATCGACATCACCGACAACTGGATCACGATCCCCGGCGCGGGCGGCGGCGGCGTCTACCTGATCGACGCGCCGCAGGGCGTGCAGGTGGCGCGCAACAGCTTCGTGGGCGAGAGCAATTCCAACATCTCGCAGGCGCTGTGGGCGCACACCGACGGCCTGATCGTGGCCGACAACCGCTGGAACAACACCCAGCGCTTCATCTGCAATCCCGCGACCGTGGGCGGGGTGCAGCTCGTCCTGGTGCCCGACATCGCCGACTCGATCATGATCACCGCGGCGCCGTCCGGCGTGCAGTCGATGCTGACGCAGCACCAGAATTCGGTGCAGGGACAGATCGGCTTCGTCAAGGTGACGGCCGGCGGCAGCGGCTACACGCATGCGACGGTCGCGATCGCCGGCGCCGGCAGCGGCGCCCAGGCGACCGCCTATGTCTCGGGTGGTGCCGTCATCGGCGTCGCGCTGACCAATCCCGGCAGCGGCTACGGCGGCCTCGGCGCGACCGCGACGGTGACGATCACCGGCGACGGCAGCGGTGCGACCGCGACCGCCTCGGTCGGGCTGCCGGTGCCGGAAGAGCGGCGGCTGCGCATCTCCTGCAACTGCGCGGTGCACTTCACCCGGGTCGGGTCCAATCCGTTCCAGGACAACTGGACGCTCTACGACATCACCATCCCCGCCAATGCCGCGGTCGAGTTCGCCGGCACCTGGGGCGCATGGCGGGCGGTGCAGTTTCCCGGCTTCGACTACCTGGCACCGCCCGGCGACGGCTCGCTCGCGGTCCGCACGGTCAATGGCGGCGATCTGGTGCTGCATCCGTCCGGCGGCGGCCACGTGCGCATCACCAGCGATGCCGAGTCCGCCGGCATCATCTCCTGCATCGGCCGCGGCTCGCCGCTGGGTGTCGTCACCGCGCCGCCCGGCTCGGACTACCGCAACCTCAACGGCGGCGCCGGCAGCACGCTCTGGATCAAGCTGAGCGGGCAGGACGCCTCCGGCTGGGTCGCCATCGCCTGATCTGACTGTTCCGCCCGCACGTCGCGACGCGGCTGCCGCGCTTCGCCGGCAGCATCGCGTCCGCCGTTCCCCCGCGCCGTTACGCGGCCGCGCCGATCCCTGAGACTCCCGCGATTCGAGGATGCCTGATGACCACCATCAGCCAATTGCCCGTTGCCACCACACCGTCCTCGACCGACGTGCTGCCGCTCAGTCAGTCCGGCGTGACGTGTCAGGTCCAGGTCGGCTCATTGCTGGCCGGGACCCAGCCGGCGCTCACGCTGGCACCCGGGGCGATTCTTGGTCGCGTCTCATCGGGGGCCGGCGCGCCGGAGCCGATCAATCTCGGCAGCGGGCTTTCGATCACCAACGGGTCGCTGATCGCCTCGGGCGTCATGGGCCCTGCCGGTCCCACCGGCGCGCAGGGCGCACAGGGTGCCAGTCTGCGATCGGGCACGACGGCGCCGACCGCCGCGATCGGCAATGACGGCGACACCTATCTGAATACGGTCACCGGCGACGTCTACGCCCGTGCCAACGCCACCTGGAGCAAGACCGGCAACGTCGCGGGTCCGGCCGGTTCGACGGGCGCGACCGGCAGTGCGGGCGCCACCGGGTCGAGTCTGCTCTCGGGCACCGGGGCGCCGAGCAGCTCATCCGGCAACAACGGCGACAGCTTCATCAACACCGCGACCGGCGACATCTACCTGAAGTCGGCCGGCACCTGGACCAAGACCGGCAACGTCATGGGGCCGAGCGGGCCGCAGGGGCCGGTTGGCCCGCAAGGGCCCGCCGGCACGGTCAGCGGCGTGCCCTCGGCGCCGCTGCTCGGCGGCACCGGCTCGAGCTTGCAGGCGGTGTCGCTCGGCAGTGGTCTGGCGATGGCGAGCAACGCGCTGGGCGTGGCGCTCGGCGGGCTCGACGGCTCGACCTCCGTCGCGACGGCGACCGGCGGCAGCGCCAGCCGCAAGCTCGCCGATCACCTCTGCGACGTCGCCTCGGTCAAGCAGCTCGGCGCCAAGGGCGACGGCAGCACCGACGACACCGCGGCGATCCAGGCGGCGCAGCAGGCCGGGCATCCGTGGACTTTGCCGAGCGGCACCTACAAGACCAGCATCGCCGCGACCGCGCTGACCGGTCCGTTCCGCGGCCCGGGCCAGGTGCAGACCTCCGATTCCAATCGCCACGGCACCTATTTCTGCAACGTCTCGTCCTCGCCGGCCTCGGTCGGCAACTGGAACACGGTTGCCGGCGCGTTCAGCGGCGACGTCTCGCGGCTGCAGTTTCCGATCGAGCACCGGATCACCGGGGCGACGACGCTCGGTCAGCCGAGCACCGGATACAACGTGGTGCAGGAGACCTCGGCGGTTGCGCTCTACCTGCACAATGAAAGCGGCCATAACGCGTCGACCAGCGCGCCGTCGGGTCGCACCGCGGCGATCGGCATCTCGCTGACCGGCGAGCAGTCCGGGCAGGGCGACCTGATGCTGATGTATGCGCAGGCGCATACCGCCAGCACCTTGCCGGGGGCGACACATTTCCTTGCCAATCCGGCGATTTCCATCCTGGCGGGCGAGCTAGACGCGCAGGCGGCGGGCGTTTACCTGAACCCGGTCGAGATCGATCTCAACGACAACGGATACGACGTCGCCGCGATCGGTCCGGTGATCAACCTCAACCGGACCAATGCCACCGGCGCGCTCGGCACGATGTGGATCGGCAGCCGCATCCAGTCGATCGGCACCGCCGCGGTCGATGCGGCCTATTCGGCGATCGGCTTCTACAATATCGGGCTGGATCTCTCGTCCTGCCTCAACTCCGGCAGCGTCGCGGCGGTCTCGGTGCGCGGCGGCGACCGGATCTATCTCGATGCCACCAACACGGATACGCATCTCAACCCGGCCAAGACCGTGCTCGGCGGGTCGTGGCTGACGCATTCGGTCACCGACAACGCCGTCGAGATCGGGCATAACGGCGCGCTGGCGCTGCAGGTCGTCAACCCGGCGAGTGCCGTGAACTGGCTGCGCGCCAACGGCAGCGCCACCGGTGGTGCGACCTCGATCCAGGCGGTCGGCAGCGATGCCAGCATCATCGCCGCCATCTTCGGCAAGGGCGCCGGGTCGGGCGTGGCGCTGGGCAGCGACGGGGCGGTGGGCTTCTCCGTCTCGACCGTGGCCACCACCGACAAGAACTTCCTGCAGGCGCGCAGCGCGCCCTCCGGCGCCGCGCCGGCGCTGTTCGCGCTCAGCGCGTCCGGCGACACCAACGTCACCACCGGCATGTTCGGGCACGGCAATGGCGGCGTCGCGCTCGGCAATGACGGCACCGTCGGGTTCAAGGCGACCTCCGCATCGGGTGATGCCTGCTACTTGCAGGCGCAGAGCGCCGCCTCCGGCAGCGCGCCAGGCCTCTACGCCATCGGCAGCAATGCCGGCATCAAGCTGGTGCCGTCCGGCACCGGCGTGGTGACGGCGCCGACGGCGGCGGCGACCGACAGTTCGACCACCGTTGCGACCACCGCCTTCGTCAAGAACCAGGCCTATATCACGGCGTCGTCTGCGGCCGTCGCCTTCACCGGCGGCACGATCGACGGCGCGGTGATCGGTGGCAACAATCCGGCCGCGATCACCGGCACCAGCGTTACGGCGAAGGGTGCGGCGAACGCGGCGGGGCTCGCGGGTGCCGCGACCGGTGCGCCGGTCTCGCTGGTCGCGACCGGGTCGGACGCGAATATCGGCATCGCGGTCATCACCAAAGGCACCGGCGCATTGACCGCGCAGGTGCCCGACAGCACCAGCAACGGCGGCAATGCGCGCGGCGCCGATGCGGTGGACTGGCAGAGCGTGCGCAGCGCGGCGACGCAGGTCGCCTCCGGCGCCAATGCGGCGCTGGTGGGCGGGTCGGGCAATACCGCGAGCGCCAGCTACGCGATTGCCGGTGGCATCAACAACGCCGCCTCCGGCACCGCCGCGGTCGCCTTCGGCCAGGGCAATGCCATCTCCGGCAGCTTCAGCGTCGCGCCGGGCGGCATCCAGGGCAATGATCGCGGCACCTACGGCAAGCTGGTGTTCGCCTCCGGGCTGTTTTCGGTCCAGGGCGACGCGCAGGTCGGCGTGCACACACTGCGCGCCGTCAGCACGAGTGCCACCGCGGTGCGGGCGACGGCGGATGGCAACGCCGCCGGTTCGGTGAATTCGATACCGTTGCCCAACAACGGCGCCTTCGCCTGTCGCGGCTTCGCCGTCGCGCGCAACACCTCGACGGGCGATACCGCGATGTGGACGATCGATGCGCTTTGCGCCAAGCGCGGCGCCTCCGCCTCGGCCACATCGCTGGTCGGCACGCCGACCGTGACCAAGGCCCAGGCTGATACCAATGCGAGCAGCTGGGCGCTGTCGGTCGCCGCCGACACGACGAACGGGGCGATAGCCTTTTCCGTGACCGGTGCTGCCAGCACCACGATTCACTTGGTCCTGCGCCTCGATACCGTCGAAGTCCAGTAGGAGATATGTCATGTCGATCCAAGGGGCCCTCTGATGGCGCCCCGAGTTCCCGGCCCGTTGCCCGATGATCTGCTCGAGCGACTGGCCCGTGTGGAAGAGCAGCTTCATTCCGTCGCCGCCGCTGTCGAGCGACTTGCGACGCGCGATACCGATCTGGATCAGGGGATGCGAGCACTTGCCGAACGCGTGCAGAGCGGACTGCTCGCACAGGCGCAGGAGTTCCGCGAAATGATCGAGCGCTTGTCTGGAAAATATGCTAGTCGTGAGGATCTGGCGATGATCAAGGGGCTGCTGGTCGCAGCATTCGGTAGTCTGAGTGCGTTTGCCTTCCACCGGATAACCGGCCATGGCTAGAGGGCTGTCCGCGCTTCTCGCCTCGCGCGGCGCCTTTCTCGGTCTCATCGCCGCGTTCATCGCCATCCCGACATTGGCCTATCTGCGACAGGTCTGCGCCGACCCGCTGACCGCGATCGCCGATCAGGGCATCGACGGGCCCTATGAGTTCACGCCGATGCCGGATGGCGACGTCGCGATCGGGCATCGTGTCGCGCAGATCCGTGCCGGCGAAAGCGTGGCGTGGCTGTCGCGCGCCTGCGCCGGAGACGGGACGCCGGTGCGTGGCCGGATCGAGCTGCTGCGCCTGCCGGACCGCTACGCCGGCGAGCAGGTCGTCCGCCAGCGTGCCGCGGCGCTCGGTGCCGGCGGTGAGCGGTGCGATCCGCTCGCCGATCACATCCGGGTGCCCGCCGATGCCAGGCCGGGGCAGTACGAGCTGCGCCGCATCGCCGTCGTGCGCGCCGGCCTCGGCGGATTTCGCGCGTTTGCGCTCAATCCGCTGCGCTTCGAGGTGATTCCCCCATGAGCCTGTTCGAGCAGGTGTTCGGCGTCGTCATCGGCGAGGAGGGCAGTTACAGCACCGATCCCGCCGATCCGGGGAACTGGACGGGGGGCGCGCCGGGCAAGGGCGTGTGCCGCGGGACCAAATACGGCATCTCCGCCGCGGCCCATCCCGATACCGATATCGCGCAGCTCACGCTCGCCGACGCCGAGGCGATCTACCAGCAGGAATACTGGCAGCCGATCGCCGGCGACTCGCTGCCGCCGGCACTGGCCCTGCTCGCCTTCGACGCCGCCGTCAATTGCGGCGTGTCGCGGGCGGCGCGCTGGCTGCAACTCGCCTGCGGCGCGACGCCCGACGGCATCGTCGGTCCGGTCACGCTCGCGGCGATTCGCGCCCAGGCCGGAAAGGGTGCCGCGCTCTGCACCGAATTCCAGGCGCAGCGCCTCACCTTCATGGCGGCGCTGCCGACCTGGTCGCAATTCGGCCTCGGCTGGGCGCGACGGCTTTGCGCGCTGCCCTACGAGGCCATGCAGATCTCTACCGAGTGAGGATCCGATGCGACCCGAACTGCTCCACGTCGTCACGGCGATCGCCAACCCGATCCGCTGGGCGAGCCGATTGCGTCTCTATCGCGATTTCGAGCGGCACATGCTCGAGAGCGGCGTCAACCTCACGGTGGTCGAGTGCGCCTATGGCGACCGGCCGCATCTCCTGGCCGGCACCCCAGGCGTCAACCACGTGCCGGTGCGCGCCAAATCGCTGGTCTGGACCAAGGAGAACCTGATCAATCTCGGCATCGCGCGGCTGCCCGCCGACTGGCGCTACGTCGCCTGGATCGACGCCGATATCCGGTTCCGCCAGCCCGCCTGGGCGAGCGAGACCGTGCACGCCCTGCAGCAATACGACTTCGTGCAGCCCTGGGCGGATTGCTACGATCTCGGTCCGAACGACGAGCATCTGCAGGCGCATCGCTCCTTCTGCCGGCTGTTCCACCATCGCCGGCCGATCGTGCCGAGCGGCAAGGCCGGCTACGAGTTCGCGCATCCTGGCTATGCCTGGGCGGCGACGCGGACGGCGCTCGAATGGGTCGGCGGGTTGATCGAGAGCGCCGCGCTCGGCGCTGCCGATCACCACATGGCCTTGGCGCTGATCGGCCGCGTGCGTGAGAGCGCGCCTGGCGGCATCTCGGAAGGCTACATGGCGCCGCTGCTGCGTTGGCAGGAGCGCGCCGAGCGTCACATCTGCCGCAATATCAGTTATGTTGCGGGCACCATCGAGCACGGCTGGCATGGCTCGAAGGACAAGCGCCGCTATGTCGATCGCTGGCAGGTGCTGACGCGTCACGCCTTCGATCCGGCGACCGATCTCAAGCGCAACACCAGCGGCGTGTTCGAGCTCGCCGGCAACAAGCCGGAGCTGCGGCATGACATCGACCTCTATTTCCGCCAGCGCGACGAGGATGCCAACTCGCTGTGATGCGGCGGCATGAGCTGACCGCTCGCCTCGTCTGATTCAAGCGCGCCGGGCGGTCACTCGGCTACGCGCGGGCGCGCGCCGACTCACGGCCTTGCCGGGGCGCGCCCTGATCCGTCGTCGTGCACGTGGCCCGAAGCATCCCGGCGGTCCCGGCGTGTTGTCGCGGCGAAGCGGATCGCTCCGCCGCGGCAGGGCAGCGACGAGACGCTGCCCGCCCCGGCGCCGGCCCTCATCACCCAACGAATGGAGGCGCCGCATGGGCGCACTGATTCCCCTGGCGCTGGGCATTGCGCCGGAGATCGCGAAATGGCTGTTCGGCGGCAGCGCGGCGAAAGTCACGCAGCAGGTCGGCCAGGCCGTGCAGCAGGTCACCGGCACCAATGATGCGGCGACCGCCGAGGCGGTGCTCTCGGACAAGCCCGATCTTGCGCAGGAGCTGCGGGTGCAGCTCGCGCAGATCGCCGCCCAGGCCGAGCAGGATGCGGGCAAGGCCCAGCTCGATACGCTGACGGCGCGGATCAAGGACGTGACCGACGCGCGCGCCCAGACGGTGGCGCTGGCGCAGAGCCGATCGCCGGTTGCCTATGGCGCGCCGGTCGTGTCGCTCGTGGTGCTGGTCACCTTCGGTGCGGTGATGGCGCTGGCCTTGACCCGGTCGCTGCCGGCCGGCAGCGAAACCATCCTCAACATGCTGCTGGGCACGCTCGCCGCCATGGCGACCAGCGTGGTCAGCTACTGGGTCGGCAGCAGCGCCGGCAGCGCCCGCAAGGACGAGCGCCTGGCGCAGGTCGCCTCGTCGCGGCGCTGATCGCGGGCCCTCGGGATCGACACACGCCGGCGCGGATCGATCGGCCGGATCAATGGATCGTGCCGTAGGACGGTGCACCGAGTCCGGGGCAGGTGCAGGACGAGCCGATCGGTCCGGATGCCGGTAGCGCGCATTGGTAGGCCCCGGCGTAGCAGATTGCCCCGTACGCCACCGGTCCGGCCGGTGGTCGCGTCGGAATCGGCGCCGCGACGCCGCTGCAGCCGGCGAGCCCCAGCACCGCGCCAGCCAGCAGGAACAGGCGGTGGGCGGATCGGCGCGACGGTGCGACCATGGCGGACCTCATGCACTGTGCCGGCGCGCCAGAACTCGGGGCGAGACGCGACGCGCGGGCGAAAGCCGGTCTCCGATCCCGCATCAACCGGTTCCCGCCGATCGGGTTCCCGCCTGCGCGATCGCGCCGGGCGGTTGCGGCGCCGCCTCCCGGCGCAGCAGCAGCCGCGCCAGCCCCATCAGCGAGCCGCCCAACGCTTCGATCGTCGCTTCGATTGCGTCATCGGCGACGATGCGCAATTCGCTCATTTCGTCATTGCCTGACGCCGCATGCGCCGCCAGCACGCCGGCGGCCGAAAGCGGCACGCGCAACGCATAGGCCATGTCGAACACCGCGGAACCGGGGTGCTCGACCAGGCAGAGCGGGCGCAGCCCGCTGACGCAGGCTGCGGCCACGCCGAGCTCCTCCTGCAATTCCCGCAGCAACTGGGCTCGCAGGTCGATGCGGCCGTCGCGCACCGACTGCTGGTCGACATTGCCGGCCGGCACCACCTGCCATTGCCCGCTCTGATAGACCGAGCCGGCGCCGCGCCGGCCGAGCACGAGTCCGTCCGCGCAGCGCACCAGGCCACACACCGCCAGGCTTCGCACCTGCAGCTGCTCGAACAGCGCGGGCTCGAGAAACTGCGCGACCAGCCGGCGGTATTCGCTCCAGTGGCCGGTCAGGCGCGACGGGGTGATCGCATCGGCGGAGAAGATCCGCCCGTTGAACAGCGTCGGCACCTGCCGGCGGGCCTGCTGCCACAGCCGATCCACCTCCGCCTCCAGCGCCGGCGCCAGCGGCGGCATCTCCCGCACCACCACCGCTTCGATATCCGGGGCGGCCGGATGCTCCCGCCAGTCCTGCGTCGGTCCCGCCACCTCGCTCGCCCCTTCTGCTGTGCCGCGCGGCGCCAGGCCGAAGCCGCTCCGCCCTTCTGCGGCCCCGGCGCCGGCATTCCGCTATCATTGTTGCGGCGCAAAAGCACCCGTTGCCGGAGAGGATCGGCTATCGTCCCCGCCTCGGATGTCGGAGCACGGCAGATGGCGGAGGCAGTCGACTGGCGGGAGAACGGGGTGCGCGTGATCCGCGGGGATCAGCTCGACCCGAACACGGCGCAGACGCCCGGCATGCAGCGGGCGGCGGCGATCAATGCCGCGCGGGTCGGTGCGCAGCGGATCTGGGCCGGCACGGTGCGCATCGAGCCGAATGCCAGGACCGGCGCGCATCACCACGGTGCGCTTGAAAGCGTGATCTACGTCGTGCACGGCCGCGCGCGCATGCGCTGGGGCGAGCGGCTGGAATTCGTCGCCGAAGCGGGCCCGGGCGATTTCATCTACGTCCCGCCCTATGTGCCGCATCAGGAGATCAACGCCTCGGGCGACCAGCCGCTCGAATGCGTCCTGGTGCGCAGCGACAACGAGGCCGTGGTGGTCAATCTGGATATCGCGCCGGTCGAGGCGCCGGAGACGGTCCACTGGATCGATCCGATCCATCGTCCGCCTGCGTAGGAAACCTCCGACCGCACGCAATCCCGCACGCGAAATCCGCTGACGCTGACACGCGTGCGGAGCGATTGCGAGGCCTCGCCGTCGCGCGCAACCGGTCCGGCGGCGTGCTCCGGCAAGCGCGCAGCGCGGCCGCGGCGTCAGGCCTCGGGAATCGCCCGTTCCACCGTCCAGGTGGTCGAGGTGACGAACGGCTTCAGCGCCAGGGCGCCGATGATCTGCTCCACCTTGGCATCCTCGCGGCCGTTGGCGACCAGACGGGCGTTGACCGAGACGCGCGCGCTGTCCGGCACGTCCGTGCTGTCGATCTGGTGCAGGTCGAGCCCGGCCGCCTGCGCGGCGTGCAGGAGAAGCCCGCGCACGTTCGCCGCTTCGGCGCCGCCGCAGATGATCTCGACCAGATAGTGCGCCTCGCCGGCGCTTGATTGCAGCAGCCGGTCGTTCAGCCGCCGCAGCACCGGACGCAGGCCCGAGTTGGTCAGCACCACCATGCCGGCGGCGATCAGGCTCGATTCCCAATAGCCGCCGCCGGCGAGCGTTCCGGTCATCGCCGAACACCACAGCGTCGCCGCGGTGTTCAGGCCGTGCACGTTGATGCCCTCGCGCAGGATGACGCCGGCGCCGAGAAAGCCGATGCCGGAGACGATCTGGGCTGCGACCTGCAGGTTGATCTGACCGGGCGGCGAGGCTTGCGTCGTGAACACGACGAAGCCGGCGGCGCCGAGTGCGACCAGCGCGTTGGTGCGCAGCCCGGCCATCTTCTGATGCCATTGCCGCTCGATGCCGATGGCCGAGCCGGCCAGCAGCGCCAGGAGCAGGCGGACCGCGACATCGCCGGAGGCGAGCATCCGCCGCTTCTAGCCTGACCGCGTCACGCGTGGAATTGCGGCTGGGCCGGCGCCGCCCGCGCCCGCCGAACCCATGATCGCAATCGCGACGGCATCCCTCCCGACCGCGCAATGAGCGCCCGGCGGGCTGCCTGTCGCACGCCTGCGGCGCATCGGTGGCCCGCCCGCAGGCGGCGCCCGTCGATCTCTCCGCTCTCGCCCGCAAGCGGCCGCCGCGCGGCCGCCTCCGCAGCGCGACCCCTTCTCGACATCAGGAGACCCGGAATGAAGAGATTCGTGTTTCTGCTGACCTTTGCGCTCGTCGCAACGCTCGGCGCCTGCGCCGGCACGCCGGCGACCTCCGCGGCGAATGACGCACGCGTCGGACTCGCCCTGCTCGAGGGAGCGGCCTCGACCATGGCGGCCGATGGCCAGCTCACCGCCGCCGAGACCTCGGCGATCCAGCAGGCCGATGCCGTGGCCGCGGCGGCGATCGCCGCGCTGACGGCCGCGAGCGGGACCACGACGCTGGCACAGGTCGAGAACGGCCTCGTCGCTTTCGTCGCGGCGTTCCCGTCCGGTCTGCTGTCGCCGGCGACGCTGGCGCAGGTGCAGGCACTGGAAGCCTCGCTCGCGGCGCAGGCGACGTCCTCCGGCGGCTGAGCATGCGTGCACGCGGCGTGTCTCCGGCGGGCGATCCGGCCCACGGCGATGCGCCGCGCCTTGCCCCCGATTCGGCCGGCGCCGCTCGCGAGTCGAGCGCGGCGCCGCCGATATCGCGCCCGCGCGGCGCAGGCAATCCGGCGGCCCGTCAACGCCGATAACGCACTCGCCCCTTCCGCCGGCTGCACCGCCCGGTCTGTCCGGGGCTCGACAAGCGTCCCATGCTCCGCAACGATGACGATGCTGAGCGGGGAGGGGAGCAATGTCGACCACTCTGCGGCAGCAGCGCCATGTCGTTGCCGCCTGCTACCTGGGCTGGACGCTGGACGCCTTCGACTTCTTCATCATGGTGTTCGTGCTGGGCAACATCGCCCGGGAATTCGGCACCACCGTCACCACCGTGACCTGGGCGATCACGCTCACCCTGTTCATGCGGGCGCTCGGCGCCTGGATCTTCGGCCGGATTGCCGACCGGTTCGGCCGCCGGCCGACGCTGATCGCCAACGTGCTCTGCTATTCGGTGCTGGAATTCGCCTCCGGCTGGGCACCCGATCTCGCCATCTTCCTGATCCTGCGCGGGCTCTATGGCATCGCCATGGGCGGCGAGTGGGGGGTCGGCGCGTCGCTCACCATGGAGAGCATTCCGAAGAGCTGGCGCGGGCCGGTCTCGGGACTGCTGCAGGCCGGCTACCCGAGCGGCTATCTGCTCGCCTCGCTGCTCTATTGGGTGGCGTTTCCCTATGTCGGATGGCGCGGCCTGTTCATGCTCGGCGCCGCGCCGGCGCTGCTCGTACTCTATATCCGCCGCAGCGTGCCCGAGAGCCAGTCCTGGCAGGCGCGCCAGGCGGCGGGCCCACGGCCGCCGATCCTGCAGGTGCTGCGCCAGCACGCGGTGCTGGCCGTCTACGCCGTGCTGATGATGACGGCGTTCAATTTCTACAGCCACGGCACGCAGGATCTCTATCCGCGCTTCCTGCAGGCGCAGCATCATTTCGACCGCAACCAGGTGACCGCGATCGCGGTCGCCTACAACATCGCGGCGATCCTGGGCGGGTTGTCGCTCGGCTCGCTGTCGCAGCATTTCGGCCGACGGCGCATGATCGTCACCGCGGCGCTGGTGTCGCTGCCGGTCATTCCGCTCTGGGCGTTCGCCACCACCGCGTTCTGGCTCGGGGTCGGCGCCTGCCTGATGCAGTTCTGCGTGCAGGGCGCCTGGGGCATCATTCCGGCGCATCTGAACGAGCTGTCGCCGCCGGACATCCGCGCGACCTTCCCCGGCTTCACCTACCAGCTCGGCAATCTGCTGGCCTCGCCGAACGCGACCATCCAGGCGGCCATCGCGGCCTCGCTCGCGGGCGATTACCGCTGGCCGCTGGCCGGCGTCGCCGGGATCGTCGCGGTGGTGATTGCCGTGCTGGTCGCCCTCGGGCGCGAGGCGCGACATATCGACATGCAACACGCCGAGGCGGTCGCGCACGCGCACGGGTCGGCGGTGTCCTGATCAGACGCGGCGGGCGCGCCCGGACCGGCGTGCCCGCCTGGCCGTGCCGGGGTGCGGCTACTGGGAGGCCCAGACGATCCGGTGCACCCAGGCGACCTCCTGCAGGTCGAAACTGCGGTCGGGATGCGCGGGGTTGAGGCTGTTCAGCTCGATCCGGCGGGCGGAGCGGCGGGCGAGCTGCTTGGCCATCACCTCGCCTTCCTGCGTGCGCAGCACGACGCGGTCGCCGCGGCGGATCGGTGCCGCCGGCGAGACGATCACCATGTCGCCGTCGCGAAACACCGGCTCCATCGAATCGCCCGAGATCTCCAGCGCGTAGGCGTTCGGGTCGCCGATCTCCGGCAGGTTGACCTCGTCCCAGGCACCGCCCACGGGATAGCCGCCATCGTCGAAATAGGCGTCGTTGCCGGCCTGGGCGAGGCCGATCAGCGGGATGCGGCGGCTGATCGCACGGCTGCCGGGCAGGGCGCGGGCGCCGGTGATCAGCGCGGTGAACGCCTCCATGCTGGCGCCGGTCGCCTCGAGCACCTTGGAGATGCTCTCCGTGCTCGGCCAGCGGGCGCGCCCATCCGGCATCCGCCGCTTTGACGGGTTGAAGGTGGTCGGATCGAGCCCCGCCGCACGGGCCAGGCCCGACGCAGACAGGCCGCTCTCCGCTGCGAGCGTGTCAAGGGCACGCCAGATATCGTCGTGCTTCAGCAACGGCCGTGATCCGCCGATTCGTGAGTGCGGTCAGTGTCCTAGGAATGCCGGCGCAAGCCAATAGGAATTGCCGCCGATTCTGCTTGAGCAAGGCCCAATCCCATGGTTCTATGTTCACAACTTGTTCAACTCACGGGAGAGGACCCCAACCGATGGCCGTTGCCGCCCTGCGCCGAGACACTGCCGTGACCGCGCTGCCCAGCAAGGCCGACCTCGACGTCGGGCGTCGTACGGAGCCGTTCCGCAGCGCCGAAGAGGCCTGGTTCTGGACCATGGCCGCGCTCCGGGCGCGGCGCGAGGGGGCGCGCTACACCGCCAATCAGGGCCGGGTGGCCCGGCCCTGCGAGCCCGACGACGTGGTCCGGTGCCTGGACCAGCTCTACCGGCGCCGGCGGATCGATCTCGTCCATGCCCGCATCCTGCGCATCTGGGGAGAGCGCGGCACCGGCCCGAATGCCGCCTATCTGGCCGAGCGGGGCGACTGGCGGATCTGGCGCGAGGCGCTCGACCGGCTCGAGTGGCCGCTGCGCATCAAGGGCATCGTCGGCTGAATGCCGTCCGGCTCCTAGGAAAAAAATCTTGACTGACCTCCCGCCTTTGATCTACAGATTTCCTGCCAAGGGGCGATCCGTGCCTCCTGGCTTCTGATCCTCCTCCCTAAACTTACGGGCCGCCTTCCTGCTCCGCCGCTGGCGGGCAGGAAGGCGGCCCTTTTTTTGTTCGCGGAAGGGTGCTGCGCGATGGCCTGTGCGACCGGCGATCTCTCTGTCCTCGCCTATGCCGACGGCTTCACGCTGTGGCACTGCAAGGCGTCCGCGGCCTCGCAGGCGGAGCTGCTCGGCGCGGGCTTTTTCGATCCGGCCGCGGATCTGCTGGCAACCGGCGACATGATCATGGCCTCGGCCCGCGACGGCGGGCGCCTGCTTTGCGTGCTGCCGGGCGAGGCCGGAGTCAGCGTCGCGCCGATGGTCTGATCGCCGCTCCGGTCCCCGGGCGCAGGATCTCCGTTGCGTGCCGTGTCAGCCCGGCCGGCGTGATCTCGTAGCGGCCATCGGCACGGATCCGCGCCAGCCCCATCCCGTCGAGCCGCTCGAGGCAGGGCCCGTCCTTCAGCCCAGGCGGGCGCCCCGCGGCCTCGCACAGCACCAGCCGGTGCAGCGCCGAGCGGCAGCAGGTCTCGAGATAGGGCTGATCCCACATCGTGGCCGATTGTCCCGCCCGTCGTGGCGGCGGGCAAGCCCGGTCACCGGCTTTGCAAACCGGGCAGGTTGCGGCAGGAAGCGCCGGTGACCCCGGCGATCGCTTCCGCCCTGCTGCCGCTCGGCCGCCGCATCGACCCCGAGCGCGCGCACCGGCTCGGCCTGCTCGCGCTGCGCGCCGGGCTCGCGGGCGCGGCGGCTCGCCCGCCCGATCCGGCGCTCGCGGTCCGTGCGATGGGGCTCGACTTTCCGAGTCCGATCGGGCTCGCGGCCGGGTTCGACAAGGACGCCGTCGCGGTCGGCGGCCTGGCGCGCCTCGGCTTCGGCCTGGTCGAAGTCGGCACGGTGACGCCGCGTCCGCAGGCCGGCAATCCCCGTCCCCGGCTGTTCCGCCTGCCGGCGGAGCGGGCGGTGATCAACCGCATGGGCTTCAACAACCAGGGCATCGCGGCCTGCCTGCGCCGGCTGGCGCGGCTGTCGACCGCGCGCCCCTGCCGCATCGGCGTCAATCTCGGCATCAACCGCGAGGGTGCGGAGCCGGAGCGCGACTATCCGCGCCTGGTCGCCGCCGCGGCGCCGCTCGCCGACTACCTGGTGATCAACGTCTCCTCGCCGAACACGCCCGGCCTGCGCGACCTGCAGGCGGCGGACCGGCTGCGCCGCATTCTCGTGGCGGTGGCGGAAACGGTGACGCGACGGCCGCCTCTGCTGGTCAAGCTCTCGCCCGACCTTAGCGCGGGGGAGCTGGAAGCGATCGTCGCCGTCGCGGTCGCGACCGGCATCGACGGGCTGATCATCGGCAACACCACGCTGGCGCGCCCGGCCGGGCTGCGCGCCGCCGCTTCCGGCGAGGCGGGCGGGCTTTCCGGCGCGCCGCTGTTCGCGCGATCGACGGCGCTGCTGGCCCGTGCCTTTCCCCTGGCAGCCGGCCGGCTGACGCTGATCGGCGCCGGCGGCGTCGCGACCGGCGAGCAGGCGCTGGCGAAGATCCTCGCCGGCGCGTCGCTGGTGCAGCTCTACACTGCCTTCGCCTATGCCGGCCCGGCGCTGATCCCCCGTCTGCACGCGGAGCTGCTGACCGCGCTGCGCCGGCGCGGTTTTGCCGGCGTCACCCAGGCGATCGGCGCCGGCCACGAGCAGGTCGCATGCAGCGCCTGACCGGCTTTTCCGCACTCGCCGACCGCTATGACGGGTTCATCCTCGACCTCTGGGGCGTCGTGCATGACGGCGTCACGCCCTATGCCGGCGCGGTCGATTGCCTGCTGCGCCTGCGCCGGGCCGGCAAGCCCGTGGTGCTGCTCTCCAATGCGCCGCGTCGCGCCGCGTGGGCGCAGGTGCAGTTGCGGGCGATGGGGATCGCCGACGCGCTCTACACCGGCATCATGACGTCGGGCGAGGCGACGCATCGCATGTTGCGCGATCGCGACCAACCGGACGGCGATGCGTGGTTCCGCGCGCTCGGGCGGCGCGCCTTCCACATCGGGCCGGAGCGCGATCGCAACGTGCTGGATGGCCTGCCGATCGAGCGGGTCACAACGCCGGGCGCCGCCGATTTCGTGCTCAACACCGGCCCGGACGACGAGCACAATCCGAGCGATCCCGACGCCTTCGAGGATGTGCTGCAGGCCTGCGCCGCGCATCGCCTGCCGATGGTCTGCGCCAATCCCGATCTGGAAGTGATCCGCGGCGGCGTGCGGGTGATCTGCGCCGGCCTGCTGGCGCGGCGCTATGAGGAGCTAGGCGGCACGTCGCGGGCGATCGGCAAGCCGGATCCGGCGATCTACGGGCCGGTGCTTGGGATGCTCGGGACGGCGCGCACGCGCACGCTCGCGGTCGGCGACGCGCTGCGCACCGACATCGCCGGCGCCGCCGCGGCCGGGATCGATGCGTGCTGGGTGCTCGGCGGCATTCATGCCGAGGCGCTGGCGGCGGATGCGGGGGAGGCCGAGCGGTCGGCGAGCGAGGCAGGGCTGGCGCCGGTTGCGGCGATTCCGGGGTTTACCTGGTGATCAAAAAGGCCAGGGGGCGTTGCCCCCTGGACCCCCAGCAAAGGCTAGCCTTTGCAATCCTTCACTTAAGGTATGGGGGTCTGGGGCCTCAGGCCCCAGCGGGGTCCAGGGGCGGAGCCCCTGGCCTTCCTTCAAGGGAACTCCCCCATGGACGCAACCGTCCGCGCCGCCCCGCCCCGCTCCTTCTCGCTGCGCAGTCTCGGCGGCGCGATCCGGCTGGAAAGCCTCGTCGTCCTCATCCTGCTGGTCGTCGCGCTCTCGATCGCGTCGCCCTACTTCCTGAGCGTCTCCAACGCGCTCAACATCCTGCTCGCGACCTCGGTCATCGGCATCCTCGGCTTCGCCTCGACCTTCGTGATTGCCGCGGCCGGCATCGACCTTTCCGTCGGCTCGGTGCTGGGCTTCGCCGCCGTCGTCGGCGCACTCGCGGTCAACGCGCTCGACCTGCCCTGGCCGGCCGGCATCCTGCTGTCGCTCGCCGCCGGCATGCTGTGCGGCGTGATCAATGGCACGCTGATCGCACGCGCCCGCATTCCCGCCTTCATCGTCACGCTGGGCATGCTCGGCGTCGCGCGCGGTGCGGCGCTGGTGCTGACCAACGGCCAGCCCGTGTACGGCCTGCCAGCACCGATGGTCTGGCTCGGCCAGGGGCGTCCTTTCGCGATCCCGATGCCGGCGATCATCTTCCTCGCCGTCGCCGCGATCACCCATTTCATCCTGTCGCGCACCCGCTTCGGCAAATACTCGCTGGTGATCGGCGACAACCCGAATGCGGCGCGCGCTACCGGCATCCATGTCGAGCGCCACCTGATCGCGCTCTACACGCTCTCCGGCGCGCTTGCGGGCCTGGCCGGCCTGGTGTCCGCCGCGCGGGTCAATTCCGGCGACCCGACTGCCGGCACCGGCTACGAGCTGACCGCGATCACGGCCGCGATCCTCGGCGGTACCAATTTGTTCGGCGGCCGCGCCAGCGTCGTCGGCACGTTGATCGGTGCGCTGATCATGGGCGTGCTGCAGAACGGGCTGAACCTGCTGGCGGTCTCCTCCTTCTACCAGCAGATGGCGATCGGTGGCGTGCTGGTGCTGGCGGTGTGGCTCGATCAGCTCAATCGGGGGAGCGGCCGGGCATGAGTCTTCTGGAACTCGTCGACGTCCGCAAGAATTTTGGCGCCGTTGAGGCATTGCGCGGCGTCAGTTTTTCTGTTGCCGCCGGCGAGGCGGTGGCGCTGCTCGGCGACAACGGCGCCGGCAAGTCGACGCTGATGAAAACCATCACGGGAATCTATCGGCCGAATGCCGGGCGGATCAGCTTCGACGGACAGGATCTCGCGACCAGGGATCCGGGCGAGATCCGCGCCCTTGGCATCGAGATGATCTACCAGGACCTGGCGCTGGCGCGGCAGCAGGATGTCGCCTCCAACATCTTCCTCGGCCGCGAGCCGGTGCGGCGGCTGTTCGGGCTGCCGATCCCGATGATCGACAAGGCGCGGATCGAGGTAGAGGCGCAGGCGATGATCGAACGCCTCGGCGCGCGCGTGCCCTCGGTGCGCTATCTGGTCGGCAACCTCTCCGGCGGGCAGCAGCAATCGGTGGCGATCGCGCGCGCACTGACCTTCTCGCCCAAGCTGGTGATCATGGACGAACCCACCGCGGCGCTCGCGGTGCGCGAGGTCGAGCACGTGCTGGATCTGGTGCGGGAGCTGAAGCGGCAGGGCATCGCGGTGATCCTGATCAGCCATCGCCTGACCGACGTGTTCGCGGTGTGCGACCGCGTCATCGCACTGCGCCAGGGCGAAGTGGTCGCGGATGAGGCGATCGCGGAGACGAGCATGAACGCGGTGGTCGCCCATATCGTGGGAGCGGGGTGAAGGGACCGGCTCCCCACCGGCAGCGCGATCGGTCGGTCACCCTCTCATCTGCCGAGAGCCTCATTCCCGCTTCTGTGCGATTATCCAACGTCGCGGAGCGCGCTATTTGCGATCGGGCGAGCCGCCCGGCGGCTCGGCCTGGGAGGAGGGTTCCGTCCGCCGGCTCGCCATCCCGACCGGCGCGGACGGGTCCGAGGCAACGCGGTTGGTCGCCGGCCCGCTCGACCGGCGACCGGGCCGGGTGCCGGGCCTGTGCCACCCGATCGGCTGCGCACGGGAACGGTGAGGGGCGCGGCGGGCGCGCATCGCCGTTCGCACGTCGCCCGTCACCGCCAGGAGATTTGCCATGACTTACGGATTTCTCGACATCGCCGCGACGCCGAGCGTCCGCGCGGTGCAGGCCAGGATGGGCAGCGATCATCTCTGGCAGGACTTCCCGAGGGATCGCACCTTCGACAGGTTCACGCCTGCCGAAATGGAATTCATCGCCGGGCGCGACAGCGCCTACATGGCGAGCGTTTCGGAGACCGGCTGGCCCTACGTCCAGCACCGCGGCGGCCCGCCGGGCTTCATCAAGGTGCTCGACGACAAGACGCTTGCCCTCGCGGATTTCCGCGGCAATCGCCAGTACATCAGCGTCGGCAACCTCGCCGCCGATGACCGTGCCGCGCTGATCCTGATTGACTACGCACGTCGCGCGCGCCTGAAGATCTTCGCGCATGTCGAGGCCGTCCCGCTCGACGCCGACCCGCAGCTCACCGAGCGGGTGGTCAATCCGCACTACAGGGCAAGGCCCGAGCGGATTCTGAAACTACACCTGGTCGCATTCGACTGGAACTGCCCGCAGCACATCACGCCACGCTTCACCGAGGCCGAGATCGCCGACGCGATCGAGGGCCTGCGCGATCGCCTGGCCGCGCTGGAGGCGGAAAACGCGGAGTTGCGTGCACACCTCGCTGCCCGAACCGGAGGATGACGATGGAAGCCGAACGCCCGCCGCTGCCGCCGTTCACCACCGCCGAGGCCGCCGCCGCGAAGGTGCGCCTGGCGGAGGATGCGTGGAACAGCCGCGACCCCGAACGCGTGTCGCTGGCCTACACGCCCGACAGCCAGTGGCGGAACCGCGCCGAGTTCCTGCACGGGCGTGAGGAAATCAGGGCGTTTCTCGTCCGCAAGTGGCGCCGCGAGCTCGACTATCGGCTGATCAAGGAGCTTTGGGCGTTCACCGGCGACCGGATCGCCGTGCGATTCGCCTATGAGTGGCACGATGACGGGGGATACTGGTTCCGCAGCTACGGCAACGAGAACTGGGAATTCGCGCCGGATGGTCTGATGCGCCGGCGTATCGCCAGCATCAACGACCTGCCGATCGCGCCCGGGGACCGGCTGTTCCACTGGCCGCCCGGCCGCCGCCCGGATGAGCATCCGTCGCTCAGCGATCTCGGACTGTAGGGACCGGCGTCGCCGCGCGACGGGCCGGGTCACGGCATGCCGGGCGCCGCCGACCGCCTGCTGCGGCTACACGTCCAGGTTCGCCACCTTCAGCGCGTTGCCGACGATGAACTCCCGCCGCGGCTCGACCACGTCGCCCATCAGTGTGGAGAAGACCTGCGCCGCGTCTTCGACGTCGCCGACCTTGACTTGCAGCAGCGTGCGGCTGGCCGGGTCGAGCGTGGTTTTCCAGAGCTGGTCCGGGTTCATCTCGCCCAGCCCTTTGAAGCGCTGGATCGCCAGCCCCTTGCGTCCCTGCGCCAGGACGCGGTCGAAGGCGCTGGCCGGCCCGTGCACCCGCACATCCTGGCTGTCGAGGCGCAGCATCGCCGGGTCGCCGAACTGGGCGGCCAGGGCCGCGGCGCGGTCGGACAGCCAGCGCGCCTCGGCGCTGCGCAGGGATGCAGCGTCCAGCACATGCACCTCGGCAACGCCGCGGACGGTACGCGCCAGCGTCAGCCCGGAGGCATCGGCCGCGACCTTCCATCCACGCTCGGTCGGCAGCGAGATCGCGTCCAGCCGGCCGGCGAGCGTCGGTGCCGCCGCGGTCGCGCGCGTTGCATCGGCGGTGAGCGCGCCGGCAATCGCCGCCTGTTCCAGCAGCGCGACCGGCGCCGTCGAGGCGAGCCGGCGCAGTTGCAGCGTCGCCTCCCGCAGCCAGGCCGCCTCCTCCGCCAGCGCGGCGCCGTCCAGCGTGCGGCCGTCGGCGTAGGTCAGCCGTGCCTCCGCCAGCGCCTTGTCAAGCAGGAAGTCCTCGAGCGCGCGATCATCCTTCAGGTAGCGCTCGTCATTGCCGCGCTTGGCGCGATAGAGCGGCGGCTGGGCGATGTAGAGATGCCCGCGCGCGATCAGCTCCGGCATCTGCCGGAAGAAGAAGGTGAGCAGCAGGGTGCGGATATGGCTGCCGTCCACGTCGGCGTCCGTCATGATGACGATGCGGTGGTAGCGCAGCTTGGCGATGTCGAAGCCGCCCTGATCCGCCTCGGCGCGGCCGATGCCAGTGCCGAGTGCCGTGATCAGCGTGCCGATCTCGGCACTGCCCAGCATGCGGTCGAAGCGCGCGCGCTCGACGTTCAGGATCTTGCCTTTGAGCGGCAGGATCGCCTGGAACTTGCGGTCGCGCCCCTGTTTCGCGGAACCGCCAGCCGAATCGCCCTCGACGATGAAGATCTCGGACTTCGCCGGGTCGCGCTCCTGGCAGTCGGCGAGCTTGCCGGGCAGCGTGGACACATCCAGCACGCCCTTGCGCCGCGTGAGCTCGCGCGCGCGGCGGGCCGCCTCGCGCGCCGCCGCCGCGTCCATCACTTTCTGGATGATGGTGCGCGCCTCCTTCGGGTGCGTCTCGAACCAGTGGCCGATCGCGTCCGCGACCGCCACCTGCACCACCGGCTGCACCTCGGAGCTGACCAGCTTGTCTTTCGTCTGCGAGGAGAACTTCGGGTCCGGCACCTTGACCGAGAGCACCGCGGTCATGCCCTCGCGCATGTCCTCGCCGACGAGCTGCAGCCCTTCCTTCTTGCCCATCCCCTCGGCGTATTTCGTTACCACGCGGGTCAGCGCCTGGCGGAAGCCGGCCAGGTGCGTGCCGCCGTCACGCTGCGGGATATTGTTGGTGAAGCAGAGCATGGTCTCGTGGAAACTGTCGTTCCAGGCGAGCGCAAATTCGACGCGGATGCCGGCGACCTCGACCGCGCCGTTGGCGCTGCGCAGGCTGATCGGCGGCGTGAACACCGCGGTCTTGGCGCGGTCCAGCCAATCGACGAAAGCGGTCAGACCGCCATCGTATTTGAACGCCACCTCCTGCGCCGGCGCATGGCGCTCGTCGCGCAGCACGATCGCCAGGCCGGAATTGAGGAAGGCGAGCTCGCGCAGCCGCCGCTCCAGCACGCCGAAATCGAACTCGGTGCGGGTGAAGGTCGCCGGGCTCGGCTTGAACGTCACCTCGGTGCCGGTCGGCTGCTCCGACGGGCCCACCACCGCCAGCGGCGCCTCGGCATCGCCGTCGCGGAAGCGGATGAAATGCTCCAGCCCGCCGCGCCAGATCCGCACGTCCATCCATTCCGATAGCGCATTGACAACCGCGGCGCCGACGCCGTGCAGGCCGCCGGAGACCTTGTAGGAGTTCTGGTTGAACTTGCCGCCGGCATGCAGGCGGGTGAGCACCACTTCCGTGGCGGAGACGCCTTCCTCGGCATGGATGTCGGTCGGGATACCGCGCCCGTCATCGCGCACGGTGACGCTGCCGTCACCGTTCAGGGTCAGCGCGACGCGCGTCGCGAATCCGGCCTGCGCCTCGTCCACGGCGTTGTCGATGATCTCGAATGCCATGTGATGCAGGCCGGAGCCGTCATCGGTGTCGCCGATATACATGCCCGGCCGTTTGCGCACGGCATCGAGCCCGCGCAGCACGGAGATCGAGGCCGCGTCGTAGTTGTCAGAATCAGGGCTCGGCGCGGCGTTTTCGGACATGCCGACGGGTGGCTCCAGACGTGTCGGGAACCCCCGGAATATAGTCACGAAGCCGCTGGAATCCCAGCCCCGACCCGCGTGTCCGGGCGCCCCTCCGGCGACGCCGGCACCGCATATGTGGCGGCATCCGCGGGAGCGGACGGCAGCGGAAATCGGGGGTCCGGACGCAGCCGGCCAGCCCCTGCCAGCAGGCCCTCCGCCCGGCCGGCGAGCGGCAGAAAGGGCTCGGCGTCGGTGCCGGTCAGCAGCACCTGCGCCGGGAACCGGTGCAGCGCCAGGAACAGCGCCTCGCGATGCCCCACGTCCAGATGCACCAGGGGTTCATCCAGCAGCAGCAGTGGTGCGGCGCCGCGTGCGGCGGCGATCAGGGCCGCATGGCCGAGCACGGTGCCGAGCAGGAGCGCCTTCTGCTGCCCGCTGCTCGCCAGCGCCGCCGGCCGTCCGGTTGCCGCATCGGCGAGGCCCAGATCGGCGCGATGCGCGCCATGCGCCGTCGCCCCCGTCGCCGCGTCATGCGTGCGGGATGTGGCGAGCGCCGCGCGCAATCCATCCTCGGCGGCGAGCGCCGGGCCGGCCGCCAGCCGTTCGGCGATCGGACAGACGAGCGACAGGCGCGGTGCCGGAAAGCCGCCGGCCGCGCCCTCGGCCACCGCCGCATTCAGTCGCGCCACCAGGGCGGCGCGCGCCGCGGTCGCGGCGACGGCATGCCGGGCGATCGCCTCCTCGACCCCTGCGAGCCAGGCCGCATCGGCGCGCGATGCGCCACGGCCCT
The DNA here is from genome assembly GCA_035504175.1 of Acetobacteraceae bacterium. GTDB lineage: Bacteria > Pseudomonadota > Alphaproteobacteria > Acetobacterales > Acetobacteraceae > DATJSJ01. The sequence goes on from DATJSJ010000157.1 coordinate 37,378, forward strand.
GCGCCAATATCCGGTTGCGTCCGGCGACCGCCGTGTCATGGGCGGCGATCTCGCGCGCATGGCCGGATTCCAGCGCAACCACCAGCCGGTCGAGAAAACGCCGGCGGCCCGACGCGCCCTCCTGGAACAGCCGGTCCATCTGCGGCGTCAGCCAGACTGCGCCGAGCCGGGCACCGACTTCCGCGGCGCTGCGCGGCGTCGCTCCGTCCAGCCGGAAGATGCGACGGTCTGCCGGCCCCTCCGGCAGGGAGCCGGTGCCGATCTCGATCGGGCCATCCGCACCGGTGAGCCGCGCCGCGACCGCCCAGCTCCCCGGCGCGTCCTCTGCCTGGCGCGCAAGGTCTGCCTGGCGGGCCGAACGCAGCCCGCGGCCCGGCACCAGCAGCGACACCGCCTCGAGCAGATTGGTCTTGCCACTGCCATTGGGTCCGAAGATCGCCGCGATCGGCGCCGCCGGGCGCCAGCTCAGCGCCGGATAGGAGCGGAACTGCGTCAGATCGAGACGGGTCAGCCGGAGCATGGTGCAGAGATGGCGCAGCCGGGCCAGGCTTGGAAGCCGGCGCCGCGCTCGGCCACTGGCCGCACCACCCCGAAAGCGGTCAGGATGTGCCCATGAATGACCGTCCGGCGCGGCTGCGGGAGTCGCTCGCGCTCCTGCGGGCGGGGCGTTTCGCGGCCGCCGCGCAGGCGGCGGAGCCGCTCGCCGTCGCCGGCGACGTGGATGCCATGTTGCTGGCCGGCCTCGCACGCGGCGCGATCGGCGAGATCGAGGCGGCAGCGGCGCTGCTCGCGGCGGTCGCGCGCGCCCGGCCCGGCCACGCGCATCCGGTGGCCGAGCTGCCGCCCTTCCTGCGCCAGGCCGGACGCGAGGCGGAGATCGAGGCACACTTGCGCGCCGCCCTCCGCCACGCGCCCGGAGACGCGCGACTGCTGCCGCTACTCGGTGAGTTCCTGCTGCGCGAGGGACGGCCGGCCGAGGTGCTGACGCTGCTGCCGGGTGACGGCTCATTGCCGGCGCTACGCGGCGCGGCGCTGGCGGCGCTGGGGCGAATGCAGGAGGCGATCGCCGCCTTCGCCGCCGCGACGGAGGCCTCGCCGCGCGACGCCGCGGCCTGGTCCAATCTCGGCAAGGCGCTGGCGGCGGAGGCGCATTTCGACGGCGCGATCGCCGCGCTCGACCGGGCGGCGGCACTTGCCCCCGCCGATGCGCAGATCGGTCTCAACCGCGCGGTGGCGCTGCTCAAGGCCGGACGCTTGCCGGCGGGCTGGGAGGCCTTCGAGGCGCGGCTGCGCCTGCCCGGGCACACCACGCCGCCGGCGGCGCGGCGGCTGCCCGGCCCCACCGCAATCGCAGGCCGGACCGTGCTGCTGACGCACGAGGAGGGATTCGGCGACACGCTGATGCTGCTGCGCTACGCGCCGCTGCTGGCGCGGGCGGGCGCGCGGGTGATCGCCCAGGTGCCCCGCGAGCTGGCGCGGCTCGCTGCCGCGGTCGAGGGAGTCCCCGCCGTGGTCGCGCCCGGCGCGACGCCGGCCTTCGACTACCATTGTCCGTTCATGAGCCTGCCGCGCGCCTTCGCGACCACGCTCGCCACGATCCCCGCCGCCCTGCCCTATCTGCATCCGCCCCCGGAGGCGATCGCCGCCTGGAGCCGCGCCCTGGCGGGAGTGCCGCGCCCGCGTGTGGGGCTGTGCTGGGCTGGAGCGCCACGGCGCGGCGTGCCGGGAGCGGCGATGGTGGACCGGCAGCGCAGCCTGGACCCGACCCTGCTCGCGCCGCTCGCTGGCCTGCCGGGGATCAGCTTCGTCGGGTTGCAGATGGGCGAAGGCCCGGTCCCGCCCGGCCTGCGCCTGCACCGCGTCATGCATCGTGTGGCGGATTTCGCCGACACGGCGGCGATCGCGATGCATCTCGACCTGGTGGTCAGCGTCGATACCGCGGTCGTGCACGTGGCCGGCGGCGCCGGCCGGCCGGTCTGGCTGCTGGATCGCTACGACAATTGCTGGCGCTGGCTGAGCGGGCGGGAAGACAGCCCGTGGTATCCGGGCCTGCGCATCTTCCGCCAGCATCGCGCCGGCGCCTGGGAGCCGGTCGTTGCACGGCTGGTCGAATCGCTGCGCGACCTCTGGTGACGGCGCGCCGCGGCCTGACAGCAGACCAGGAAATGCCGGAGCAGGTTCGGCGCCCCCGGTGGTTCCCCCTCGGGCGATCCCGGTCCGGCGGCCGGCCGCGTCAGACCCGCATCGGCATCAGCACGTAGAGCGCCGACTGATCCGCCGCGTCGCGGACCACGGTCGGCGCCGCGCCGTCGGCGAAACGGAATTCCACGTCGCCGGCGATCTGGTCGGTGATGTCGTTGAGGTAGCGGGCCTGAAAGCCGATCTCCAGCGGACCGGCCTGGTACTTCACCCGCTCCGCATCCAGCTCCTCGGTCGCGGTGCCCTGCTCGGGGCTTGCGGCGGAGAGCACCAACAGGTCGCGCGCCAGCGACAGCTTCACCGGCCGTGAGCGTTCCGAGCTGATCGCCGCGACGCGCCCCACCGCGTCGGAAAAATCCTTCTTGCCGACGAGCAGCACCTTGTCGTTATCGCGCGGAATGACGCGCTCGTATTCCGGGAAGGTGCCGTCGATCAGTTTGCTGGTGAGCTGCACCGTTCCGACGCGGAACTGGATGCGCGTGTCCGACAGCGCAATCTCCACCTCGCCGCTCGCCTCGTCGAGCAGCTTGCGCAGCTCCGCCACCGTCTTGCGCGGCACGATCACGCCGGGCATGGAGGAAGCGCCCTCCGGCACCGGCTCCTCGACCCGCGCCAGGCGATGGCCATCGGTCGCGACCGCGCGCAGCACCTTCTGCCCGTCCGCCTCGGCCACATGCAGGTAGATGCCGTTGAGGTAGTAGCGCGTCTCCTCGGTGCTGATCGCGAAACGGGTGCGGTCGATCAGGCCGCGTAGCGTCGCCGCCGGCAGGTGGAAACGGTGGGGCAGCTGACCGGCGGTCATGCTCGGAAAATCCTCGACCGGCAGCACGACCATCGAGGTGGCGAAGCGGCCGGCACGCAGCGCAAGCTGGGCATCGCCGCCCGGGTGCTCGAACTCGACCTCGGCGCCGTCCGGCAGCTTGCGCACGATCTCGTACAGCGTCGCCGCCGGCGCGGTGGTGCTGCCCTTCCGCGCGGTCGCCGCGGCGACCTCCTCGACGATCGCGATCTCCATGTCGGTCGCGGTGAAGCTGAGCGTGCCGTCGCGCACCGTGATCAGGCAGTTGGCCAGGATCGGGATGGTGTTGCGCTTCTCGGCGACGCTCTGGATATGGGCCAGCGCCTTCATCAGGGTGGCGCGGTCGGCCTTGAACTTCATCGCGGTCGATCCTCAGGAGGGTAGCGCGGCTGCCCGGCGCCTCGGGCCGGGTACTGTAGCGAAAGCGGCATGGGCCGCAAACGGGGCGGGAGCCGGCCGGAGGCGCCATCGCCCGCGCGTGAAGCGGCCGGGGCGGCGCCCGGATCGGCCGGTCGATGCCGGCCGTGTCGGACGGCATGCGCCCGGCGGCAGGCGGCGCGGATCAGCCCTCCAGCATGCGGCGGAGCAGTTCCACGTCCTCGGCAAAGGCGGAATCGCGCTTGATCAGCTCATCCACCCGGGCCACCGCATGCATCACCGTGGTGTGGTCGCGATTGCCGAACTTGCGGCCGATCTCCGGCAGCGAGCGGCTGGTGAGCTGCTTGGCCAGGTACATCGCCACCTGGCGCGGCCGTGCCACCGAGCGTGCCCGGCGGGCGGAGAACATGTCGGTCATTTTGACGTTCCACCGCTCGGCCACCTTCTTCTGGATCTCCTCGATGGTGACACGGCGGTCATGCGCCTTGAGGATGTCGTGCAACACCTCCTGCGCCGTCTCCAGCGTCACGGTGCGGCCGAACAGATTGGCATGCGCGACCAGCCGGTTCAGCGCGCCCTCGAGCTCGCGCACATTGGAGGTGATCTTGTGCGCCAGGAACTCCAGCACCTTGGGCGGCACGGCGACGCCGGCACGTGCTGCCTTCGCCTCCAGGATCGAGATGCGCAGCTCGAAGGTCGTGGCGTGCAGATCCGCGACCATGCCGCAGCCGAGCCGCGTGCGCAGCCGGTCCTCCAGACCGGAGAGATCGGAAGGCGACTTGTCGGCGGAGATGACGATCTGCTTGCCGGCGTCGATCAGCGCGTTGAAGGTGTGGAAGAACTCTTCCTGCGTGTTGTCCTTGCCGATGAGGAACTGCAGATCGTCCACCATCAGCACGTCGACGCGGCGCAGCTGTTCCTTGAACTCGATCGTCGACTGCGCGCGGATCGCCGCGATGAACAGGTACATGAACTTCTCGGCCGACATGTAGGCGACCGAGACCCGCGGCGCGCGTCCGCTTAGTTCCCAGGCGATCGCGTGCATCAGGTGCGTTTTGCCGAGCCCGACGCCGCCGTAGAGGAACAGCGGATTGAAGGCGGGGCTTGCCGGCATCTCGGCGACGCGGCGGGCGCAGGCATAGGCGAACTCGTTCGGCTTGCCGACCACGAACGTCTCGAAGCTGAAGCGCTGCTCCAGCGGCGCGGCCAGGTGCGGCGGCAGGTCGGGGCGCATCTCGATACGCGCGGGGCCGTCAGGGCGCGCGCCGTCCTCGGACAGCGGCACTGCCGCCTGCCGCTCCACCGCGGGCAGTTCCGGTTCCACCAGCATGGTGGCACCGACGCGGACATCGATGCGACGGCAGTCGCCGGTCTCCGCCTGCCAGAGCGCGCGCAGGCGGTCGGCGTAATGCGTGCTGACCCAGTCGCGCAGGAACCGCGTCGGCAGGCAGACCGTCACCTCCTCGGCATCAACCGCGGCGAGCGTGATCTGCCGCAGCCAGGCGCGATACTCGACATCCCCGACCTCGGCCTGCAGGCGGCTGCGCACCCGAGCCCATTGCGCCCCCAGTTCCTCCACGCGAACGACTGGCGTCTCCCTCTCCAGGACTCCCGCGGATGCGGACATACTGCCCCCCCTGCCGTCATCATCTGACGTCACCGACACCTACCTGCATGCGCCTTGACCGGCGCAGGCTTGCGCGCTCCGAGCCTCGCTCCCTGTCCATCACGCTGGTCAGCGCCACGGCGCGCTGCGGGTCAGGTCCAGGGAACGCTGCAAAGAAATGATAGGACTCGGTCGGGCAGGCGAGCAATCAGAAACTCGGGTTGCAGGGAGTTAATCGTCAGGGTGGAAGAAAAGCCAATGACAAATCGCGTCGCGGCGCCAGTTCAGCTGCCGCACAATTGCGCATTCACAAGTATCGAATGTGACCTGAATTACGCGATCCGGCTGGAAGCAAGGATCGCGAATCAAAAGGCGCGCGGCCGCAGGGCCGCGCGCCTGAAAGCGAAGTCAGCCGACGGGAAGCGACTTGATCCGGGTGGACAGGCGGGAAAGCTTCCGGGCGATGGTGTTCCGATGCACGACACCCTTGCCGGCCGCGCGCTGCAGCTCCGGCTGCGCCGCACGCAACGCCGCCGCGGCCACCTCCTTGTCGCCGCTGCCGATCGCCGCCTCGACCTTCTTGACGAACGTGCGCATGCGCGACTTGCGCGCCTGATTGCGCGCCGTATGGCGAGCGGTCTGTCGGATGCGCTTGCGCGCGGAGGCGGTGTTGGCCATGGGGTCTTTCGGTCTGATGCTTGATCTTGCGGACGAAGCGATACCCGGCCCCGCTGGGGAGACGCGCTCGCGCCGAAGGCCGGGTGTTCTACGGAGCGGTTCCGGCAGTGTCAAGAGTTGCGGAACGATGACACGCGCCGATGCACCTCTTCGCCGGACGCATGGCGCATGTGCCGAGACTGCCGAGCACATGCACGAGCGACTTACACCGTGTGCTTCATGGCCCGTCGTCGGTACGGCCGAAATCCGGCTTTCGCTTCTCGACAAAGGCCGCCATGCCTTCGCGTTGATGCGCGGTTCCGAACAGCGACAGGAACAGCCGGCGCTCGAAGCGTACACCCTCGGCGAGCGTGGTCTCGAACGCGCGGTTCACCGCTTCCTTCGCCATCATTGCGGCGACAGGCGATTGCGCCGCGATCTTCGCCGCGATCTTCAACACCTCCGGCAGCAGTTCCGCGGCCGGAAGGACACGCGACACCAGATTGGCGCGCTCCGCTTCCTGCGCGTCCATCATCCGCCCGGTCAGAACCATGTCCATTGCGCGCGCCTTGCCGACGGCGCGCGTGAGACGCTGCGATCCGCCGGCGCCGGGAATGATGCCGAGATTGATTTCCGGCTGGCCGAATTTCGCCGTATCCGCGGCGATGACGATGTCGCACATCATTGCGAGTTCGCAGCCGCCGCCGAGTGCGAATCCCGCGACCGCGGCGATCACCGGCTTGCGTACGCGCAGCACCGTCTCCCACCGCCGGCCGATGAAATCATCCGCGTAGGTGCCTGGGAAACGGCGCGACTGCATTTCCTTGATGTCCGCGCCGGCAGCAAAGGCCTTCTCCGATCCGGTGAGGACGATCGCACCGATTGAGCTGTCGGCGTCGAATGCGAGCATTTGCGCGCCGAGTTCTTCCATCAGTTCGTCGCACAGTGCGTTCAGCGCCTGCGGTCGGTTGAGCCGGATCAGCCCCACCGCGCCATGTGTCTCGACCAGGATCGTCCGGTGGCTCTCTGCCATGGCGCTCGCCTTGTCTGCTGCGGTGCAGCGTTCTACCGGCCGCCCGTCATCCCGGCAACCTTTCGGGGTCTCTCGGGCCCGCGGCGCCAGCGGTCGGGCTCGCATACCGCTCACGCGATGGGTCCCAGGCAGGCGCGGCGCCCCGGGGCTTTCCCGGCCTCGCCTCCCGCTCACCGCTGCCGTCGCGGACAGTAGAACGTGCTGCGCCCGGCCTGCGTGATCCGCACGATGCCGCGGCAGGCGGGCGGCCCGGGGCAGTCCGGGCAGGGCTCGCCCTCGCGTCCGTACACCGCCCAGGTATGCTGGAAATAGCCGAGCTCCCCGGAGGGCTGGACGTAGTCGCGCAGGCTCGATCCCCCGGCGGCGATCGCCGCCTGCAGCGTCTCGCGGATCGCCGGCACCAGTCGCGCCGCCCGCGCCCCGGCGACCGAGGCGGCGAGCCGCCGCGGTGAGATGCCGGCGCGGAACAGGGCCTCGCAGACGTAGATATTGCCGAGCCCGGCCACCACCCGCTGGTCCAGTAGGGCTGCCTTGATCGGCGTCCGCTTGCCGGCAAGCGCCGCCGAGAGCACCGCCGGGGTGAAGGCGGCCGCGTCCAGCGGCTCCGGGCCGAGGTCCGCCAGGCGCGGATGCGCGTCCTCGGCCGCGGTTGCGACCAGGTCGAGCGAGCCGAAGCGGCGCGGATCGACGAAGCCGACCCGCGTGCCGTCATCGGTTTCCAGCACCAGGTGCTCGTGCGGCGTCGTCACGACAGCCGGACCGATCACCATCCGCCCGGACATGCCGAGATGCAGCAGCAGGCTGTCGCCGCCCGCGAGCCGCATCAGCATGTATTTGCCGCGCCGGCGGAACCCGAGCACCACCCGGCCCTGCAGCCGCGCCGCCAGCCCGGCCGGCAGGTGCCAGCGCAGATCCGGGCGCCGCAGCTCGGCGCGGCGGATCACCCGGCCCTGCAGCACCGCGGCCAGGCCGCGCATCACGGTCTCGACCTCGGGGAGTTCCGGCATGCCGCGTTTCGTTGGGACCCGGCACGCTATATCGTCGCCTCCCATGAGCGACAACTCCCGGCCCGGCGACACCGAGCACGCGCCGCCGATGACCGATTTCGGCTTCCGGGCGGTGCCGGTCGGGGCGAAGGCGCCGCTGGTGCGGGCGGTGTTCGACAGCGTCGCGCGCCGCTACGACCTGATGAACGATTTGATGTCGCTCGGCATCCACCGGGCCTGGAAGCGCATCTTCGCGACCGCGCTGGCGCCGCGGCCGGGGCGGATGCTGCTCGACCTCGCCGGCGGCACCGGCGATGTCAGCTTCGCCTGGCTGCGGCTGGGCGGCGGCCCCGCGATCCTCTCCGACATCAACCGGCGCATGCTCGCGGTCGGCCGCGACCGGGCGGTGGCGGGCGCGCTGATCGAGCGGCTGATGCTGCTGGTCGCCGATGCCGAGCGCCTGCCGCTGCCGGACCGCGCCGTCGACACGGTCTCGATCGCCTTCGGCCTGCGCAACTGCACCGACAAGCCGGCGGTGCTGGCCGAGGCGCGACGGGTGCTGCGCCCGGGCGGGCGGTTCTTCTGCCTCGAGTTCTCCCGGCTGGAGGTCGCGGCGCTGGCGCCGCTCTACGACGCCTGGTCGTTCCGCGTGCTGCCGCGGCTCGGCGCCGCGGTCGCCGGCGACGCGGCGAGCTACCGCTATCTCGCCGAGAGCATCCGCACCTTCCCCGATGCCGAGACGCTCGCGGGCATGATGGGCGGCGCAGGCTTCGAGCGGGTCGGCGTCCGGCGCCTCTCGGGCGGCATCGCCGCGATCCATTCGGGATGGCGGCTGTGATGGAGGCGAGCGGGCGGCGGGTGCTGCTGATCGTCGGCGGCGGCATCGCCGCCTACAAGGCGCTGGAGCTGATCCGCCTGCTGCGCCGCGCCGGGCATGGCGTCACCAGCGTGCTGACCGAGGGCGGCGGTCATTTCGTCACCCCGCTGGCGTTGCAGGCGCTGAGCGAGACGCGGGTGTACACCGATCTCTGGTCGCTGACCGACGAGAGCGAGATGGGGCACATCGAGCTCTCCCGCGCCGCCGACCTGGTGGTGGTCGCACCCGCCACCGCCGATCTGCTGGCGCGCATGGCCGCCGGGCTGGCCGGCGACCTCGCCACCACGCTGCTGCTCGCCACCGACAAGCCGGTGCTGGTCGCGCCGGCGATGAATGTGCGGATGTGGCTGCACCCGGCGACGGTCGCGTCCGTGGCGACGCTGCGCCTCCGCGGCGTGCACATGGTCGGGCCGGAAGAGGGGGAAATGGCCTGCCACGAATACGGGCCGGGGCGGCTGGCGGAGCCCCCGCAGATCCTGGCGGCGATCGAGGCGCTGCTGCGGCAAGCGGGCGCGCTCGCCGGCCGCCACGCGCTGGTCACCAGCGGGCCGACGCACGAGCCGATCGACCCGGTGCGCTACCTCGCCAATCGCAGCAGCGGCCGGCAGGGCCACGCGATCGCCGCCGCGCTCGCGGCGCTCGGCGCGCGGGTGACGCTGGTGAGCGGCCCGGTCGCGCTGCCCGACCCGCCGGGCGTCGAAACGCGGCACGTCGAGACGGCGGCCGAGATGCTGGCCGCCTGCGAGGCGGCGCTGCCGGCAGACATCGCGGTGTTCGCCGCCGCGGTCGCCGACTGGCGCGCCGCCGCGCCGAGCGTGGGCAAGCTCAAGAAGCGCCCCGGCGCGGCGCCGCCGGCGATCGCACTCGAAGCCAATCCCGACATTCTGGCGACGATCGCCCGCGCCGGCGCGCGCCGCCCGGCGCTGGTGGTCGGCTTCGCCGCCGAGACCGGCGACGTGGTGGCGGAGGCGCGGGACAAGCGCGCGCGCAAGGGCTGCGACTGGATCGTCGCCAATGACGTGCGGCCGGAGACCGGAGTGATGGGCGGCGAGCGCAACACCGTGCACCTGATCACCCAGGAAGGGGTCGAGAACTGGCCGGATCTGCCGAAGACGGAGGTCGCGCGACGGCTCGCCGATCGTATCGCCGCGGCGCTGGCCGACCGGGCCGCGGGCGCGGCCGCGTGACGACGAACCCGCCAGGTCGCGGGCGGTACGGCCTCGCGCGCTGGCTCCGGCCCGCAAGACGCAGCGCTGCCTCCTCGGACCTCACCGTCACCGGCCACGCCCCGCGCCTCGCCCTCGCCCTGCTCGCGGCGCTGGCGGTGGCGCTGCCTCTGCTGCTCGGCGCCGGGACCGCGCAGGCGGCGGACGGGGCGGTCGATACCAAGGTCGAGCAGTTGCGCGGGCTCGCCGGGACGCAGCAGGGCCGGGACCTGCTCGATCTGCTGGGCGATCCCGCGGTGCGCGCGCGCCTGCTGTCGGCGCCGCCGGCCGCGATCAGCATGGGCCCGGGCTTCAGCCTGGCCGAGACGCTGGACGAGCAGCTCGCCAGCATCCGCCAGCGCATCGCGGCCCTCTCGGCGGAGCTGCCGCACTTTCCCGCGGAGTTGCGCCGGGCGCATCTGACGATGCTGTCGGTGCTGGCCGCCTCCGGCGCGCTGTGGCCGGGGTTCTACTGCGTCGCCTTCGCCTTCTGCGGCTTCGTCGCCGAGATGCTGTTCCGGATGGCAACGGCGGAGTGGCGGCATCACTTCACCACCGCCCCGCTCGCCACCTTCGGCAACCGGCTGCTCGTCACCGGCGAGCGCCTGGGTTACGCCCTGCTCGGCGTCCTGGTCTCGGCCGGCGGCAGCCTTGGCGCCTATCTCCTGTTCCGCTGGCCGCCCATCGTCGGTCCGCTGGTGCTTGGTTTCCTGATCGCGCTGGTCAAGTTGCGAACGGTCTCCGTGCTGCTGCGCTTCCTGCTGTCGCCGGGATCGGCGCGCTTGCGCCTGGTGCCGCTGACGGATGCGGCGGCGGTATTCTGGCGTCGCTGGCTCACCGTCCTGGCGGGTGTCGCTGCCCTCGGCTGGCAGGCGGCCGCCTCCGCGGCCTTGCTCGGGGTCTCGGCCGCGGCGGAGGCGGTGCTGTCGCAGGCGATCGGGCTGGTGCTGGTGGGTCTCGGCATCTTCGTGGTGTGGAGGACGCCGCCGCTGCGGCCCGGCAGCGCGCCGCGCCGGCGCGGCGCCGCGGTGCCCGTACTCGTAACGCTCTACCTGCCCCTGATCTGGACCGCGTTCCTGATCGGCGCCGCACCGCTCGGCACGCTGCTGCTGACCGCCGTCGTGCTACCGCCGGCGCTGTTCGTGGCGCGCAGCGCCGTCGCCCGCATCGCCCGCGGCGCCGGTCTCGACCTCGACCAAGCGGCGACGCTCGGGCTTGCCGGGCCGGCACCGGCGGAGGTGATGCTGGAACGCGGGGCGCAGAGCCTCGTCCTGATCGTCGCGGCCCTGCTCCTGATCCATATCTGGCGGATCGATCTCGGCCTGCTGTCCGGCGCCGATACGCCGCGCGCCCGGCTGCTGCGCGGCGCCTGTGAGGCGGTGCTGATCCTGCTCCTGGCCGACCTGGTGTGGCAGGCGGTGCGCGTGCTGCTGGAGACCCAGTTCGCCCACGCCGCGAGCGAGGGCAGCGCCGAGGCGGAGGTGCAGCGCCGGGCCAGGCTGCGCACGCTGCTGCCGCTGCTGCGCACGGTGATGTTCATCGTGCTGGCGGCGATCGCGGCGATGAGCGCGCTGTCGGCGCTGGGCGTGCAGATCGGGCCGCTCCTCGCCGGCGCCGGCGTGGTCGGCGTCGCGGTCGGCCTCGGCGCACAGGCGCTGGTGCGCGACGTGATCAGCGGCGTGTTCTTCCTGCTCGACGATGCCTTCCGCGTCGGCGAGTACATCGAGACCGGCACCTTCTCCGGCACGGTGGAGGCATTCACCCTGCGCTCGATCAAGCTGCGCCACTACAAGGGCCAGCTCCAGACGATCCCGTTCGGCGACATCAAGGCGGTGACGAACTACTCGCGCGACTGGGTGAGCGAGGAAATGCCGATCGGCGTGAGCTACGACACCGATCTCGACCTGGTCGAGCGCGTCGTGGCGCAGGTCAGCGAGCAGGTGGCGGCGGACCCGGTCTTCGCCCCGGTGATCATCGAGCCGATGCGCTCGCTTGGTGTCTCGACCCTCGGGGACTTCGCGATCCAGATCACGCTGACGGTCAAGACCAAGCCGCGGCAGCAATTCGCGGTACGGCGGGAGATCTACCGCCGCATCAAGACCGCCTTCGCCGACGCCGGCATCCGCTTTGCGATCCCGACCGTGCATGTCGCGAGCGGCGACGCCGAATCCGCCGCGGCAGCCAAAGTTCTGGACATCCGCAGCGGCGCGGCGCGGGCGTAGGCGCTAGAGCGGCACGGTGCGCCGTGCCATGGCCTCGGCCCAGACCTTGGATGGGTCGGCAGCGAAGATCAGCGCCGGATCTTCGGGCTCGACATACCAGGCGTGCTGCGCCAGCTCGCCCTCGAGCTGCCCCGGCGCCCAGCCGGCATAGCCGAGCGCGATCAGGCTCTTCTGCGGTCCATGATGCTCGGCGATGTCGCGCAGGATCCGCGTGCTGGAGGTCACGGACACCCGGCCGTCGATCGCCAGCGTCCCGGCCGTCTGGTAGTCGGCCGTGTGCAGCACGAGGCCGGTCCAGGGCTGCACCGGCCCGCCGTAGAACAACGCCACGCTGCCCGTCACCCCTTCGATCGGCTGACCCAGCGCCTTCATCAGCGAGGCCAGCGGCTCCTCCTCCACGCGGCGATTGACGATCACGCCCAACGTGCCGTCGGGGCTGTGCCGGATGATCAGGATGACCGCGTGGCGGAAATGCGGATCGCCGATATCGGGTGTGGCGACCAGGAACTGCCCGGTGAGCCAGTCACTCGCGGAGGGCGGCGGCGGCGCCGCGGCCGCTGCCGGCGACGCCAGCCGGAGCACGAGCACGGCCAGCAGGACGAGGCATTGCATCCAGCGCAGTCGCATGTCGTTCCGTCCCGGGTCATCGCCGGCTTCCGGCCAGGAAACGGCCGCATGGAAATCGTGCGCCCGCGCCCCGGGACGGTCCAGCCTTTCCGCCGCGCCCGTGGTTGCCCGGGCGCGGCACCGCACGCATGCTCCGGTCCATGACAGAGCCGCACCAGCCCCGCGTCGAGGTGAAAATTCTCGATCCTCGCCTCCACGACTGGGGCATGCCCGCCTATCAGAGCGCGCAGGCCGCGGCACTGGACCTGCACGCCTGCCTGGATGCGCCGCTTACCCTGCCGACCATGAGCACGCCGGTCCTGGTGTCCACCGGGATCGCCCTGCTGATGCAGGAGAAGGAAATGGCGGCGCTGATCCTGCCGCGCTCCGGACTTGGCCACCGGCTCGGCCTGGTGCTCGGCAACCTCGTCGGCCTGATCGATCCCGATTACACCGGCCCGGTGATGGTCAGCGCCTGGAACCGCGGACCGCCCGGCAGCGAGCCGGTGGTGATCCGGCCGGGCGAGCGTTTCGCGCAGATGCTGTTCGTGCCGGTGCTGCACCCGACACTCGTGGTGGTCGAGGAACACTCGCGGGCGACGGCCCGGGGGGCGGGCGGGTTTGGCTCGACCGGGGGGCATCGGGGGTAGGGGCACCGAATTAAAGGCAAGAAAGAACTTCTTTTTCTGTAGAAAAAGAAGCAAAAAGACTTTCATCCCTTTGGTCCGAGGCGGTTTGATGATTACCCCTCTAAAGTGACAAAAGTTTTTTGGTTCTTTTTTTCAAAAAAGAACACCTTCCCTTACGGCGCCACCCGTCACGGAACTGCCATGCAACCGCGAGGTGACAGACCGCGGCGGCCGGGCTAGTGGTCGTCGCGGCGCAGCCTATCGGGCGGCGTCGCCAGGCGCGTCATGGGAGGCGCTGACCGAAGCTGGATTGGGCCTGCCATGTCCGACACTGCCTTCCCTGCTGTCGCTTCGGTCCGGCGCCTGCCCAACCTGTTCGATATCGCGGCGATCGTCGGCGTGTTCGGCCTCGTCATCGCGATCGCGACCGGCGCGCGGGGCACCTTCGCGCCGCTCTCCGCCCCGGCCGCGACCACGATCCATCTCGATCCGAGCTTTCTGCCGTACTACGCGCTGCGCACGACGATGCGCATGTTCGCGGCCCTGGCCTGCTCGATCGTCTTCACCTTCACCTACGCGACACTGGCGGCGAAGAGCCGGCGCGCCGGCATGATCCTGGTGCCGGCGCTCGACATCCTGCAATCGGTGCCGATCCTCGGCTTTCTATCCTTCACCGTCGTGTTCTTCATGAACCTGTTTCCCGGCCGGGTGCTCGGGGCGGAGTTCGCGGCAATCTTCGCGATCTTCACCAGCCAGGCCTGGAACATGGCGTTCAGCTTCTACCAGTCGCTGAAGACCGTGCCACGCGACCTCGACGAGGCGGCGATCGCCTTCCACCTGACGCCGTGGCAGCGCTTCTGGCGGCTCGAAGTGCCGTTCGCCATGCCGGGCCTGGTCTGGAACACGATGATGTCCATGTCCGGCGGCTGGTTCTTCGTCGTCGCGTCCGAGGCGATCTCGGTCGGCAACACCACCTGGAAGCTGCCCGGCATCGGTTCCTACGTCTCGCTCGCGCTGGAGCAGCGCAACATCCAAGCGGTGTTTTACGCCATCCTGGCGATGCTGGTGGTGATCCTGCTGTACGACCAGCTTCTGTTCCGGCCGCTGGTCGCCTGGTCGGGCAAGTTCCGTTTCGAGATGGTGGCCGGCAGCGACGACGAGGATCCCTGGGTGCTGGCCATGCTCCGCCGCACCCGCCTGCTCCGCGAGCTGCTCGAGCAACTCAATCGCGGGATCGGCACGATCGGCGGCATGCGGCTGATCGCCACGCACCCGGGGCGCCGCAGCGGGACCCGTGCCACGCGGCTGGGCGATGCGTTCTGGATCGCGGTGCTGGTCGTGCTGGTCGCTGCGGCGCTGTGGAAGATCGCGAGTTTCGTCTCCGGCTCCTTGACCTGGCGCGATGTGACGGAGGCGCTGATCGACGGCTGCTACACGCTGATCCGCGTCGTCGTGCTGATGATCCTGGCCTCGGCGGTGTGGGTGCCGATCGGCGTCTGGCTCGGCCTGCGCCCGGCCTGGGCGCGGCGGGCGCAGCCGGTGGCGCAATTCCTGGCCGCGTTCCCGGCCAATCTGTTCTTTCCCGTGTTCGTCGTGGCGATCGTGCGCTGGCGCCTCAATCCCGATATCTGGCTGACCCCGCTGATGATTCTCGGGACGCAGTGGTACATCCTGTTCAACGTCGTCGCCGGCGCCGCCGCCTTTCCCGGCGACCTCAAGGAGGCGGCCGCGAATTTCCGCGTCGGCGGGTTCCTCTGGTGGCGCCGCGTGATCCTGCCGGGCATCTTCTCCTATTTCATCACCGGCGCGATCACCGCCTCGGGTGGGTCGTGGAACGCGGCGATCGTCGCCGAGGTCGCGTCCTGGGGGAACACCAAGCTCGTGGCGCACGGCCTCGGCGCCTACATCGCGGAGGCGACCGACGCCGGACAGACCGCACGCATCGTGCTCGGTGTGGTGCTGATGTCGGGCTTCGTCGTGCTGTTCAACCGGCTGGTCTGGCGGCCGCTCTACGCCTATTCCAGCCGGCGGCTGAGCTTCTGAGGGGGGTGGGATGGACGCGACCGTGGCGACCGAGACGCTGCTGGACGTGCGGCACTGCCGCCAGTCCTATCCGAAGGATTCCGCTGCCGAGCTGGTCGTGCTCGACGACGTCAACGTC
This sequence comes from Acetobacteraceae bacterium, assembly GCA_035504175.1. GTDB lineage: Bacteria > Pseudomonadota > Alphaproteobacteria > Acetobacterales > Acetobacteraceae > DATJSJ01. Next base: position 52,736 of record DATJSJ010000157.1, read on the forward strand.
ACCCTTCGCGCGGGCGAGATCGTCGGCCTGCTCGGCCGCTCCGGCTCCGGCAAGTCGACCTTGCTGCGGATCGTCTCCGGCCTGCTGCGTCCGACCGGCGGCGAGGTGATCTGGCGCGGCCGGCCGCTGCAGGGACCGGCCGAGGGTGTCGCGATGGTGTTCCAGAGCTTCGCCCTGTTCCCCTGGCTGACGGTGCAGGAGAATGTCGAGCTGGGCCTGGAGGCGCAGGGCGTGCCACGCGCCGAGCGCGAGGAACGGGCCGAGCAGGCGATCGACCTGATCGGCCTCGGCGGCTACACCGGCGCCTATCCGAAGGAGATGTCGGGCGGGATGCGCCAGCGCGTCGGCCTCGCCCGCGCTTTGGTCGTGCATCCCGACCTGCTGCTGATGGACGAGCCGTTCAGCGCGCTCGACGTGCTGACCGCGGAGACGCTGCGCACCGACCTGATCGACCTGTGGATGGAAGGGCGGCTGCCGGTCAAGTCGATCCTGATCGTCACCCACAACATCGAGGAGGCGGTGCTGATGTGCGACCGCATCCTCGTCTTCTCCTCCAATCCCGGGCGCGTGGCGCAGGAGCTGCGCGTGCCGTTCCCGCATCCGCGCAACCGGCTGGATCCACCGTTCCGGCAAATGGTCGACGATATCTACGCGCTGATGACCCGCCGGCCGCCGACGCCGGCGCCGCGGCCGGTCGGTGCGCCGCCGCAGATCAACGTGGCGCTGCATCCGCTCTCGACCAACCTGCTCTCGGGCCTGATGGAGACGCTGGCGGCGGCGCCGTACAGCGGCCATGCCGACCTGCCGGCGCTGGCCGCGGCGCTGCAGCTCGAGGCCGACGAGTTGCTGCCGCTGGGCGAGGCGCTGCAGATGCTGCGCTTCTCCGACCTGGCCGAGGGCGACCTGCATCTGACCGAGGCCGGGCGCCGCTTCGTCAATGCCGACACGGAGGAGCGCAAGCGCCAGTTCGCCGCGGCACTTCGGGCGCATGTGCCGCTGGCCGCCCTGGTCCGCCAGGAACTCGACGAGCGGCGCAACCATCGGGTCTCCGCCGCCCGCTTCCGCGACGATCTCGAGGAATACATGTCGCCCGATTACGCCGAGGAGACGCTGCGCGCGGTGATCGGCTGGGGGCGGTTCTCGGAGCTGTTCAGCTACGATGACGACGCCGACCAGTTCTATCTGGAGGAAGAGGAAGAGGCGTAGCGCCGGCGCAAACCGCCCGGCAGTTTGCCCGGGGGGAAAGCCCGGACTTGCGATCTGGAATGGCGTCGGGTCGAGCCACGGCTTTCCGGCCAATTGCCCGCTCGCGCGGCGAACGCCCCGACGGAGCTGCGCGATCACCCCCCGCAATCGGCTCGCCGTCGGGGCGTTACGGGCGGGATCGGTCGGATGACGTCGTCGGCGCCTCCCGCCAGGCGCCGCTTCGTGCTTCGATCGTCACCGCACCGGACGCGCCGCGCCACCGCGGAAGGAGAGACGCCGTGCCCATGACAAATCTGCCGGCCGGCTATGATCGCGAAGCCGACGATCTCGGCAACATCGTCGAGCTCGGTCATGTGAACGTCACGATCCCCGACCAGGGGCCGGCGACGCTGTTCTACGTCGCCGGGCTCGGGCTGACGCGCGATCCGTTCATGTCGGTCTCGGTGACCAACATGTGGGTCAATGCCGGACGCAGCCAGTTCCACCTGCCGGAGGGTCCGCCGCAATCGCTCGGCGGCATCGTCGAACTGGTGCTGCCCGATCTCGCAGCGCTGCGGGCGCGGCTGGAGCGCGTGCGCCCGCGCCTCGCCTCCACGCGCTTCGACTGGCGCGACCGCGACGGCGCGGTCGAGACGACCTGCCCCTGGGGGAATGTCATGCGCTGCCACGCACCGGACGAGGCGCGCTTCGGCCCGATCTCGCTCGGGATCGCATCGGTCGCCTTTCCGGCGCCGGCGGGCAGCGCGGCGGGCATCGCGCGCTTCTACCGCGACCTGCTCGGCGCCCGGGCCGAGCTCCCGGTCGCCGGCACGGCCCGGATCACCGTGGGCGCGGACCAGACGCTGCTGTTCACCGAGGCCGAGGGCGCGAAGCCGCCCTTCACCGGCGCACACGTGCAGGTCTCGATCGCGGATTTCTCCGGACCGCACCGGCGCCTGCTGGAGCGCGGCCTGGTGACCGAGGAGAGCGACGAGCACCAGTATCGCTTCGCGGACATCGTCGATCCGGAGGACGGACGCGTCTTGCTGCAGCTCGAGCACGAGGTGCGCAGCCTGCGCCATCCGATGTTCGGCCGGGCGCTGATCAACCGCAATCCGGCGCAGACGGCGGGGCCTTATCGCGCCGGACGCGACCATTTCCCCTGATCTGCGCGTAGGGCGCGAGGCGAGAGCCGCCTTCGCCGGCCGTCCTGGCAGAACATGACGGAATAGCGACGGCCGCGCCGCCGCACGCCATCGCAACAAAGCAGCCAAATGCTCCGCTGCGGGCTCAGTCCCGCGCGCCAAGTCATTCGCGGCATTGATTTCGGGAGTACGCCGGCGCGAACTGTTGCAGATCGTGGACGCTTGGCCGGTTTCTTGCTTAAATTGTTGATTAACCGCGGTCGAACGTGCACCCTGCCGCCATGCCGGAGTTCGTGCGGAGCATTCCGGATGGTGACACGCGGGAGCGCTTGCTTTGCCCGCTGTGCGGCCATGTCGAATACGAAAACCCGAAGCTCGTGGTCGGCTCCGTGGTGGTGCATGACAGCCGAGTCTTGCTCTGCCGGCGCGCCATCCCGCCGCGCCGCGGCTTCTGGACGCTCCCGGCCGGTTTCCTCGAGATGGGCGAGACCGCCGAGGAAGGCGCGCGTCGGGAAGCCGAGGAGGAGGCCGGGGCCGAGATCGCTCTCGACGGCGTGCTCGGCCTCTACAGCATCAGCCGGATCGGGCAGGTGCAGGTCATCTTCCGCGCCCGCTTCGCCGAACCGGAACGGCGGCGGCTCTTCGCGCCAGGGCCCGAGAGTCTCGAGGTGCGGCTGTTTGATTGGGAGGAGATCCCATGGGCGGACATCGCTTTCCCGTCAGTGTGCTGGGCGCTGACCGAATGGCGGCGGACCGGTTCCGGCCCGCTGGGGCAGCCGGGGCGCAGCCCGCCCGCAGAGGCTCCGGGCATCGCCCCCTGCGTCGAACTGCCGGAGGGCGCACTGTGAAACTGCTGCCGATCGCCGCGGCGCCGGCGCTGCTGCTCCTGGCCGCGGCCGGGCCGTCCGGCCGCTACGACGCCACCACCCTGGATTACGGCTACGGAGCCGGGACGGCGCAGACGGCACCGCAGCGCGAAGCGGCGAACGCCGCCCCCGGACAGTTCGAGCCGGCACCGGTGCCCGACTCCGACATCGCCGCCCCGACTGCGCCTCAGGCGTCGGACCAGCCGCAATTCTCACCGAGCCTGTTCAACACCAAGACGCAGTTCCGCGGCGACGGCTTCTCCCCCGGCTCGACGGCTCAGTCGGACGAGGAGAAGAATTACAAGCCGGTGCCCGGCTTCACCATGAAGGTGCCCTTGACGCAATGGTGAAGGGCATGCCGCCCGCATGCGGCGGCATGCCTCCCTTCTGATTCGGGCTCCTCGTCTCGATGCCGGCGTCTTCGTCGATCGCGCGATAGCGTTCAGTCCAGCAATACCCGTTACCGGCAAGCCGTCGCGGCCGGCGAACTGCCGGCGGTCAGCGGCGTATCTCCCGCGATACGGACTCGCGGCGCGGCCAGGCCTCGCCCCCGGGCCGGCGAAAGGAGCACGCCATGCAGGACGATCGCGAACGGAAACGGCGGGAACGGCCCAAGGCGGTCGCCCGGCGTGGCGGCATGACGCATGCCGACATGTTCGGACTCTTCACGATAACAATCGCGGTCTGGCTCGCGCTGCTCGTCGTCGCGGCCGGCTTGCAGCGGATGGCGGCGCTGCAGAATCAAGAGGCCGTGCAGGCAATCCTCGCCGGTGAGTCGATGTCGCCGGCCGCAGCACCGACCCCGCCGGGACTGCGCGAGCCGCTCGCCGCCGCCCGCCTGGCCCAGGGACACGCCTTCTCGCTGGTGCGATAGCGCCCCGGCGCCGGGACTTGCCCGACAGCGAACGCCATCCACCCCGGTGAGGCCGCCTGACGTGATCCTGCCCCGAGCGGATCAGCCGCCGACCAGGCCGCGGGCGAATTCCATCGCATCGAACGGACGCAGATCGCCGGCCTGCTCGCCGACGCCGACGGCATAAACCGGCAGGCCGAACGCCTCCGCCAGCGCCACCACCACGCCGCCGCGGGCGCTGCCGTCGAGCTTGGTGACGATCAGTCCGGTCACCTCGACCATGTCGCGAAACACGCGCACCTGCTCGAGCGCGTTCTGGCCAGTCGTCGCATCCAGCACCAGCAGCACGGAATGCGGCGCCGTCTCGTCCTGCTTGCGCAGCACGCGGATGATCTTGCGCAACTCCTCCATCAGCGCCGCCTTGTTGTGCAGCCGCCCCGCGGTGTCGATCAGCAGTACATCCGCCTGCTCGGCGCGGGCGCGGGTCAGGGCCTGGAACGCAAGCCCCGCCGCATCCGCACCGGGCGCCCCGGCGATCACCGGCGCGCCGGTGCGCTGGCCCCAGACCTGAAGCTGCTCCACCGCCGCGGCGCGAAACGTGTCGCCGGCGACCAGCAGCGGGCGCTTTCCCTGGTCACGATACTGCAGCGCCAGCTTGCCGATGGTCGTGGTCTTGCCGGTGCCGTTCACGCCCACGACCAGCACGACATGCGGCTTCAGCGCCGGATCGATCGCGAGCGGCCTGGCCACCGGCGCCAGCACGGCGGCGATCTCGGCCGCGAGCGCGTCGCGCACCTCCGCCTCCGTCACCTCGCGGCCAAACCGGCTGCGGCGGAAATCGGCGATCACCTTCGCGGCAACGTCGACGCCGAGATCGGCGGCGATCAGCAGCTCCTCGAGCTCCTCCAGCGCCTCGTCGTCGAGGCGCCGGCGCCCGAACAGGCTGAGCCCGCCGCCGAGCTTCTGCGTGCTGCGCGACAGCCCCTCGCGCAGCCGGCCGAACACGCCGCTCGGCATCAGCCCGCCGCCACCGTGACGCCGGCGGCCTCCGCCGCGATCACCCGCGCCGCCGCCACCGTCCCCGGCGCGGCGGCCGGACCGGCGAAGCGCGCCGGGGCGAAATGCTCGGTGTGGCCGGCACCGCCATCCTCCGCCAGCACCGCGACCGCGCGCCCCACCAGCCCGGCATGAAAGCGCGCCGCCTGCGCCTGGCCGGCCGCGCGCAGCCGCGCCGCCCGCTCCCGCCGTACCGGCGCCGCCACCTGCGGCATGCGTGCCGCCGGCGTGTCCGGGCGGGCGCTGTACGGGAACACGTGCAGATACGGCAGCGCCGCCTCTTCCACGAACGCCAGCGTCTCGGCGAACAGAGCCTCGGTCTCGGTCGGGAACCCCGCGATCAGATCGGCGCCGATCGCGATCCCCGGCCGCAGGTCGCGGGCGCGGGCGATCGCCGCGAGCGCGCCGGCGCGGCTGTGGCGGCGCTTCATACGCTTGAGGATCAGATCGGCGCCGGCCTGCAGCGACAGATGCAGATGCGGCATCAGCCGCGGCTCTCCGGCGACCAGGCGCCAGAGATCGCCATCGATCTCCTCCGGGTCGAGCGAGGACAGCCGCAGCCGCGCCAGCTCCGGCACCAGCGCCAGCAGCCGCCGGGCGAGCTGGCCCAGCGTCGGCCGCCCCGGCAGGTCCGGCCCGTAGCTGGTGATGTCGACGCCGGTCAGCACGATCTCGCGATACCCGGCATCGACCAGGGCGCGCGCCTGCTCGACCACGGCGCCGACCGGCACCGAGCGGCTCGGGCCGCGGCCGAGCGGGATGATGCAGAAGGTGCAGCGATGGTCGCAGCCCTGCTGCACCTGCACGAAGGCGCGACTGCGGCCGGCGAAATCGGTGACGAGATGCGCCGCGGTCTCGCGCGCCGCCGCGATGTCGGCGACCGCCGAGCCGGCGCCGTCCGCCCAGCTCTCCGCCCGCAGCTTCTCCGCATTGCCGAGCACGCGCGCGACGCCGGGCAGCGCCGCCCAGGCCTCCGGCGCGATCTGCGCCGCACAGCCGGTCACGACGATCCGCGCCTCCGGCCGGGCGCGATGCGCGCGGCGGATCGCCTGGCGCGCCTGACGCTCCGCCTCCGCCGTCACCGCGCAGGTATTGACGACGATCGTATCGGCGAGATGACCGGCATGGGCACGGATCACCTCGCTCTCATAGGTGTTGAGGCGGCAGCCGAAGGTGACGATCTCGAAGCGCGCCGCCTCGGCCGCGCCGGCGGGAAGCCCGTCCGGCATCAGGCGGCGTAGGCGGCGAGATCGACCCGGCCGCGGAAGGCCACCGCCACCGGCCCGGTCATCAGCACGTGCCCGTCCTCCCGCCACGCGATCCCGAGCACGCCGCCATCGGCGACGATGTCCGCACGGCGCCCGACCAGGCCGCGGCGATGCGCGTTGACCAGCGCCGCGCAGGCGCCCGACCCGCAGGCACGCGTCAGCCCGGCGCCGCGCTCCCAGATCCGCAGCCGGATCCGGTCGGGCGCGAGGATCTGCGCAAACCCGACATTCGCCCGCTCCGGGAACAGCAGATCATGCTCCAGCCCCGGGCCACGCCCGGTCACGTCACACGCCTCCGCGTCCGGGACGAAGAAGGTCACGTGCGGGTTGCCCATCGACAGCCCGGCCGGGTCGCCGGACAGTGGCAGGTGCAGCGTGTCCGCCTCCCGCGCCAGCGGCACATCGCGCCAGCCGAAGCGCGGCACGCCCATGTCCACGGTGACTTGCCCGTCGGGCAGGATCTCGGCCGGGAGATTGCCCGCGACCGTGCGCACGACCTGGATGCGCCGCCCGGTCTCGCGGAACAGCAGATCAGCGACACAGCGCGTGGCATTGCCGCAGGCCCCGGCCTCGGCGCCGTCCGGGTTGCGGATGCGCATGAAAGCGTCGGCGTTGCTGCCGGGCGGCGGCGGCTCGATAGTGATGAACTGGTCGCAGCCTATGCCGGTGCGGCGATCCGACAGCGCCGCCACCCGGGCCGGGGTCAGGCCAAGCGGGGTCGCGCGCTCGTCGAACACGACGAAATCGTTGCCCGCCCCGTGCATCTTGACGAAATCGGCCTCCATGGGGGCGGTATATAGGGGTGGGGTGCGGGGGAAGGATAGGGGAAGGGAAGGCTAGAGAAGGCCAGGGCTCTGCCCTGGACCCGCTGGGGCCGTACGGCCCCAGATCCCAG
>DATJSJ010000158.1:0-28715 GCA_035504175.1 Acetobacteraceae bacterium
ATCGCCTTTGCCAGCGCGCTCAAGCAGCGCGGCGCCGACTGGGTGACGGCGTCCTCGGGCGGCGTCTCGCCATTGCAGAAGATCGCGCTCGGACCCGGCTATCAGGTGCCGTTCGCGCGGGCGGTCAAGCACGAGACCGGCATCAATACGATCGCGGTCGGGCTGATCACCGAACCGCAACAGGCGGAGGAGATCGTCGCGAGCGGCGACGCCGATCTTGTGGCCCTCGCCCGCGCCATGCTCTACGACCCGCGCTGGCCCTGGCACGCCGCGGCGCAACTGGGTGGCCAGGTCACGGCGCCACCCGCCTACTGGCGCGCACCGCCGCACGGGGTGAAGGATCTGTTCGGCGAAACCGTCTACGGCGGCCGGTAGCCGATCACTGCGCGCGCCGTGCGGTAAGCAACAACGGGAGAGCGCGGCATGGGCATCAGTCGCCGCCAGTTCACCGGCAGCGCGACCCTGACGCTGGCCGCCGCGTCCGGCGCGCTGGGAAAGGCCGAAGCTGCCGCCGAACCGTCACAATCGGCCGCAGCGCCAGCGCCGATCTGGACGATCGGCGCGCGACCGGATGTGACGCTGAGCATCACGTCCCAGACCATGGACCTGTTCGGCCACCCGATCAGCGCCGTGGTTGCGGGCGGCACCTGGCCCGGACAGGCGATCCGCTACCGCAAGGGCGACCAGTTCCGGGTGCTGGTGGAAAACCGGCTCGACCGGCCGACCACGCTGCACTGGCACGGGCTCGTGGTGCCGACGCTGGAGGACGGCGTGCCCGGGATCAGCCAGGCGCCGATCGCGCCCGGCGATGCTGTGTACTACGCGTTTCCGCTGCTGCAGAGCGGCACCTATTGGTACCATTCGCATGTCGGCCTGCAGGAGCAGCAGGGGCTCGGCGGTCCGCTGATCATCGAGGATCCGGACGAACCGCACGCCTATGACGAGGACATCGGCGTCGTCCTCAACGACGTCATCGACATCCCCGTCGAGGACGTGATTCCGCAGATTCGGGCCGGCAAACTGATGGTTTCCGTCACCGATCCGTACAACATGGCGGATGGCACGCCGTTCCGGATCGACGTGCCGTATGTCGGATACATGCTGAACGGGCGCACGCCCGACGCGCCCTGGACGCGGGCGCTGAAGCCCGGATCGCGCGCGCGGCTGCGGCTGATCAACGCCTCGGGCTCGAGCTTCTTCCGCGTCGCGATCGATGGGTTGAGGCTGACCGTGATCGCCGCCGATGGCGAGAGGGTGCAGCCGGTCACGGTCGACGACCTCGTGATCGGCACGGCGCAGCGCTACGACGTGCTGGTCACGCTCCCCGGAAGCGGCAGCCACACGCTGCATGCCGCGGCGCTTGGCGCCAGCCAGCAGGCGATCGGTGTGCTGCACACCACCGACGCGGCGCCGGTGGCCAACCGGCAGCGTCCGCGCTTCGCGGGCCGGACGTTGCGTGTGACCGATCTGCGCGCGCCGTCTCCGACCACCCTGCCCGCGGGTCCGCGCCGAAGCTTCGACGTGGTCCTCGGCGGCCAGATGCAGAAATACCTCTGGACGATGAACGGGCATGTCTGGCCGGAGGCGTTCGCGGCATTCGGCGGCGACCGGCCGGAGGAGACCTGGTACGACATCCAGCCGGGCGACGTGGTGCGGTTCAACATGGTCAACCGCACGCCGATGGCGCATCCGATGCATCTGCACGGACATGTGTTCCGCGTGCTGCCCGACGGGATCGAGCATCCGGACGCGGCGGTGCGCGATACGGTCGTGGTCGGGCCGCGCGGGTCGGTGAGCATCGAGTTCCTCGCCAACAACCCGGGGAAGTGGTTCTTCCATTGCCACAACCTCTGGCATCTCGCAGTCGGTATGGCGCAGGCGGTGCGATACCGGGTGTGATCCGGCGAACCGGAGGGCTGGGGCGCGTCAAACAAGGGTTTGCGGGTTCGCGTTTTCAGGGCGCAGGCGGTCCGCGTCGCTGATCGCGCATAGCTGCGCGACGGGGCGGCGCTGCCGATCATGCAGCGGCGGCCGATCCCGGTCGGACGGGGCGTCCCTTGCTTTGGTGGGCATCGCCCGGGCTGGTATCGTGACGGGGTGATCCCGAGTCGATCCGGGCCCCGCCGGGCCCTCCTGCCCTGACCGGCGTGGCGCTCGAGGGCGCGGCGGCGATCGTTGCCGCGCTGCTGGTCGCGGGAGTGGTTGGATTCGCGCTGCCGCGCCCGCTGCGACACCTGATTGCCCAAGTCAGCGTCGGGCTTTGTGCGGTCGGCGCCGCACTCGCTTTCGCGGCGTTGCTGGCACCTGGTGTCGCGGCGCCGCTTGCCGTGCCGATCGGCCTGCCGGGAAGCGGCATGACCCTGGCGCTGGATGGGCTTTCCGCGCTGTTCCTGTTGCTGGTGTTCGCGGTGGGGGCGGTGACGGCGCTGTACGCGGCGGATGACCGGGCGCCGACCGCGCCGCTGCTGCCGGTGTTCATCGCCGGCATGGCACTGACGCTGCTGGCGGGCGACGCGTTCGCGCTGGTGCTGGGCTTCGAGCTGATGTCGCTCGCGTCCTGGGGGCTGGTGCTGACCAGCGGCGAGCGGCCGGAGACGCGATCGGCGGCGCTGCTCTATCTCGGCATGGCCTCGGTCGGCGCTGCCTGCCTGATCCCGGCCTTGCTGTTGCTGGCGCCGGTCGCGGGTGGCTTGCCCGATCTGCAGTTCGCGGCGATGCGCGCGGCCCCGCCCGAGGGCTGGCGGGCGGCGCTGGTGCTGGTGCTGGTGCTGCTCGGGGCCGGATCGAAGGCGGGGCTCGTGCCGCTGCATGTCTGGCTGCCGCTGGCGCACCCGGCGGCGCCAAGTCATGTCTCGGCGCTGATGTCGGGCGCGATGACCAAGGTCGCGCTGTACGTCGTCATCCGCGTGCTGTTCGATCTCTGCGGCGCCGGCCATGCGGCGGGCTGGGGCGTGCCGCTGCTGGTGCTGGGCACGTTCTCGGCCGTGCTCGGTGCGCTGCGGGCGACGCAGGAAGCCGATCTGAAATCGGTGCTGGCGGCGAGCACGGTGGAGAATATCGGGCTGATCGCGGCAGCCCTCGGCCTCGCCTTGATGGCGCGGAGCGTGGATCTGCCGGCGGTGGCGGCACTGGCCCTCGGGGCGGCGCTGCTGCACGTGCTGAACCATGGCGTGTTCAAGACGCTGCTGTTCCTCGGCGCGGGAGCGGCGCAGCACGGGGCGGGGACGCGGCGGCTCGACCGGCTGGGTGGCCTGGTGCATCGCATGCCGCTCACCACGATCGCGATGCTGGCCGGCGCGGCGTCGCTCGCAGGGGTGCCACCGGCGGCGGGTTTTGCCAGCGAATGGATGCTGTTCCAGTCGGTGCTGGCGGCGTCGCGAATCGGCGGGCTGGCACTGCAGACCGTCGTGACGATCGTCGCGGCGCTGCTGGCGCTGGCGGTCGCTCTGGCCGCGGCGGCGGCGGTGCGGCTGATCGGAATCGGATTTCTCGGCCGGCCGAGGACGCCGCGGACGGCGGCGGCCGATGAGGCGCCACCGCGGGTGCGCCGCCTGCTGCTCGGGCTCGCGGCGCTGTCGGCGGCGATGGGGCTGCTCCCCGGGCCAATTCTGACGCTGACGGCGCCGGCGCTGCAGGCGCTGCTCGGCACGGGTTGGGAGGGGCGGATCGGACCGCTCGCCATCGCACCTGCCGGAGAAGGACCGGGCTATTCGGCGATCGGCATTGCGCTGTTGCTGGCGGTTGCGCTGCTGCTGGTGCGCGTCGCATTGCGACGCGGGTCGGTGCAGGAGGAGCGGCGTGGACCGGCCTGGAATTGCGGCTTTGCCGCGCCGCCGGACTGGCTGCCGTTCGGCGATCCGCTGACCCAGTACGGCGCAGCCGGCTTCGCGCAGCCGCTTCGGCGGGTGTTGGGCACGCCGCTGCTGGGCGCGCGGGAGGTGGTCGACATGCCGCTGCCCGGGGAGACGCGCGCGGCGCGGCTCGCGGTGCGAGAGCGTGACCCGGCTGAGACCTGGCTGCACATGCCGCTGCTGCGGCTGCGCGGCGCATTGTCGAAGCAGGCGGACCGGCTGCAGTTCCTCACCATCCGCCGCACGCTGGTGGTGATTTTCGCGGCGCTGGTGGTGTTCCTGGCGGTGATCGCCTGGCTGGAGGCGTCGTGACGCTGCTGATCGCGGCGGTGACGCAGCTTATCCATGCGGCGCTGATGATCGCCGCGGCGCCGGTGGTGGTCGGGCTGATCCGACGCATCAAGGCGCGGCTGGCCGGGCGGGTCGGGCCGCCGGTGTTGCAGCCGTGGCGCGACCTGATCCGGCTGGCGCGCAAGGAGCCGGTGGTGGCGGAGAACGCCTCCTTCGTGTTCACCGGTGCGCCGGCGGTGGCGCTGGCGGCGACCTTTGCGGCGGCGATGCTGGTGCCGTCCTTCGCGCTCGGCATGGTGACGGCGCCGGTTTCCGACCTGATCGTGCTGGCGGGGCTGCTGACGCTGGCGCGATGTGCGCTGGCGCTGGCGGGGCTGGATGTCGGCACCAGTTTTGGCGGTATCGGGTCGAGCCGCGAGATGAGTTTTGCGGTGTTTGCCGAGCCGGCGCTGCTGCTGGTCATTCTGACGTTGCTGCTGATCGCCGGGAGCACGAATCTCGACGTGATTGCGGGGCTGTTGCGGAGCGCGTCGTTCGGGCTGCGGGTGTCGCTCGGGCTGGTGTTGATCGTGACGGCGATCGTGGCACTTGCCGAGTGTGGGCGGATACCGGTCGACAATCCCGCGACGCATCTTGAGCTGACGATGGTGCACGAGGCGATGGTGCTGGAGTATTCCGGTCGGCATCTGGCGATGATCGAGGGCGCCGCGGCGCTACGATTGCTGCTGTGGCTGACGTTGATCGGAACGCTGTTCGCCCCGTTCGGTCTCGCGTCCGCGGGTTCCGGACCTGCGGCCTGGGCGATCGGGCTTGCTTGTTGGGCGGCCGACACGCTGGTGCTGGTTGCGGCGCTTGCCGTGTTGGAGACCGGCTTCGCCAAGATGCGCGTGTTCCGCGTACCCGAACTTCTAGGCGTCGCGATTCTCCTGGGCGTGCTGGCGGCGGTATTTCTGTTCATCAGCCAGGGGTTTGCCTGAGATGGGCATCGGGGTCTGGGGCCCGAGGCCCCAGCGGGGTCCAGGGGCAGAGCCCCTGGCCTTCTTCTTCTGATGCCCCCGCATCTCGGCTATGGCGACCTGTCCTATGATGTCGCGCATCTGCTCGACACCGCCGCTCTGGTGTTGTCTTTCGTGCTTCTGTATCAGCGCCGTCTCTATGCGTTGATCAATGCCTATGCCGCGCAGGCTCTGGTTCTGGCTGCCGCCGCAGCCTGGCAGGGCGTGGTACGTGGCGGTGCCGATCTGTTCGTCACGGCGCTGCTGACCCTGGTGGCGAAGGGTGTGGCCATTCCGTTGGCGTTGCACACGATCGTTCGGCGCCTGCAGATGCATCGTTCGGTCGAGGTGGCGCTCGGCATTTTCCCATCGCTGATTCTCGGTGTCGCACTGGTGGCGCTGGCGATTCTGGTGGTGCTGCCGGTGACGCGGATGTCGGGAACGTTGACGCGGGAGGATCTGGCGCTCGCGCTGTCGGTTGTTTTGCTTGGCTTGCTGATGATGATCACGCGGCGGACGGCGCTGACGCAGACGATCGGGTTTCTGTCGATGGAGAACGGCTTGATGCTGGCGGCGGTCGGGATGACCGGGATGCCGCTGGTGATGGAGTTCTCGTCGGCATTTCTGGTCATGCTGGCATTCATCGTGTTCGGGTTGTTCCTGTTCCGCATCCGGGAGCGGTTCGACAGCCTGGACGTGCATCATCTCGATCGGGTCGGCGGCGGGGTGGAGCGGTGACGGCGGCGGGGATCGTCGGTGCCGCCGTCATCGCGGTGCCGATGCTGGCGGCGGCGCTGCTGGCCTTGCTGCCCGACTGGCGCCTGGCGGCCTGGGGCAACGTGCTTGCGGCGCTGGTCGCGTTCCTGGCAGCGGCGGCGATGCCCTTGCTGGGGCTGCATCCGTTCTTCCTGCTGACGGACGGGCTGGCGGAGCATCTCGCGGTTCTGACCGCGTTCGTCGGCCTGACCACGGCGTGGTACAGCCGTGGCTACGTCGCGGTCGAGGTCGACGCCGGGCGGCTTGATGCGCCGCGGCTGCGGCTGTACCACGCGACGTTCCAGGTGCTGCTGGGGGCGTTGCTTCTCGCGCTGCTCGCCGTCAATACCGGCGTCACCTGGGTTGCGATGGAGGCGGCGACGATCGCCGCGGTGCTGGTCGTGCAGTTGCCGCGCACGGCGGATGCGATCGAGGCGTCGTGGAAATACTTCCTCCTGTGCGGCGTCGGGATCGCGCTCGCGTTGTTCGGGACGGTGGTGCTGTATCTCGCGGTCGAGCCGTCGCTGGGGCGCGGCTTTCCGGCGATGCGCTGGGACGCGCTGGCGACGGCGGGCGCGCACAGCAACGGCGTGCTGCTGAACCTGGCGTTCGTGTTCCTGCTGCTCGGCTATGGCACGAAGGCGGCGCTGGCGCCGCTGCACACCTGGATGCCGGATGCGCATGCCGAGGGCCCGACGCCGATGTCGGCGGTGCTGTCGGGCTCGATCCTGAACGTGGCGCTGGCGATCATCCTGCGGCTGCGCGGCGTGCTGGCCGCCAATGCGGCGGCGGGCGCCGGTGCGATCGATCCCGGGCCGCCGATCATGGCGCTGGGACTTGCCTCGCTGCTGCTGGCGGCGTTCGGGCTGTGGCGGCGGCGGGACGTGAAGCGGTTCTTCGCGCTGTCGACGATCGAGCAGAGCGGGGTCGCGGCCTATGCGTTCGGGCTGGGCGGGCCGTTCGCGGTATTCGCCGGGCTGCTGCATCTGACGCTGCACACGCTGGCCAAGGCGGCGGTGTTCCAGTGCGTCGGGCGGGCGGCGCAGTTGCGCGGCGGGCAGAAATTCGCCGATCTCGGGGGATTGCTGGCGGGGCACCGGCGGCTGGCGCTGACGCTCGGGCTTGGCGTGATCGCGGTCGCGGGCCTGCCGCCGTTCGGGCTGTTCGTCAGCGAGTTCCTGATCGTGAGTGCGACGATCCTGCGCGCGCCGCTGCTGGCGCTGCCGCTCGGGATCGGGCTGGTGGTCGGCACCTGGGCGCTGGTCGCGCGGCTGCAGGGGCTGTGGCTCGGCGAGGCGACGCCGGATCGCGGGCCGGCGCCGGGGCTCGGCATGCTGGCGCCGGTGTGGCTGCACCTGGCGATCGTGCTGGTGCTGGGCCTCGCGATGCCGCTGCCGCTCGCGTCCTGGATGCGCGGCATCGCCGCCGCGGTCGGATGAGCGGGGCCGCCGCCGCGATCATCCGCGCGGCGCCGGCGGAGCCGTGCCGGCCCTGGCCGCGGCACGTGCTCACTCCGGAGGAGTGGGCAGCGATGGCGGCGGCGCTCGGCGGGGATGAGCGGCTGGCGTTGCTGGGGCTGTGGGCGGACACGCAGCAGGTGCACGCGCTGTTCCTGGACGAGCGGGCGATGGCGCCGCTGCCGGCCTCGGTGCCGGTCGTGGAAGGCGCGTTCGCGGCACTGTCGCCGGCGCGGCCGGCGGCGGCCTGGTTCGAGCGGACGATTCACGATCTCTGGGGGCACCGCGCGGAGGGCGGCACCGATCTGCGGCCGTGGATCGATCACGGGCGCTGGGAGGTAACGCGCCCGATGGCGCCGCGGCCGGTGCCGGCGCGCGGCACGCCGGAGCCGCCGGAATTCCTGCCGGTCGAGGGCGAGGATCTGAACCAGGTGCCGGTGGGGCCCATTCATGCCGGCATCATCGAGCCAGGGCATTTTCGCTTCACCTGCCAGGGCGAGACGGTGGTGCGGCTGGAGGTGCGGCTCGGCTACGCGCACAAGGGCCAGATGGTGCTGATGCGGGGCAAGCCGCCGCGGGTTGCGGCGCGCTACGCGGCGCGGCTGTCCGGCGACAGCACGGTCGCGCATTCGATCGCCTTCGCCCGCGCCGTCGAGGCGGCGGTGGACGTGGCGGCGCCGCCGCGGGCCGAGCATCTGCGGGCAGTGATGCTGGAGATGGAGCGGGTCGCCAACCATCTCGGCGATGTCGGGGCGATCTGCAACGACGCGGCTTTCGCGCTGGCACTGGCACGGTTCGGGCTGCACCGGGAGGCAATGCTGCGAGCCGGGCAAGCGGCGTTCGGCCACCGGCTGATGATGGACGCGGTGGTGCCGGGCGGCGTCGCGGTCGATCTGGCGGAGGGCGGGGCGAAGGCGATCCTTTCGGCGCTGGCGGCTGCTTGCGCGGAGTTGCCGGCGCTGCAGCGGACCTACGACGATCATGCCGGGCTGGTGGACCGGATGGTCGGCACCGGCGTGGTGTCGCCGGCGCTGGTGCGGCGCTTTGCCGCCGGCGGCGTGGTCGGCCGCGCCTCCGGCCGCGGCTTCGATGCGCGCTCGCTGATGCTGCCGGCAACCGCCGAGGGCGCGGGCGCCGCGGCGCGACCACTGGAGGCGCTGCGGCTGGAGGTGCCGGTGCTGCAGGAGGGGGATGTCGATGCACGGGTGCGCATCCGCCTGGCCGAGATCGAGGAGAGTGCGCGGCTGCTGCGGGAGCTGCTGGCGACGGTGCCGGAGGGCAAGCTGACCGTGGCACTGCCGCCAGGCAGCGGCGAGGGTATCGGCGTCGCGGAGGGGTTTCGCGGCGATATCTGGCACTGGCTGCGGCTGGATGGCGGGCTGGTCGCGGCGTGCTATCCGCGCGACCCGAGCTGGCTGCACTGGCCGCTGCTGGAAGCGGCGATGCGGGGCAACATCCTGGCCGATTTCCCGCTGTGCAACAAATCCTTCAACGCCTCCTATTCCGGGGTCGATCTGTGACCGTGCGGAGACGCTGATGCCTTGGGGGCGGATCCTGCGCAGCCTGCGCGACGGGCCGGAGACGGAGCCGGTCGGTCCGGCGCCGGAGGCGACCGTGGCGGCGATGGCGGCGCGGCTGGAGGCGGCCGCCCAGCGCCGCCTGGGCCGGAGCCTGGCGCTGCGCCACCTCGATGCCGGGAGCTGCAACGGCTGCGAGCTGGAGCTGCACGCGACCGGCAACGTGCTGCACGATCTGGAGCGGTTCGGGCTGCGCTTCGTCGCGAGCCCCCGGCATGCCGACGTCCTGCTGGTGACCGGCCCGGTGACGCGAAATCTGCACGAGGCGCTCGGTCGCACGTACGATGCGATGCCGGATCCGAAATGGGTCGTGGCGGTCGGCGACTGCGCGGTCGATGGCGGCGTGTTCAAGGGCTGCTACGCGGTGCTTGACGCCGCGGACGCGGTGGTGCCGGTCGATCTGCTGATCCGGGGCTGCCCGCCGGGCCCGGGGCAGATCATCGACGGACTGCGGGCGCTGCTGGAGGCGAATGCCGGTTGAGTAGAGCGGGGTATGTCGCTCGCCTG
This sequence comes from Acetobacteraceae bacterium, assembly GCA_035504175.1. Taxonomy (GTDB): domain Bacteria; phylum Pseudomonadota; class Alphaproteobacteria; order Acetobacterales; family Acetobacteraceae; genus DATJSJ01. The sequence continues at coordinate 9,435 of DATJSJ010000158.1, forward strand.
CCGGTTGTTGTGCCGGCGCGGATGCGGTATCCGGACCCGACCTGGCGAGGAGGCGGCCGCCGCGCGCATGGAACCGACGCTGCTGCAAAGACTGGCCGAGATGCTGCGGGCCGGGGCCACGGATTTCGGCGGCATCGCCGCGTTCTACGCGCTGCTCTGGACGCTCGGGCTGAAGGCGGCGATCGCGGGGACGATCGTCTTCGTGGCGGTGGACGCGGTGCGCCGCCACTACGGCGGCCTCGGCTTCTCCCGCCTCTACCTGCTGTCGAGCGCCATGGTGATCGGGTTCGGCGCCATCGACCTGCTGTCCAAGACCCCGTTCATGATCAAGTACGAGGCGGTGATCACGAGCCTGGTCCTGGCGGCGATCTTCCTGGCCGGCGCGCGCGGCCGGTCGCTGATCGAGGACGTCGTCTCGCGGCAGCACGGCGAGAGCTTCGACGACCGGCCGGACATGCGGCGCTTCTTTCAGCTCCTGACCCTGTTCTGGGCCGGCTATTTCCTGGTCAAGGCGGCCGCCTATGCCTGGATCGGCGCGACCATGCCGATCGAGCGCGCCATGGATGTGCGCGGCATCGTCGGCATGGCGAGCCTGGCCCTGATGATGGCTCTCAGTATGCAGGGGCGCTGGCTGTTCGCGCTCTGCCGCTCGCTCGGGCTGCTGCCCGCCGTGCAGGCGTCGGAGGCGTGATCGTCGCAGTGCCGGCGGCAGCGCATTGTCGCGGCGCCGGCGGTTGAACAGGGCCAGGATCAAAGGCTAACCTAGCGGTGAGGCCACTCCTCGGAGGGGACGTCGTCGAAGAACACGGCGGGAAACGCCGGTGCAGCCGTTTGGGGCAGATCGGGGTCTGCTGACGGCTTGCGACGAACGTCCATGTCCGACGGCCGGCGGCCCGATCGCGCGTTGCGCGATGTCTGCAAGGAAGTCTCGGACGGGAGGATACAGACAGTATGCAACGGTTTTCCATGCCGGCGACCAGCCGCCGCGCCATCCTCAAGGGTGCGGCCGCCGTCGGCGCACTGCAGCTCGCCTCCCCTTTCGTCGTCACCGCGCGGGCCGCGGACACGGTGAAGATCGGACTCGATGACACCTTCACCGGCACCTATGCCGAGCTTGGCAAGAACGAGCAGATCGGCTGCGAATTCGCGGTCGACGAGATCAACGCCAAGGGCGGCATCCTCGGCCGCAAGGTCGAGCTGCTGGCCGAGGACTCGACCAGCACCGACACCGGCACCGCGGTGCAGAAGGCGCACAAGCTGATCGACCGCGACAAGGTCAACTTCATGCTCGGCAACGTCAACTCGGCGATGGCGCTGGCGATCGGCGAGGTGACCAACCAGGCCGGTCTGCTGCACATCGTGACCGGCGGCCATACCGATGCCGTCACCGGCAAGGATTGCCACTGGAACGTCTTCCGTGTCTGCAACACGACGCATATGGAGACGCATGCGGTTGCCAAGACGCTGATGACCAAGTTCGGCAAGCGCTGGTACTTCCTCACGCCTGACTACGCCTTCGGCCACACGCTGCAGAGCGGGTTCGAGGAATCCCTGAAGGCAAACAACGGCAAGGAACTCGGCGCGTCGCTGATCCCGCTCGGCACGACGGATTACTCCTCGTACCTGATCCAGGCGCAGGCAACCAACCCCGACGTCATCATCGTGCTGCAGGCCGGTGAGGACGCGGTCAACTGCCTGAAGCAGGCGGTGCAGTTCGGCCTCGACAAGCGATTCCACATCGCCGGCGCGCAGCAGGAGCTCGAGGTGCTGGAAGGTCTGCCGCCGGAAGCCCGGATCGGCACCTGGGTGTTCGAGTGGTACTGGAAGCAGCCGAACGTGCCGCATCTGACGGAATTCGTCGCCGAGATGCGCAAGCGCAACGGCGGCAAGGTGCCGACGGCGCGCCACTGGTTCGGCTATGTCGCGACCTGGACCTGCGCCATCGCGGCCAACCAGACGAAATCGCTGGATGGCACGAAGATGGCGCAGTTCCTGCAGGACTTCAAACTGCCGCCCGAGGTGGCGCTGATGCCCAACGATCCCTTCTACCGCAAGGGCAACAACCAGCTGATGCCGACGCTCTATGTCGGCCACGCGCAGGCGCATGGCAGCGACGATCCGGAGGATCTGTTCGTCATCGACGAAGAGGTGAAGGGCATCGACGTCGCGCTGCCGGTCGATCAGACCGGCTGCAAGATGACGTGGCCCACCTGAGGCACGGCCCGCGGTCGGCCGGCGGCATGCACCGGCCGCCGGCGGCAGGGCTGAGCCGGATCGCGCGATGACGCAGCTCATTCTGTTCAATGTGTTCAACGGGCTGATCATCGGCGCCTTCTATGCGCTGATGGCGCTCGGCCTGTCGCTGATCCTGAACCTCACCGGCGTGATCAACTTCGCCCATGGCGGGTTTCTCGCCCTCGGCGCCTATCTCGCCTTTGCGCTGATGCCGACGATCGGCTTCTGGGGGGCGCTGATCGTGGCGCCGCTCCTCACGGCGGTGATCGGCATCGCCGTGGAACGGGTGCTGATCCGCCCGGTCTATGGGCGCGACCCCTTGTACAGCCTGCTGCTCACCTTCGGCCTCGCGTTCATCCTCGAAGACGGCACCCGCTTCATCTGGGGCCCGGCGACCCTGCCCTTCTCCGTCCCGTCCTGGATGGCGGCGCCGCTCAGCAACCGCTTCTTCTTCCTCACCGGCTACCGCGTGTTCATGGTGCTGCTGGTGACGGTCGCGGTGGTGGCGCTGTTCCTGATCCTGACCCGCACCCGGCTCGGCATGCGCATCCGCGCCGGCACGCTCGATCTCGAGACCGTCTCCGTGCTCGGGGTCAATGTGCGGGTGCTGCGCAACCTGAATTTCGGGCTCGGGATCTATCTCGCCGGCCTCGCCGGCGTGCTGGCCGCCGGCATGCTCGGGCTGCAGCCGACGATCGGCAGCGAGCTGATCATGCCGAGCTTCGTTGCGATCATCATCGGCGGTCTCGGCAGCCTGCCCGGCACGCTGCTCGGCGGTCTGCTGATCGGCATTGCCTCGGGCGTCACGGCCGTGTTCTTCCCCTCGGCGACGGAAGCGGTGATCTACGTGCTGATGGCGCTGGTGCTCCTGGTGCGACCGCGGGGACTTCTCGGCGAGGAGGGCCGGTTCTGATGCCCCCGGTTCCGTCCGAGGCGCCGCTGCGCATCGACCGCCGCGCCGGGAGTGCCATCGTCTGGATACTGCTGCTGACCCTGCCTTTCTGGATCAACGCCACGGGTGGCTATACCGAACTCGGCACACGCGTGGTGATCCTGGCGCTGGCCGCGACCGCGCTCAATTTCCTGCTCGGCTACACCGGTGTGCTTTCCTTTGGCCATGCGGCCTATTTCGGTCTCGGCGCGTATGGCGCCGGGCTGACGCTGAAATACCTGGTGCCGAGCACGCCGCTCGCCATCCTGATCGGCGTCGCCGCGGCGGCGGTCGCGGCCGCGGTGGTGGGCGCGCTGATCGTGCGGTTGCGCGGCATCTACTTCGCCATGGTCACCATCGCTTTCGGCCAGGTGTTCTATTTCGTCGCCTATCGCTGGAACACGGTCACCGGCGGCGATGACGGGCTGTCCGGCTGGCATCGGCAGCCGATCGATCTCGGCATCGGCACGCTCGACATCTTCCACAGCAGCCGCGCCTTCTACTACCTCGCACTCGCCGGCTTTGCGCTCTCCGTCGGCATCATGGCAGCGCTGCTGCGCTCGCCCTTCGGCCGGACGCTGCTCGCGATCCGCGAGAACGAGCGGCGGGCGCGCTTCCTCGGCATCCCGACCGACCGGCACATCTGGCTCTCCTGGCTGATCTCGTGCATCTTCGTCGGCTTTTCCGGCACGCTCTACGCGATGCTCAACAACTTCGCCGACCCGCACGACCTGCGCTGGGACCAGTCGGGCGACTTCGTCATCATGGCGGTGCTGGGCGGCATGCGCAGCTTCTGGGGGCCGCTGATCGGGGCCGCGATCTTCGTCGTGCTGCAGGACTACATCTCCAGCCAGACGGAGAACTGGATGTCCTTCGTCGGGCTGTTCTTCGTCATCGTCGTGCTGTTCTTCCCGCGCGGCGTGCTCGGCATCATCGGGCGGCGGAGCGCATCGTGACCCTGCTGCAGGTCGAGCACGTCACCAAGCGGTTCGGCAGCCTGGTCGCCGTCAACGACGTGTCGATGACGGTGGAACGTGGCGAGCTGCGCGCCGTGATCGGCCCGAACGGCGCCGGCAAGACCACCTTCTTCAACCTGATCAGCGGCTTTCTCACACCCTCGTCCGGCCGCATCGTGTTCGACGGGCAGGACGTCTCCGCCATGCCGCCGACGCAGCGCGTCTGGCGCGGCATGGCGCGCACCTTCCAGATCACCGAGGTGTTCCCCGAGCTTTCCACCCACGACAATTTGCGCATCGCGGTCGAGGTCGCCGCCGGCTACCGGCTGCGCCCCTGGCTGGCGCGTGATTCGGATGGCGAGGTGCAGGCGCGCGTCGGCGAACTGCTCGACATGGGCGGGATTGCGGCACAAGCGAACCGGCTGGTCGGCGAGCTGTCGCACGGCGATCAGCGCGCGACCGAGATCATGATGGCGCTGGCGCTGAACCCGCGCCTGCTGCTGCTCGACGAGCCGACCGCCGGCATGGGCGACCAGGAAACCTACGATATCGCGATGCTGATCCGCCGCCTGCACAAGAACCAGAGCCTGACCATCGTGCTGATCGAGCATGACATGCGCGTCGTGTTCAATCTTGCGGATCGGATCATGGTGCTGGCCGAAGGCGCACCGCTCGCCGAAGGCACGCCGCAGGAGATCGCCGGCAACGAGGCGGTGCAGACCGCCTATCTGGGCAAGGCGGCATGACCACGCTGCCGCTGCATGTCGAGGGCCTCGACACCTATTACGGCAAGAGCCACATCCTGCGCGGCGTCGGGCTCGAGGTGCGCGAGGGCGAGATCGTCACCCTGCTCGGCCGCAATGGCGCCGGCAAGACCACGACCCTGCGCAGCATCATGGGCCTGACTCCAGCGCGCGCCGGCGTCGTGCGGATCTTTGGCAAGGCCACGACCGACTGGCCGGCGTTCCGCATCGCCGGACTCGGCGTCGGCTATGTGCCGGAAGGCCGGCGCATCTTCCCCAACCTCACCGTCGCAGAGAACCTGCTGGTGCCGGTGGACCGCCCCGGCCCCTGGACCATTCCGCGCATCCACGAGTTGTTCCCGCGGCTGGCGGAGCGGCAGTCGAACAAGGGGCGGCAGCTCTCCGGCGGCGAGCAGGAGATGCTGGCGATCGCGCGCGCACTGCTGCTGAACCCGAAGCTGCTGCTGCTCGACGAACCGTCGCAGGGCCTGGCACCGTTCATCGTGCAGGAAGTCTTCCGCGTCGTCGTCGCTGCCAAACGCGAGGGCATATCCGTGCTGCTGGTCGAGCAGAACGTGCGCGGCGCGATCGGCATCGCCGATCGCACCTACGTGCTCGACGACGGCCAGGTGGTGTTCGCCGGCGAGGCGGCGGAGTTCGCCGCCGACGAGGAGCGCGTCAGGGCGCTGGCCGGAGCCAGCGCCGAGGAATGGACAATCCCCGCCTGACCGACCCGTGCACTATGCGCCGGCGACCGCCCGCTTCGCCATCACGCCGATCAGGTGCGCGCGATATTCAGCGCTGGCGTGGATGTCGCTGTTCAGCCCGTCCGCCGGCGTGGTGATCCCGGCGATCGCATCGGGAGCCCAGGACTTCGCCAGCGCGTCCTCCATCGCCTTGTGCCGGAACACGCCGTTCTGCCCGGCGCCGGTGATCGCAACGCGCACCCCGGCCGGACCCTTGGCGACGAACACACCGACGATGGCGTAGCGCGACGCCGGATTGCGGAACTTCTCATAGTTCGACTTCTCCGCCGCCGGGAACTCGATCGCGGTGATGATCTCGCCCGGCTCCAGCGCGGTCGTGAACAGGCCCTGGAAGAAATCGTCCGCGGCGATGCTGCGCCGGTCGGTGCGGATCGCGGCGCCGACCGCCAACACCGCCGACGGGTAGCACGCGGAGGGGTCGTTGTTGGCGAGCGAGCCGCCCATCGTGCCGCGGTTGCGCACCTGCGCATCGCCGATCCAGGAGGCAAGCTTCGCCAGGCCGGGGAGTGCTTTCTGCACCTCGGGCGAATTGGCGACGGCGTCGTGCGTCGTCATCGCGCCGATCACGATCTTCCCGCCCTCGGCCTTGATACCCGCGAGGCCGAGGCCAGCGAGATCGATCACCGTGGTGGGTTTGTTGAGGCGCTGCTTCAGCACGGGAATGAAGGTCTGGCCGCCGGCCAGGGCCTTGGCCTCCATGTCGGCGCCGAGCAGCTTCACTGCGTCGGCGACGCTGCCGGGTTTTTGGTAGGCGAAATCGTACATCGCTCGCTCCTATTGGCGCGAAAGAAAGGAAGGCCAGGGCTCCGCCCTGGACCCGGCAGGGGACAGTCGTCCCCTGCACCCCTTGAACTTTGAGTCAAGGGGTCTGGGGCCTGAGGCCCCAGTGGGATCGAACCGCGGAGCGGTTCGATGGGGCAAGGCCCCTGGCCTTTCCTTAACTTCCCTCACTTCACTCCGCCGCCATCCGCGGCGCACCTGCCTGGATGATTGCCCAGATCTTCTGCGCGCTCGCCGGCATGTCGATATGCCGCACCCCGAACTCCCGCAGCGCATCGACCACCGCGTTGATCACCGCCGGCGGGCTGCCGATCGCCCCCGCCTCGCCGCAGCCTTTCACGCCGAGCGGATTGGTCTTGCACGGCGTGTTGGTGACATCAGCCTTGATCGTCGGAATGTCGGCCGCCCGCGGCATCGTGTAGTCCATATACGAACCGCTGAGCAGTTGCCCGCTCTCGTCGTAGATCGCGTGCTCCAGCAGCGCCTGGCCGATGCCCTGGGCGATGCCGCCCTGTACCTGGCCTTCGACGATCATCGGATTGATCACCCGCCCGAAATCGTCGACCGCGGTGAACCGCACCACCTGCACGGTGCCGAGCTCACGGTCGATCTCGACTTCGCAGATGTGGCAGCCTCCGGGGAAGGTGAAGTTGAGCGGGTCGTAGAACGCGGTCTCCTCGAGGCCGGGCTCGAGCTCCTCCAGAGGGTAGTTGTGCGGCACGTAGGCGGCGAGCGCCACCTCGGCGAGCGCCTTGCTGCGATCGGTGCCGGCGACGGTGAACTTGCCGTCCTTGAACTCGACGTCGTCGACCGACGCCTCCATCAGATGCGCCGCGATCTTGCGACCCTTGGCGACGATCTTGTCCATCGCCTTGACCAGCGCGCTGCCGCCGACGGACAGGCTGCGGCTGCCGTAGGTGCCCATGCCGAACGGCACCTTCGCGGTGTCGCCGTGCACGATCTCGACCTGCGCCATCGGCACGCCGAGCTTGTCGGCGACGAGCTGCGCGAAGGTGGTCTCGTGCCCCTGGCCGTGGCTGTGCGAACCGGTGAAGACGGTGATACCGCCGGTCGGGTGCACCCGCACATTGGCGACCTCGTAGAGCCCGGCGCGGGCGCCGAGCTGGCCGGCGACGCGGCTCGGCGCCAGGCCGCAGGCCTCGAGATAGCTGGAGAGGCCGATGCCGCGCAGCTTGCCGCGCTTCGCGGCTTCCTGCCGCCGCGCCTCGAACCCGTCCCATTCGGCCGCCTTCAGCGCCGCGTCCATCGTCGCCTGGTGATTGCCGGTATCGTATTGCAGCGCGACCGGCGTCTGGTACGGGTAGGCGTCGGCCGGGATCTGGTTGCGCCGGCGCAGCGCGACGCGGTCCTGGCCGGTATCGTGGGAAATGACGTCGACCAACCGCTCGAGCAGGAAGGTCGCCTCCGGGCGCCCGGCGCCGCGATAGGCATCGACCGGCACGGTGTTGGTGAACACGGCCTTCACTTCGACGTAGATCGCCGGCGTCTTGTACACGCCGGCAAGCAGCGTGCCGTAGAGATAGGTCGGGATCGAGCTGGCGAAGGTCGAGAGATAGGCGCCCATGTTGGCAACCGTGCTGACCCGCAGTGCCAGGAAGTTGCCCTCGGCGTCGAGCGCCATCTCCGCCGTCGTCTCGTGGTCGCGGCCATGCGCGTCCGACATGAACGCCTCGGTACGGTCGGAGGTCCATTTCACCGGCCGCTTCAGCTTGCCGGCGGACCAGGTGACGATCGCCTCCTCGGCGTAATGGTAGATCTTGCTGCCGAACCCGCCGCCGACATCGGGGGCGACGACGCGCAGCCGGTGCTCGGGGATGTGCAGCACGAAGGCGCCCATCAGCAGCCGGATCACGTGTGGGTTCTGGCTGGTGGTGGTCAGCGTGTAGTCGCCGGAATTGACGTCGAACTCGCCGATCGCCGCGCGCGGCTCCATGGCGTTCGGGATCAGCCGGTTGTTGGTCAGGTCGAGGCGCACGACCTTGGCCGCGCCGGCGAAGGCGGCGTCAACCGCGCCCTTGTCGCCGAGCTGCCAGTCGTAGCAAAGATTGCCGGCGACATCGTCATGCACCAGCGCCGCACCCTGGGCGGCGGCATCGTGCACCGTCGCGACCGCCGGCAGGTCGTCGTACTCGATCGTGAGCAGTTCCGTGGCATCGCGCGCCGCCTGCCGCGTCTCGGCGATCACCACGGCGACCGGATCGCCGACGTGCCGCACCTTGTCGACCGCCAGCACCGGGTGTGGCGGCTCCTTCATCGGCGAGCCGTCCTTGCTGTGGATCAGCCAGCCGCAGGGCAGGCCGCCGATATTGTCGGCCTGCATGTCGGCACCGGTGTACACGGCAAGAACGCCCGGCGCCTGCTGCGCCGCCGCGGTGTCGATGCTGCGGATACGCGCATGCGGCCGGTCGGAGCGGCGGATCACCGCATAGGCCTGGCCGGGCCGGTTGATGTCGTCGGTGTAGCTGCCGCGGCCACTCAGGAACCGCGCATCCTCGGTGCGGCGGACGGCAGCACCGATGCCCTCGAAACCCATGACCGTGTCTCCCCCGGGGCGCGACATCAGCTGCGCCCGCGTTTGTTTATTGGCGCGATGCGGAAACGGCGGCCTACTCCGCCGCCATCTGCTTGCCGTGCATCAGCGGCCAGGCCGCGGCCACGGCCTTGACGATGTTGTGGTAGCCGGTGCAACGACAGATATTGCCTTCCAGCCCCTCGCGGATCTCTGTCTCGGAGAGACCCTCTGGATGCGTCTGCACGAGGTCGATCGCCGACATCACCATTCCCGGCGTGCAGAAGCCGCATTGCAGCGCATGATTTTCGCGAAACATCTCCTGCATCGGATGCAGCGTGCCGTCGGCCGCGGCCAGGCCCTCGATCGTGGTGACGCTGCTGCCCGCCGCCTGCAATGCGAGCATGGTGCAGGATTTCACCGAATGGCCGTCGAGATGCACGACGCAGGCGCCGCACTGGCTGGTGTCGCAGCCGACATGGGTGCCGGTCAGGCCCAGCTTTTCGCGCAAAAGTTCCACCAGGAGCGTGCGGCCTTCGACCTCGACCGTGTGGCTCCGGCCGTTCACGGTCAGCGTGACCTGCGGCATCCGTTCTCTCCCGCCTCGATTGAGTTCGCCAAGTGTGTGGGCGCGCCCCGGCAGCGGTCAAGTCGCGCCGGTCAGCGCAGCCCGGGCAGCGCCTCCTCCAGGGTTCGGGCGGCGGCCAGCACGCGGTCGTCCGCACCACGAGGGCCGACGATCTGCAGCCCGATCGGCAGCCCGGCGGCGGTACGCCCGCAAGGCAGCGTGCAGGCGGGGTGCTGGCCGAGATTGACCGGGTAGCTGAACCCGGCCCAGCCGGTCCAGCGCGCCAGGCCGGAGCCCGGCGGCACCTCCTCGCCCACGGCGAAGGGCGGCACCGCGACCGCGGGAGAGAGCAGCAGCGCGTGCTCGGCGAGCAGCGCGTCCAGCCGGGCGCCGAACACCGCCCGGTCGCGATGCGCCAGCGCCAGCGTCGGGGCGGAGAGGCGCGCGCCCTCCGCCGCGATCGCCAGCAGGCCCGGATCCATGCCCTGACGCCGCTCGACCGGCACGCCGGCCAGCCGTGCCGCGGCGCCGGCGAACCACAGCGTGTGGAACAGCGCCTCGAGCCCCTCGCCCGGCAGCGACACCGGCGCGACGGCGGCGCCGAGTGCCGCCGCCTGGCCGGCCGCCCGCCGCACGGCGGCGGCGATCTCCGGATCGACCTCGCCCGCCGGTGGCGTCATCCACAGCCCGATGCGCAATCCGGCGAAGTCCAGCCGCGCCTCCGGGTCGCAGGCCGGCGCCGGCGCCAGGTTCTGGTGCCAGTCGCGCGCGTCGCGGGCGGAGAGCGCGTTCAGCAGCAGCGCCGCATCGGCAACCGAGCGGGTCATCGGCCCGATATGCGCCAGGGTGCCGAACGGGCTGGCCGGATAGGCCGGCACGCGCCCGAACGTCGGCTTGTGCCCGACGATGCCGGTGAAGGCCGCGGGGATCCGGATCGAGCCGCCGCCATCCGTGCCGAGATGCAGCACGCCCGCGCCGGAGGCCGCGGCGACGGCGGCCCCGGCCGAAGAGCCGCCCGGCGTCAGCGCCGGATCCCAGGGATTGCGCGTGATGCCGCTCAGCGGCGAATCGCCCAGTGCCTTCCAGCCGAACTCGGGTGTCGTGGTCACCCCGATCGGCACCACCCCGGCCTCGTGCAGCAGGCGCACCGAGGGCGCGTCTTCCGGCATCGCCTCGTCCGGCGTGCTGCGACTGCCGGCGCGCAGCGGAAAGCCGCGCATCCAGACGATATCCTTGATCGTCGCCGGCACGCCGTCCAGCGGCCCGAGCGGGTCACCCTGGCGCCAGCGCCGCTCCGCCGCGGTCGCGGCCCGCAGTGCGCCGGCGTGGTGGATCGCGACGAACGCATTGCATCGCTCCTGCACCGCCTCGGCGCGGGCGAGCACCGCTTCCGTCACCTCGACCGGCGACAGCCCGCCGCGTCGGTACTCGCGGGCCAGTTCGACCGCGCCGAGGCGGCAAAGCTCCGGCGCATCGGCCAGCGGATCGGTCGTCATGCGCGCTCCTCCCCGGCGTGGATCCGTGCCACCGCCTCGGCCAGGCGGTCCACCAGTGCGTCGCGGATGCCGAGCCCATGCAGACCGTCGCGGGTGCGGAACAGGTACTCGGCGGCACTGCCGAGCTCGCCCTGCGCGGTCGCCAGGCGGCGGACGATCTCCTCCTCGTCCAGCACCCCGGTATAGGCGTTGGCCTCAGGGTTGATGGTAAAGACGATGCCGTGCGCGAAGCCCGTGCCGTCGGCGTCGAGCAGCGTCACCCATCGTGGCACATAGGCACCGGAAACCATCTCCCGTCGCCAGAGCAGGTGGAGCTCCGCCTCCGCGTGCTCGGCGGCGATCCGGTACGCGACGCCGCGGCATTCGCCTCCAACGTCGAGGCCGAGCATCAGCCCCGGATTGTCGGGCGTGCCGCGGCCGGCGCGCACCGAAAGGCAGAAGGCGCGGTGCCAGCCCTGCACGATCGCCACCCGCCGCTCGGCATAGTGGACCGTCGGGTTCCAGATCAGCGAGCCGTAGGCGAACAGCCAGGCGTCGGTCCCGGCCGCCTCGGGCCGCGCGGCAAGGATGCCGTGCAGGCTGGCGGCACGCTCGTCGTCGGTCAGCAGCTTCACGTCGGGCAGCTTGCGGGCGATGAGGCGGTGCAGTGAGCCATCCAGCAGCGCGGCGCGGGTCAACACGAGCGGCTTCTCGGCGCCGTCGCCTGACGGCGTGCGCGCATGGTCATCGCCGTGTTCCGTCATCGCGGCCGCCCGGCGCGCGGCTTTGCCAGGCCGGACCGCGACACCCGCGCCCGCTGCCTGTCGCCGCCCGTCCGGTCCGATCCGGCCATCGCCACCCCACGATCGTGCCGGCCAAGACTGCGCGTCCGGCGCCGGGCTGACAACGTCAGCGGTTGTCCAGACGCCTCGCCCAACCCGCGGCGGCACGCCGGGCACGGCGTCGCGGGCAGTCCGCGCCTCCCCCGTTGATGGTTGGAAGGGCCGCGATGAGCCGGCGTTCCGAGCGAAGGTGCGGCGCTCCGGCATGCGGGAGTGGTCATCGTGAGCGGCCCGCGCAGCAGGCCGCTCGAACGCCGCGACACCGCTGTGCGATACCGCAACTCTGCCGCTCGCATCAGCAACCGCTCGTTCCGGAGGGCGGCGGGTTCGATTGTCAGGTGTCGGAACTCGCGGTATCGTTAACGATCCGGGTCGGGCCGGGACGGTGGTGACGATCGGTCGCCGGCTTTCCTCCCTGCATCGCGACCGCGCTGGCCAAAGGGAGCGTTCATGACCGTCACTCTGTTGCGCCGCACACTCCTGGCTGCGGTCCTGCTGCTTGCGACTGCGATCTCGACCGTGGGACGCGCCCAGGAGACGGTGCCGAGCTTCGCGCCCGAACTGGGCAAGTTGATGCCCTCCGTCGTGGCCGTCACGACCATCGCCAACACGCCGCAAGGGCGGATGTATTTCGACGGGTCCGGCTTCATCATCGATCCGTCCGGCGTCATCGCGACGAACCGGCACGTCATCGCGGGTGCCGAGATCATCAAGGTGACGATCCCCGGTCTCGGCGATTTCGACGCCAAGGCAATCTACATCAGCGCGGTCATCGACCTGGCCCTGCTGAAGGTCGATGTCGGCCAGCCCCTGCCGGCGCTGAAGCTCGGCAACAGCGATACGGTCAGGGTCGGCGACGAGGTGCTGCTGCTCGGAAATCCGCTCGGCGTCGGACTGTCCGTCAGCCACGGCGTGATCAGCGCGCTCAACCGCGACATCGGCGATGGCTCCTATGACCACTACTTCCAGACCGACGGGTCGCTCAATCACGGCAATTCGGGCGGGCCCTTGGTCGATCTCGAAGGCCAGGTCATCGGCATCGATACCGCGCTGATCAGCTCGCCCGGCAATACCGGCTCCGTTGGCGTCGGCTTCGCCATGCCGATCAATGACGCCAAATTCGTCATCGACCAGTACCTTCATACCCATCGTGTGGTTGCCGGGATGGTCGGTGTCGAAGTGCAGCACCTCTCGGGAGACCTGGCGGCAGCATTCGGCCTGGGCCGCACGCAAGGCCTGATCGTTACATCCGTCTATTCGAAGGGCCCGGCGGCGGGGCTGGTACGCGCCGGCGACATCATCCTGGAGCTGAACGGAGAGCCGGCGACGGATATCAGGCAGTTCGGGCGCCTCGTGGCGACGACACCGCCGGGGCAGACGCTGCAATTGCTGCTGCTGCGGGGTGGAGCGGAGCAGACGGTGAGCATTCCTGTCCGTGACGAGGCGACGGCGCCGCTATCCGCCATGCAATTCCTGGGGCGCGTTCCCATGGGCGCGCATCCGTTCGCCACCGCGGCCGATCCCGGCATGACATTTGACATGGCCGATAAGCAGGTACGCCGCGCGTTCGCGATGACGGATGCCGAAACCGGCGTTGCGGTGAAGACGGTGGAGCCCGACAGCGCCGCGGCCAGGAGCATGATCCATGTGGGCGACGTCATCCTGGCCGTCGACAACAAGGCGATCGAGCAGCCGTCCGATATCACGGAGGCGCTGCAGGACGCCGCGGCGAAGCACCGACCCTATGCCGCGCTGCTGGTGCACGGCAATCATGGGCTGCGATGGGTGGCATTGCCGATCGAGGGGGACAAATAGTCGCGCCGCTGCCTGGTATGATGGCGTCTCCGCCTGCAATCCCGTGCCGCCAGACCACGATCGCTCCGACCGTGCACAACGATCGTGGTCTGGTTCCGTTGATTTGAGACCACCGTTTACGCCTTCGACGACTCCACCGCCGGCGAGCATGGTCTAATCGCCAGGGGTCGGCGGCGGAATGTAGTCCTCACCAAACGCGAGCCGGACGCGTGAGATCGAGCTCGTCTGCCGGACACCTTACAGATCGAGTAACCGGCTAGGGCTCGCGGCCACCACCTTCGCGCGCCGGCGGTAGGCGCGCGTGGTGGCGAGGCTGCTCTGTCGCGCATGCGCCGCGGCCTGCTCGTCCAGCGCGCCCTGCAGATAGGCCTCGGTGATGCAGCCGGCGCGCAGCCCGTGCGGCGAGAGGCGCTCGCCGTCATCGACCGTCAGCCCGGCCTGCGCGGCACGCCGGCGCAATATCTTCCACACACCGTTGCCGGTCAGCCGGTCCTCGACCGTGCCGGCGGCGGTCAGCCGCCGGAACACCGGACCGTAGGCAATGCGCCCGCGACGCAGCCAAGCCTCGAGCGCGCGCACCGGACAGGTCGCCGGATGGCGCCCACGCACGATGCCGACCTCCGCGCCTTCCCCCTCCTGATCGCGCTTGGAGCGGCGAATGCGCAGCACCAGCCCATCCTTGGTGAAACGCAAATCCTCACGATCCAGCGCCACCAACTCGCCCCGCCGCAACGCCCCGGCAAAGCCCACGAGCAACAGCGCACGGTCGCGCGAAGCCGACAGTCCGACTGCACCCGGTGCCGCATCATCGCAGACGGCAAGCAGCCGGCGGATCTCGACGGAGGTCAGCGCCGCGGCAGGCCGCACCGGACGCCGCTGTGCGCGCAGAATGCCGTGCATAACGGCGCGGATCACCGGATCGACGGCCGACCACGGCTGGCCGGCACGGCGATGGTAGTGTCCGATCGCCGCGAGAATCAGTCGCAGCCCGCTGCGGCCGAGCGTTGCGGCCCGCTCGGCCAGATAAGCCGCGACCACCGCGGGCGGTGCTGGAAGCGCCGGCGCGCCATGGCCATGGCACCAGGCGCGAAAAGCCGACCAGTCATCGGCATAGATCTTTTCCGTGGTCGGCGAGAGGGCACGATGAGCGTACTCGATGGCCCGGTCGAGCGCGGCGCCGAACGCGCCGTCGGCGAGATGCGCAAGCTCGGGCGGCAGCGCCTCCGCGCCGCGATTGCGCAGGGCCAGGCTCAGGTCAGCGGCCAATCCCCCACCTCCGCCGATCTTCCGACGCGCCTCTTTGATCGGACAGAGCCCGATTCGCTCGTGCGACGACGGCACTTCGAATTGTCCCTCCGGTGCGGGCCGAGCTCAAGCCCGGCGCCTGCGGCGCCCCGCTTCGCGGCTTCGGGGCTTGACCTCGGCCCGCACCGGAGAGCGAGGCATTGATGCCGTCTATGGCGCGTTCCGTCGCAGCTTCTGGTCCAGGCGAGCACAAATGCACGGTGCGGTTTGGGAGCGATGCTTGCGACCGGGTGGACGGGGCGCCGGGGGGCCGACCAGCCGCCGCGACTTGCCGCGGCCAATCCCCGGACCCAGGATCGCGCGGCGCACGAGGAGGCATGAGACGATGAGCGTGACCGTGCTCTACCCGGAGCGCATGTATCAGGACGACTCCGTCGAGCGGTCGGTCTATGGCGAAGGCGTCCGGGTGGTGATGCGCGATACCGAGTCGCTCGCCGAACTGGACGACGCCGATTGCGCCGCCGCCGACGGGCTGCTGCTGTTCCGGCACTGGGCCGGCGCCCCCGACCTAGGCCGCTTTCCCCGGCTGCGCGCAATCGTCCGCATGGGCGTCGGCTACGACCGGATCGACCGCCAGGCGGCCGCCGCACGCGGCATCCTGGTCTGCAACGTGCCGGACTACGGCACGACCGAAGTCGCCGACCATGCCATGGCACTGGCACTGGCGCTGCGCCGCGGCGTGATCCTGCACCACGACGCGCAGCGGGCCGACCCGCCGGCCGGCTGGACGCCGATTGTCGATCCGCTGGTGCGGCGGCTCGGTGGCACCGGGTTCGGAATCGTGGGACTGGGCCGGATCGGCACCGCGGTGGCGCGGCGGGCGAAGGCGTTCGGCTTCCGGGTGACGTTCTACGATCCGGAGCGCCCGACCGGCACCGAACTGGCGCTGGACCTTGCCCGCGCCCCGACGCTGGAGGCGCTGCTGCCACAGGCGGCAACCCTCTCCCTGCACATGCCGCTGACGCGGCAGACGCGCGGCATGATCGGCGCGCGTGAGCTGGCCCTGCTGCCGGCCGGCGCGGTGGTGGTGAACACGGCGCGCGGACCGGTGCTCGATCTCGATGCGCTGGCGGCGGCTTTGCGCAGCGGGCAGGTCGCCGGGGCCGGGCTCGACGTGCTGCCGGAGGAGCCGCCGGAGCCGCCCCCCGCCCTGCTCCGCTGCTATCGCGCGCGCGAAACCTGGCTTGCCGGCCGGCTGATCGTCACGCCGCACTCGGCCTTCCACACGCCCGAGGCGTATCACGACATCCGGGTGAAATCGGCCGAGACGATGCGGGCGGCCCTGCTCTCGGACCGCCCGCAAAACGTCATCACGCCGGATATGGACTGACCGCACGGCCGCGGCCGGCTCACCGCCGGCAGCGGCCCGCTCAGCCGGGGCTAGAGCGGTGGCGGCGAGGTCATCTCCGGGTGGTTCGGATCGTCCTCGGCGGCGATCAGCGCCCGCGCCCGCTCCCAGTATTCCTCCGAGCGACCCTCGGGCTGGCCGTCCTCCTCCCAGAGGGCATAGGCCCGCTCGCGAATGCGCTGCTCAAGATCCTCCTGCGGTCCACTCATGGCGTCTCCACTCGTTTGATTGCCGCGCATTATTCGCTGATACCGGGGCCTTGGTTCCACTGGCGTGCCAATGACAATGCGGCTGCGGCGGGCGAGATCGGCCGGCATCGGCGCAATGCCTGCCGCGCGGCGCGGCCGGTTGACACCCCGCATATCCCGCGCCCACCCTGCGCCCGCACCGGCCAGCCGGTCAGCGCGGGTGCCTCGCGCCGCTGGCTGCCTGCCGGCCAAGGACAAAAAAGAGGGCAGTCACATGGCGGCCGACGATCACGGCTCCCACGGCCAGGGGAATGGCCACCGGTTGCGCAGCCGGCGCTGGTTCGACAATCCGGCCGATCCGGCGATGACCGCCCTCTACCTGGAGCGCTACCTCAACTATGGACTGACGCGCGAGGAGCTGCAGGGCGGCAAGCCGATCATCGGCATCGCCCAGACCGGCTCCGACCTCTCGCCCTGCAACCGGCACCATCTGGAGCTGGCGAGCCGGGTGCGCGACGGCATCCGCGACGCCGGCGGTATCCCGATGGAATTCCCGGTGCATCCGATCCAGGAGACCGGCAAGCGTCCGACGGCGGCACTCGATCGCAACCTCGCCTATCTCGGCCTGGTCGAGATCCTGCACGGCTACCCGCTGGACGGGGTGGTGCTGACCACCGGCTGCGACAAGACGACGCCGGCCTGCCTGATGGCGGCGGCGACGGTGAACATCCCGGCGATCGTGCTCTCGGGCGGGCCGATGCTGGATGGCTGGTACAAGGGCGAGCTCGCCGGCTCCGGCATGGTGGTGTGGAACGCCCGCAAGCTGCTGGCCGAGGGCGAGATCGACTACGAGACCTTCATCCGCATGGTCGCCGCCTCGGCGCCGTCGGTCGGGCATTGCAACACGATGGGCACGGCGAGCTCGATGAACTCGCTGGCCGAGGCGCTCGGGATGTCGCTGCCGGGCTGTGCGATGATCCCCGGCCCGTATCGCGAGCGCGGCCAGATGTCGTACGAGACCGGGCGGCGCATCGTCGCGATGGTGCACGAGAACCTGCGCCCGTCGGACGTCATGACCAAGCACGCGTTCGAGAACGCGGTGGTCGCCGCGGCGGCGCTCGGGGCTTCGTCCAACTGTCCGATCCACATGGTCGCGATCGCGCGGCACATGGGGGTGGATCACACGCTCGAGGACTGGCAGCGGCTCGGGCCCGAGATTCCGCTGCTGGTCGACATGCAGCCGGCCGGGCGGTTCCTCGGCGAGTCGTTCCATCGCGCCGGCGGCGTGCCGGCGGTGATGCGCGAGCTGCTGCGCGCCGGCAAGCTGCATGGCGAGGTGCGCACCGTGAGCGGGCGGACGCTGGCCGAGGAT
Organism: Acetobacteraceae bacterium; assembly: GCA_035504175.1. Taxonomy (GTDB): domain Bacteria; phylum Pseudomonadota; class Alphaproteobacteria; order Acetobacterales; family Acetobacteraceae; genus DATJSJ01. Next base: position 27,290 of record DATJSJ010000158.1, read on the forward strand.
CTGGCGGATGTGCCGGAACCCGATCGCGGCGTGATCCGCAGCTATGAGGCGCCGCTGAAGGAGCACGCGGGCTATGTCGTGCTGTCGGGCAATCTGTTCGACAGCGCGGTGATGAAAATCAGTGTCATCGACAAGGCGTTTCGCGAGCGCTTCCTGTCGGATCCGGCGCATCCCGACGTGTTCGAGGGCAAGGCCGTGGTGTTCGAGGGACCGGAGGATTATCACGCGCGCATCGAGGACCCGAGCCTCGGCGCGGATGAGCACAGCGTGCTGGTGATCCGCAATTGCGGCCCGGTCGGCTATCCGGGCGGGGCGGAGGTGGTGAACATGCAGCCGCCGGCGAGTCTGTTGAAGCGCGGCATCGATGCGTTGCCGACGATGGGCGACGGGCGGCAGAGTGGCACGTCGGCGAGCCCCTCGATCCTGAACGTCTCGCCCGAGGCGGTCGTGGGTGGCGGCCTCGCGCTGCTGAAGAGCGGCGATCCGATCCGCATCGACCTCAAGCAGCGCAAGGTGGACGTGATGATCCCGGAGAGCGAGCTCGCGGCCCGGCGGGCGGCCTGGGAGCCTCCGAAGCTCGTGAACCAGACGCCGTGGGAGGAGATCCATCGCGGCACGGTGGGCCAGTTCGGCACCGGCGCCTGCATGGAGCCGGCGACGCTGTATCTCAACATCGTCGAGACGCGCGGCGAGGCGCGGAACAACCATTGAGCGTGCGGGCATGAGCGGGCGGCTGGCCGGCAAGGCGGCGTTCGTCACCGCGGCGGCGCAGGGGATCGGGCGGGCGGTCGCGCTCGCCTATGCCGCCGAGGGTGCCGCGGTGGTGGCGACCGACGTGAACGAGGCGCGGCTGTCCGAGATTGCCGGCGAGCGGATCCGGGTGCGGCGGCTGGACGTGACCGATGTCGCGGCGATCGCGGAAGCGGCCGCCGAGGCGGGGCCGATCGACGTGCTGTGCAATTGCGCCGGAATCGTGCATCAAGGGACGGTTCTGGACGCGACGGACGCCGACTGGGATTTCGGCTTCACGCTGAATGCCAAGAGCATGTTCCACACGATCCGCGCGTTTCTGCCGGGCATGCTGGAGCGGGGGGGCGGTTCGATCGTGAACATCGCCTCGGTCGCGAGCAGTCTGAAGGGTGTGCCGAACCGGGCGGTGTACGGGGCGAGCAAGGCGGCGGTGCTGGGGCTGACGCGGTCGGTTGCCGCCGACTACGTCACGCGCGGCATCCGCGCCAACGCGATTTGTCCCGGCACAGTGGCGACGCCCAGTCTCGACGAGCGAATCGCCGCGAACGCTGCGGCCGCCGGTTCGGTCGAGGCGGCGCGGCAGGCGTTCGTCGCCCGGCAGGCGATGGGCCGCCTCGGCACGCCCGAAGAGATCGCTGCGCTCGCGGTGTATCTGGCCAGCGACGAGTCCCAGTTC
>DATJSJ010000159.1:0-6453 GCA_035504175.1 Acetobacteraceae bacterium
CGAACTCGCCTAAAGTCATCTGCCGCGTGAACTGGGCCTGGGCCATCGGAGGGCTCCCCGTGTCTGACAGGGACCATAGGCTAATTGTCCGTGCGTGTCAAGTCCGGCATAATCGCCTTTGCAATCGATTACCTTAAGGGATGGGGGTCTGCGGCCTCAGGCCCCAGCGTCGGGTTCCCATCGCGCATACGCGATTGGGCCCGTCCAGGGCAGAGCCCTGGCCTTCCTGGCTGAACGACCATTCAACGACGCAAAACAGGGGAGATCAGACCGAATGAAGTTCCTGGCCAGATTGGCAGTGGCCGCTGGACTGCTAGCGGCGACAACGACGGCCGTGTTCGCCGGGGATCCGGCATCGTGCAAGGCGGTGCGGTTCTCGGACATCGGCTGGACCGACGTCACGGCGACCACCGCGACGACGGCGATGATCCTGAAGGATCTCGGCTACGCGCCGAAGATCACCGTCCTTTCCGTGCCGGTGACCTTCGCTTCGCTCAAGAACAACAACCTCGACGTCTTCCTCGGCAACTGGATGCCCTCGATGGAGGGCGATATCCGCGCCTACCTCAACGACCATTCCGTCGACGTGGTGCGCGCCAACCTCAAGGGCGCGAAGTACACGCTGGCAGTCCCGACCTATACCTACGACGCCGGGCTGCACGATTTCGCCGATATCCACAAATTCGCGACGCAGCTGCATCACAAGATCTACGGTATCGAGCCGGGCAATGACGGCAACCGGCACGTGCTGAAGATGATCAAGGATAACATGTTCGATCTCGGCAACTTCCAGCTCGTGGAGTCGAGCGAGCAGGGGATGCTGGCGGAGGTCGCGCGGGCGGTGCGCGATCACAAGCCGATCGTCTTCCTCGGCTGGGAGCCGCACCCGATGAACAAGCTCTACCCGATGAAGTACCTGACCGGCGGCGATGCGCTGTTCGGGCCGAATTACGGGGAGGCGACGGTCTACACCAATACGCGCGCCGGCTATTCGAAGGCGTGCCCGAACGTCGGCAAGCTCCTGGCCAACCTGGAGTTCAATCTGCCGATGGAAGACGACATGATGAACATGATTCTGACCGACCATGACGATCCGGGCGTCGCTGCCGCGAAGTATCTGAAGGCGCATCCGGAGGTGCTCGACGCCTGGCTTGCCGGCGTCACCACCTTCGATGGTCAGCCGGCGCTGCCGGTTGTCAAGAAGGACCTCGGCGTTTCAAGCTGACGCGCGTCGGCTCAGTCGATCCGGAGGGCGGCGGTCCGCGCCGCCCTTCGTTCCGGCCGCCCTTGAACGGCGGCGTGGCAGGAGGCCCGGATGGGACAGGTGGAAGACTGGATCAGCGGCCACAAGATCCCGATCGGCGCCTGGATCGCGACGCTGATCGACGGGTTGAAGAACAGCAGCTTCAATTTCTTCGACCGGCTGTCCGACATCATCGGCTTCCTGACCGACGGGCTGACCTCGATCCTGGAAGCGGTGCCGCCGATCCTGCTGCTGCTGCTGATCGTGGCCGGGGTGTGGCTGTTGCACCGGTCCTGGAAGCTGGCACTCGGCGTCGGGCTCGCGCTGCTGTTCATCATGAACCAGGGCTACTGGGAGGCGACGATGGAGACGCTCTCCCTCGTCATTTTCTCCGCCGTGCTCTGCATGGTGATCGGCGTGCCGCTCGGCATCCTGGCGGCGCATCGGCCGTGGCTCTATCGCGGCATGCGTCCGGTGCTGGACATGATGCAGACGCTGCCGACCTTCGTCTATCTGATCCCGACGCTGGTGCTGTTCGGCCTCGGCACCGTGCCGGGGCTGATCTCCACGATCATTTTCGCCCTGCCGGCGCCGATCCGGCTCACCCATCTCGGCGTCGTCTCGGTGCCGAAGCCGCTGATCGAGGCGGGCGAGGCGTTCGGCGCGACGCCGCTGCAATTGCTGTGGAAGGTGGAGCTGCCGTACGCGCGGCCCTCGATCATGGCCGGGCTCACGCAGTGCATCATGCTCAGCCTGTCGATGGTGGTGATCGCGGCACTGGTCGGCGCCGGCGGGCTCGGGGTGCCGGTGGTGCGGGCGCTGAACACGGTGCGGATCGACATGGGGTTCGAATCCGGGCTCGCGATCGTCGTGCTGGCGATCGTGCTCGACCGCGTGTGCCGCGTCGCGGGGGAGGCGTGAGATGAGTCCGGCGATCGACTTCCGCGACGTCAACATCCTGTTCGGCTCCGCCTCGGGGCGCGGTGGTGCGCGGCTGCGGGAGCGGGCGCTGGCGATGCTGGATGCCGGCAACACGCGGGCGGAGATCGCCGCGGCCACCGGAATCGTGATCGGCGTCGCGCGCGCGAGCCTCTCGGTGGCAAGGGGCGAGATCTGCGTCCTGATGGGCCTGTCCGGCTCCGGCAAGTCGACGCTGCTGCGCGCCGCGAACCGGCTGTCGCATGTCGATTCGGGCCAGGTCCTGGTGCGCGACGGCGAGGGCGCGGTCGACGTCGCCCGCTGCGACCGGGCGACACTGCGGCGCATCCGCGGCCAGCGCGTGGCGATGGTGTTCCAGCAATTCGCGCTGCTGCCCTGGCGCAGCGTGCGCGACAATGTCGGGCTGGGGCTGGAACTGCGCGGCGTGCGGCCGACGGAGCGGCGCGCCATCGTCGACGAGAAGCTGAGACTGGTCGGGCTGGACAACTGGGCCGATCGCGCCGTGGCCGAGCTCTCGGGCGGCATGCAGCAGCGCGTCGGCCTGGCGCGCGCCTTCGCGACGGATGCCGATATCCTGCTGATGGACGAGCCGTTCTCCGCGCTCGATCCGCTGATCCGCACCAAGTTGCAGGACGATCTGCTGGAGCTGCAGCGCAGCGTGCAGAAGACGATCCTGTTCGTCAGCCACGACCTCGACGAGGCGATGAAGCTCGGCAACCGCATCGCGATCCTGGAGGGCGGGCGGATCGTGCAGACCGGCACGTCCGAGGACATCATGCTGCGGCCGGCCGACGACTACGTTGCGGAATTCGTCCAGCACGTGAATCCGCTCAGCGTGTTGCGCGGCCGTGCGATCATGCGGCCGCTGGCCGAGTTGCCGCGCGAGGGCAATGCCGTGCTGCTGGACGAGCAAGGCGCGGCGCGCGTCACGCTCGATGCCGAGCGGCGCCCGGTCTCGGGCCTGGTCGGCGGGATTCCGTGCCCGCTCGCCGCGGCGGGCGGGGCGGCGGTCGATCCGGCGGCGCTGGTCGTGGCACCGGCCGAGTTGCCGTTGCGGGCGCTGGTCGCCCTGCAACGCGGCGTTGCGCATCCGCTGCTGCTGGTCGAGGAGGATCGGCTGGTCGGCGTGTGCGGCGCGTCGGAGATCATCGGCGCGCTGTCCGGCCGCGCCGAACGCCAGCCGGCGGTCCGCGAGGCGGTCGCGGGCGTGTAGGCCGCGATCGCCGGAGGTGGAATCACCGAAGGCGTGAGGGGCGGTCCGAATGCAAGAGTCAGATCACGATCGTTCTGCGCGGTCGGAGTGATCGTCGTCTGGCCGCCCGCTGCCCAGGGCGATTTTCGCCAGCCCGGGGCGCATCCCGCGCGTTCGACATCGTCGCGTCATTGCGAGGCAGCAGCTCCCGGTAATGGCCGCCTGCGACGGTGCCAAAGGCGAACCTTTCTGCCGCCGGGATTGGCTCAGCCCGCGGCTCGCGGCCGGCCGGATGGAGCGGGCGCAGCCCGGTCCGCGGGATCGGGCAGGAGCGCGAACGCGCCGCCGAGTGCGAGCGCCATCACCGCATCGGTGATCTCGGCCGAGCGGCCCGGCAAATGCGTCTCGGCGAAGCTCGTTGCCAGCAGCAGGACGGCGGTGATTGCGGTCGCGGTGCCCAGCCTGGTTCCGGCTCGATGCAGCAGCCAGATCAGGCCGCCGTACAGCGTCGCCTTCTCGCAGAACGCCTGCATCGCGATCCCGATCGAGCCGTGCATCATGCTGCCGAACGGCACCCAGCTGAAGGGTCGCCCGACGGGCTCGAAGTGGAACGGCGCCAGACGCAGCCAGACGACCAGCGCGCCCAGGCAAATCGCGAGCAGCAGATGGCGGCCCGGTAACCGATGCAGCACCAGCCAGACGAGGAACGCGCCAGCCGCGCCGCCGATATCCGCAAGCTTGAGATCGGTCGAAATGATCAGGATGCGCGCTGCGAACTCCGCGAGTGCCAGCAGGGGGAACAGCAGCAGCCAGCGCCGGAATCCGTAAAGTGCGTGTACCAGGCATGTGATCAGCAGCCAGATGACGACGAAGCGCGCGGTCTCCGCGGCCGGCAGGTGGGACAGATGCAGCAGGGGTCGGACCGTGTGCCAGTATTTGTGCAGGTCGATGGTCGGCACGTAGGGATAGAGCCGGTAGCCGGCCCAGAGCGCCAGCAGCATGGCCGGTCGCGGCGAACGGGCCAGTTCGGCGAGCAGCGGCCATCGCCTGCTCCCGATGATCGTGGCCGCAATCGCACCAAGCAACGCGCCGATGCCGTTCGCATAGACATCGCCCATCGAGGTGACGCGGCTGCGATCGTGGAACTGCGCCACCTCGACGCAGCCGGCAAGCAGGATCCCCGCCACGGTGGCAAGCGAGGCGCGGAGCGGGCCGCGCCAGCGCGACGGCAGCGACAGCACGGCGAAGAAGCCGAATGGGATGTAAAGCAGGATGTTGGAGAGCAGATCGCCGCGGTGATCCCAGTCGGTCCACGTGCTCAGCAGGTAGGCAACGGGACCGCCGGGATAGGTGCGGGAGTAGTAGACCAGAGGGTAGAGCGATCCGTAGAGGATGAAGGCAACGACCGCGAGGAGCAGGAGCGCGTAGCTGCCCCGCGGGCCCTCCGCCTGTGGCCCGATACGATTCCGGCCGGCGGCCGATCGAGGTCTGCGCATTGTGGTGTGGCTACCGCCCCGCGGAGGAGTGTGGTCGGCAGCGTAGCCGGTTTGCGGGATGGATGAGGCTCGCGGACAGGATCTCGAATCGCGGCAGCCGGTCCTGGCGGCAACGTTCCGGATGCGTCGCGGCGTCGCAGGCCGGACACGGTTCCCCGGATTCGGTCACGCGATGCGCGCGAGCGTGGCCATGAAATCCGCCGCCGCTGCGCTCTCGTTCGGATGGTGCCCATCCCGGACCACGACCCTGCCGCCGACCACGACCTGGCGGACCAGCGGTCGGTTGCCGGCAAACACGAAGGCGTCGAGAAGCGCGTCGCCGCGTCGTCCGGCCAGCAGCGGGTCGGCCGGGTCCAGTACCAGCAGATCGGCCGGCGCGCCCGGCACCAGACCGGATGCGGCGAAGCCGCAGGCCTGGGCGCCGCCGGCGATCGCCGCCTCCACGAGGCTCCGTCCGGTCGGCCGGTCGGGCCCGTTCGCCAGCACCGCCCTGCGACGCAGCACCAGGCGCTGCGCGTATTCCAGCCAGCGCAGCTCCTCGACCGGGCTCACCGAGATATGACTATCGGAGCCGATGCCGAACCGACCGCCCGCCGCCCGGAAAGACGCGGCGGGGAAGATGCCGTCTCCGAGATTGGCCTCCGTCGTGGGGCACAGCCCGGCCACGGCGCCGGTCTCGGCCAGCGCCACGGTTTCCGCCGCCTCCATGTGGGTCGCGTGCACGAGGCACCAGCGAGGTCCGACGGCGAAGCGGTCCAGCAGCCAGGCGACCGGGCGAACGCCGGTATGGGCACGGCATTCCTCGACCTCGCGCACCTGCTCGGCAATGTGCAGGTGGATCGGGGCTTCGCCGGCCAGTGCCACCGCCTCCTGCAGCAGCGGCGGCGGCACGGCGCGCAGGGAATGCGGCGCGACGCCGAGCGTCACGTCCGCGGCGTCGCCATAGGCTTGGCGCAACGCCTGCAGCAGCCCCGCGTATCCGTCGGCATCGAGCGCGAACCGGCGCTGCCCCGCCAGAGGCGGGCCGCCGTCGAAGCCGGACGCGGCGTAGAGCACCGGCAGCAGCACCAGCCTGATCCCCGCGCGGCGCGCCGCCGCGACCAGCCGGTGGCTCATCTCCGCCGGATCGGCGAAGCGGCGCCCGTCATGGTCATGGTGCAGGTAGTGGAACTCGGCGACGGTGGTGTAGCCGGCGCGCAGCATCTCGACATAGAGCTGGGTCGCGATCGCCTCCAGCTCGTCCGGGCCGATGCCGGCGAGTGCCCGATACATCGCGTCCCGCCAGGTCCAGAAACAGTCGGCGGCATCGGGGCCGGCGCGCTCTGCCAGCCCCGCGATCGCCCGCTGATGCGCATGGCTGTGCAGGTTCGGGATGCCGGGCAACGCGACGCCCGCGAGGCGCTCCGCGTCCGTCGGGCACGGCACGTCCGATGTGACCGACGCGATCCGGCCGCGCGCGTCGCAGCGGAGCAGCACGCGCTCGGCCCAGCCATCGGGCAGCAGGGCGGCGTCGAGGTACAGATTGCGCATGCGGGGTATTGCGGTAGCATCGCCCCGGTTTGGCAAGCCCGCGGCGGAGGCGG
>DATJSJ010000160.1:0-34085 GCA_035504175.1 Acetobacteraceae bacterium
GGCCGCGGAATCGCGGCGGCGCCGGCCCACCGGGATCTCCATCGGGATTCGGTTCCGCAGCCGCGACGGAGACAGGTGCCACGTGACGCCGCAGACGCCGCCGCGCCAGGTTGGCAGCATCGACTTCGATCTGGCTGTTGCCCGGTCCTGCGTGCAGGCGGCGCGGGACGCTGAGGCACGCGAAGCGTATTTGGCCGTGCTGCGCCGCGATCCGGCACATCTTGCGGCGCTGAGCGAGCTCGCCGCCCTGGCCTGCGCCGGCGGTCACCGCTCGGCCGCCCGTACCCTCTGTGAGCAGGCCGCGCGCTGCCATCCCGACAGTGCCTCGGCCCTCATCGGGCTCGGCAATCTGTTCATCGAAGACGAGGCCCTTGCTGCGGCCCGCGACGCATTCGTGGCGGCACTCGCCATCGACCCCGAATGTGCCGAGGCGCATCAGGGTCTCGCGCGCAGCCTCACGGAGCTGGGCGAAGTCGCGGCCGCCGAGCCGCACTGGCACAAGGGCTTCGTCGGTCATGCGGTGATCCTCCGGCCGCATCGCGGCGAGGCCACGCCGGTGCGGGTGCTGCTTCTGGTCGCCGCTCGCGGCGGCAACATCCCGACCGCGGCCTTCCTGGACGACCGCCTGTTCGACGTCACCATTGTCTACGCCGACTTCCACGATCCCGCGGACGATCTGCCGCTCCATGCGGTCATCCTGAACGCGATCGGCGACGCCGATCTCTGCCCCGCGGCGCTCGCCGGCGCCGAGGCGATCGTCGGCCGTACGACGGCACCGCTGGTCAATCCTCCGGCGCTGGTGCGCCGCACCGGCCGACTCGCCAATGCCCGCCGCCTCGGCGGGATTTCCGGCGTGCGCGCGCCGCGCGTGGAAAGCCTGTCCCGCGCCGCGATCCTTAGCCGAGCCGGATGGGAGTTTCCGCTGCTGCTGCGTGCCCCCGGTTTTCACACCGGCCGGCATTTCCGCCGCATCGATGGCGCGGAGGAATTGGCGCCGGCGCTCGCCGCGCTGCCAGGCGAGGAGCTCCTCGCAATCTCCTATCTCGATGCACGCGGCGCCGACGGTCTGGCCCGCAAATATCGCGTGATGATCGTCGACGGCGTGCTCCACCCACTGCATCTCGCCATCGCCGAGGACTGGAAGGTGCACTACTTCACCGCCGGCATGGCCGCCGATCCGGCGCGCCGGGAGGAGGAGCGGCGCTTTCTGGAGGACATGCCCGCCGTACTGGGACCACGCGCCATGGCGGCGCTGGCGGGAATCGGCGAGACGCTCGGCCTCGATTACGCTGGCATCGATTTCGGCCTTGCCGCCGACGGATCGGTACTGCTGTTCGAGGCCAATGCCGCGATGGTGGTCCACCCGCCCGACGCCGATCCGATCTGGGACTATCGTCGAGCGGCAGTCGGGCGCGTGCTCGACGCGGTGCGACGGATGCTGCTCGCCCGCGCCGCGACCGCGTCACCGTCGCGGTGAGGCGTGACGGCACGCGGCGGCCGACGATGCGCCGGGCGTTGCGCGACCAGACCATGATCGCCGCAGGTGGCATCACCGGAGGCGTGAATCATGGGCTGAAAACAGCAGGCTCGGCCGGGATCGCCCGGCGCGGTCAGAGCGATCCCGGACTAGACGTGGATATGGGTGTGCGTCACCGCGCCCGCACCGTGATCGTGGCGATCTGAAACCGGCTGCGCCGGCACCACGTGCAGATGCGCGTGTCGCACCCCGCGCTGCGCGGTCAGCGCATCGGCCAGGCTGCGCACCGCGGCAACGCTGCCCTTCAGCACTGACACTTCCAGGCAGCTCGCGTGATCGAGATGGACATGCATCCCGGCAATGCTGAGGTCATGGTGCTCGTGACCGACGCGGATCAGCCGCTGCGCCAGGTCGCGCGTGGCATGGTCGTACACGTAGCCCAGCACCGCGACACAAGGCGTCTCGCCGGCCGCGGTGAGCTCGCGCGCCGCGGCGGCGCGAACGAGATCGCGTATCGCTTCCGAACGGCTGGCGTAGCCGCGGCGGCGCATCACGGCGTCGATCGTCTCCAGCAGGTCTTCCTCGATCGTGATCGTGATCCGTTCCATCGATTTCGCTCCTCACCCGCGTCTTGCGCACCGCAATGCGATCGTCCTACTTTTCACTGAAAAGGTATGATGCCCGTTGGCTGCGGCGCAATGGATCGATCCGATCGGGTCACTGGGGGCACTGGTGCGACACACGATCTCGCTGCTCTTCGCCGACCGCGGCGGCGATCTGCGCCGGCGGCTGGTGGTGCTCTACGCCGTGCTGCTCGCGGCCAATATGGCCGCCTGGGCCTGGGCTCTGCTCGCCTTCCGCCATTACCCGGTCCTGCTGGGCACCGCGCTCCTCGCCTACGGGTTCGGGCTGCGGCACGCCGTCGATGCCGATCACATCGCCGCGATCGATAATGTCACCCGCAAGCTGATGCAGGATGGACAGCGGCCGGTCGCGGTCGGGTTCTTTTTCTCGCTCGGTCATTCGACCGTGGTGGTGCTCGCTTCCGTCGCCGTGGCGGCGACGGCGATGGCGTTCCAGGGGCGGTTCGCGGCCTTGCAGACCGTGGGCGGCGTGATCGGCACGCTGGTCTCGGCGCTGTTCCTGCTCGCCTTGGCCATCATGAATATCATGATTTTCGTGGCGGTCTGGCGCCGCTTCCGCGACGTCCGTGCCGGTGCGCCCTATGTCGACGAGGATCTCGACCTGCTGCTCGCCGGGCGCGGCCTGCTTGCGCGCCTGTTCCGGCCGCTGTTCCGTCTGGTGCGTCGCAGCGCGCACATGTATCCGATCGGTCTGCTGTTCGGGCTCGGGTTCGACACGGCGACCGAGATCGGGCTGCTCGGGATCTCTGCCACGCAGGCGGCGCGCGGACTTTCGATCTGGTCGATCCTGGTGTTTCCGGCGCTGTTCACCGCCGGCATGTCGCTGGTCGACAGCACCGACAGCGTTCTGATGCTCGGTGCCTATGGCTGGGCCTTCGTCAAGCCGATCCGCAAGCTCTACTACAATCTCACCATCACCTTCATTTCCGTCGTGGTTGCGCTTTTGATTGGCGGCATCGAGGCGCTGGGTCTGGCCGGTGATCAGCTCGGGCTCACCGGGCCTTTCTGGGCCGGCATCGGCGCCCTGAACGACCATTTCGGAACGATCGGCTATCTGGTCATCGCCGTCTTCGTGGTGACCTGGATCGGGGCTGCCATCCTCTACCGCGCCCGTGGCTTCCACCGACTGGAGCTGGACGCGGGCTAGAGTAAAGGGGTCCAGGGGCCCGGCCCCTGGCGGGTGCGGGCGGAGCCCGCGCTTGCTTGCTTCGCTTTCCGCTTCCTTGTCGCGGCACCCTCGTGGTGAACTCGCGCATGACTTACGCGCACTCCCTCGCCGGCACGCGCTATCACTTCCCCGACCTGCGCACACTGCTGGCGCGCGCGACGCCGCACCGCTCCGGCGACGTCCTGGCCGGTGTCGCAGCGCGTTCGGCGACGGAGCGGGTCGCGGCCCAGCTTGCGCTCGCCGAGCTGCCGCTGGCGACGCTGCTGCAGGATCCGGTCGTGCCGTACGAGGCGGACGAGGTGACACGGCTGATCCTCGACCGCCACAATCGCGTGGCCTTCGCCCCGGTCGCGACGCTGACCGTGGGCGAGTTCCGTGATTGGCTGCTCTCGGACGCCGCCGATGCCGCTTCGCTCGCGGCCCTCGCCCCCGGCCTGACGCCGGAGATGGCGGCGGCGGTCAGCAAGATCATGCGTCTGCAAGACCTGATCGCAGTGGCGGCGAAGTGTCGCGTGGTCACGCGTTTTCGCAACACGATCGGCCTGCCGGGGCGGCTCTCGGTGCGGCTGCAGCCGAACCATCCGACGGACGATCCACGCGGCATCGCGGCCTCGACGCTGGACGGGCTGCTGCTCGGTGCCGGCGATGCGGTGATCGGCATCAATCCGGCGACGGACAGCGTCGAGAGCATGGTGACGTTGCTCGCGATGCTGGAGGAGGTGCGGGTCCGCTATGCGATTCCGACGCAGACCTGCGTGCTGGCCCATGTCACGACGGCGCTGCGAGCGATCGAGCGCGCCGCGCCGGTCGATCTCGTGTTCCAGTCGATCGGCGGCACCGAGGCGGTCAATCGCAGCTTCGGCATTTCACTCGCCCTGCTCGGCGAGGCGCGTGGGGCGGCGCTGTCGCTCGGTCGCGGCACGGTGGGTCACGACGTGATGTATTTCGAGACCGGCCAGGGCAGCGCGCTGTCCGCCGAGGCGCATCATGGTGTCGACCAGCAGACGATCGAGGCGCGCGCCTATGCGGTGGCGCGGGAATTCTCGCCGCTGCTCGTCAATACGGTGGTGGGCTTCATCGGGCCGGAATACCTCTATGACGGCAAGCAGATCACCCGTGCGGGGCTGGAGGATCATTTCTGCGGCAAGCTGCTCGGCCTGCCGATGGGGGTGGATGTTTGCTACACCAACCATGCCGAGGCGGATCAGGACGACATGGACGCGCTGCTGACGCTGCTCGGCGTCGCCGGCGTCACGTATGTCATGGGCGTGCCCGGGGCGGATGATGTGATGCTGTCGTATCAGAGCACGTCGTTTCACGATGCGCTTTACGTGCGCGCGGCACTGGGCAAGCGGCCGGCGCCGGAATTCGAGGCCTGGCTGGAGCGCATGGGGCTCGGCGCGGGCGCAGTGCAGGCGGCGATTCCGGCGGCGCTGTCGCCGGCGCTGATCGGGCTGGAATGACGGCCGGCCGGACCGTACCGGCTTCGCGCCAGGCCGGGTAGGCGGGATGGAACGGCCGCCGGCTGCCTGGACATCGCTGCGCCGCTTCACTCCGGCGCGGGTCGCGATCGGGCGCGTCGGCAATGGGCTGCCGACCGGTGCGCACCTTGCTTTCCAGGCGGCGCACGCCGCCGCACGCGACGCCGTCCACGCGGCGCTCGACATCGATGCGCTGCGGGCGGCGCTGGGCGAAACGGGACTCGAGTCGATCCCCGTGCGAAGCCTCTGCGCCGGCCGCGACGAGTATCTGTTGCGGCCGGATCGCGGCCGGCGCCTGCATCCCGAGGCACGACCCGGGCTCACCGCCGCCGCGCGGCCAGGGGCGATCGTCTTTGCGGTTTGCGACGGGTTGTCCGCGACCGCGGTGCAGGCGCACGCCGCGCCGCTGTTGTCACTGGTCGCCCCGGCCCTGGCACGCGATGGTGTCGCGGTCGCGCCGATCGTGGTCGCGACACAAGGCCGCGTGGCACTCGGCGACGAGATCGGCGAGGCGCTGGCCGCCGAGGCGGTGGTCGTGCTGATCGGCGAGCGGCCGGGCCTTTCGGCGCCCGACAGCCTCGGCGCCTATCTCTCCTGGCAGCCTCGCCGCGGCCGCACCGATGCCGAGCGCAACTGCATCTCCAACATCCGGCCCGAGGGGCTGCCGATCCCGCAGGCGAGCGCCAAACTGCTGTGGCTGATCCGGGAGATGCGGCGGTTGCGGCTTTCGGGTGTGGGGCTGAAGGACGAGCACGGCGCCGCGGCGATCGCGGGCTGACGGTGCGACCGGATCGGACGCTCGCGGGAGAACCATGCCGTCCCGCCGCGGCGGACAGATCGTCCCGCGATCGCCGGCCGGTGGTCGCCCATCTGCTCAGCGGACTTGCCATCGGCGGCAAGGAACGCGCGGCGCTGCGACTTGCCGATCGGGCCCGGCCGGACGGATTCGATCCGACACTCATTCTGTTCGACACACCTTTTCGCAGCGAGGCTCTGGATCTCCACCCCGGCGACCTTGCCGTGCATTTCCTGCCGCGCGCGGGGGGCCTCGATCTGCGGTTCGCGCGGCGGCTGGCGATGCTGCTGCGTTCCCTGAACGCCCGCATCGTCCACGCGCACAACGAGACCGCGCTGGTCTATGCCGCGCTGGCGTCGCGGATCTGCCGTCCCCGCCCCGGAGTCGTCGCGACGTTCCACACCATGCCCTCGCACGGCGGCCTGGCTGCGCGGCTGCTGGCGCGGGTGGCGGGGCAGTGCGCCACGGTGGTCGCCGTCGCAGAGGAGCTGGCGGGACGGCTCGGACGTTCCGGCTGGGTGCGCGACTGCCGCGTCATCTGGAACGGCGTCGAGACCGACCGCTACACGCCGGGCGAGCACTCGGATTGCTGGCGCGAACGGCTAAGTGTCGGGCCCGGGGACGTCCTGATCGGCCATGTCGCGCGCTTCGATCCGGTGAAGCGGCATGACGATCTGCTCGACGCGGCCAGGCGGCTCCAAGCCGGTCCTTCGCGCATCGTGCTGGTCCTGCTCGGCCAGGGCGCGCTGCTTCCGGCCATCCGCGAGCAGGCCCGCGGTCTCGCCGGCATTCGGTTCGTGACGCAGGTGAGCGACATGGTGCCGTTCCTTCGCAGCCTCGACGGATTCGTGCTCTGCTCCGCACACGAGGCGGCGCCGCTGGCACTGCTCGAGGCGATGGCGTGCGGCGTGCCGGTCGTCGCGACAGAGGTGGGCGGCGTGCCGCATCTGCTCGGCGCGGATCGGCCGGACGGTCCCGCGGGCGTCCTGGTGCCGCCACGCGATCCCGGCCGGCTCGCGACCGAGCTTGCGCGCCTGGCTTGTGACGCTGCCCTGCGCAAGGAGCTCGCCGCCGCGGCCCGGGAGCGGGCGCTCGATTTTCCCTTCGAGGCCGAGTGGCGTGCCTATCGCCGTCTCTATGAGCGTGATCCTCGAGACGGTGCCGCGGAATCCCTCACGGAAGACCGTATCTGATCCGGCTTGGAAGATGCTTCTGGATACGCCCGTCCCGTTCGCAATGACAGTTCGGGCAGTTCAGGTGGAAGGCGTCGCGGGCGGCATCCCGGTGAGCGGCGGTGAACAGCATGTCCCGCAGGCGCCGCTGCCGGATATTGCCGAGGTGGAAGGTCACGTAGCACAGCTGCACGGTGCCGTCGGCGCCGACCCAGAGCAGGTTGCGCACGTCGCATGGCACGCGCATGGCCGGCCCCTTCATCAGCCAGTCCGGGATCGATCGCAAACTCGCGACACTCTCGGGAATGCGGGTTGGATGCGCCTGCTTCAGCCGCACCAGCTCGCGCACGAGCGCCTCGATCATCGGGCGATCCTCCGGCTCGAACTGCAGCCCGCCTTCCCGGCCGTCGGTGAAGTAGGGCAGCGAGTAGTGCACGAGATCGGTGTGCAGGGTCATGTCGAACCGTTCGGCGAACTCCCAGGCGGCCTGCAGCGCCGGCGGGTTGCAGCTCGGCCGCATGATGAGGAAGTTGAGTTGCAGCGAAAGCGCCTCACCGTAGCGCTCGCGGGCGTAGGCGAGCCCCGCCTCCAGCCGCGCGAAACGGCCGGGGCGTTGCGTGTAGACGTCGTACGATTCGCCGGTGCCGTAGAATCCCAGCGTGATGTTGCGCAAGCCGGAAGCGTACAGCGCATCGATCTTCTGCCGCAGCAGGATACCGTTGGTCGTGATGTAGGTCGCGAGCCCGATATCGGCCGCATGGCGTACCATGGCGGGCAGGTCGGGGTGCAGCAGCGGCTCCCCTCCGTAGAGCCGCACCATCTCCACGCCCGCCTCCCGCGCATCGTCGAGCAGTTGCCGCACCTCGTCCAATGAGAGCTGGGCCGCCGGCATGAAATCGCGGCCATAGCGACAGCCGATGCAGCGCAGATTGCAGTGCGCCGTGATGGCGACGGTGAGGCGTCGCGGCTGCGGGCGGATCAGAGCCGGGACGATCGACGCGAGACTGTGCTCGACCAGACCGACCCCGCGCTCCGCCTCGACCAGCGCGCGTTTCAAGCGAGGGTGCGATCGTACGGTCGCCCGCACGATGTCACGCCCGGCTTGCACGATACCCGAACCGGGGATCGTCGGGGCGGCATCGACGGCCGCGCCCATTTCTAGCCGGCCTCCCCGGGCAGTCTGCGTCCGTAGCGGCGCATGGCCGCGGCGTCCTTGACGATCCGCGTCTCCGCCTTGCAGGTGCAGTTGGGACAGTCCAGACGGAATGCTGCCAGGGCCGCTTCGCGGTGGCGGCGCGAGAACAGAATGTCGCGCAGGCGCGTCTGATGCACGTTGCCGAGCGGCAAGGCGACGTCGCAGAGTTGCACCGTGCCGTCGGCGCCCACCCAGAGCAGCTCATACGCATCACAGCGGACACGCATGGCCGGCCCCTGCAGCATCCAGTCCGGCACCGAGCGGATGAATTCGACGGAATGCAAGAAGCGCTCCGGCTCCGCGCGCTTCAGCGCCAGCATCGCGAGGGCGACGGTCTCCACCGACCCGCGGTCCTCCGGCCGCAGTTGCAGGTCGTTGTCAAAGCCCTGCACGAAGAACGGCGCGGCATAGTTGGCCAGATCGACGTGGAAGAACATGTCGAACCGGCGGGCGAATTCCCAGGCCCGGTGCAGCGCGTCGGTGGTGCAGCTCTGACGCAGGAGCACGAAATTCAGCTGCAACTCGAGCTCCCGCCCATAGCGGCGACGCACCTGCTCCAGACTGCGCTCCAGCCGCGCGAAATGGCCGGCGCGCTGCGTGTAGGCGTCATAGTCCGCCTCAGTGCCATAGAAGCCGATCGTGACCAGGCGCAGCCCGGCCTCGTAGAGTGCGTCGATGCGTGTGCCGAGATGCGTCGCGTTGGACGTCACATACGGTCGCAATCCGATCCGGCACGCATGGCGGATCATGTCCGGCAGCTCCGGGTGCAGCAGCGGCTCGCCGCCGTAGAAGCGGACCGTCGCGACACCGCCCTGCCGCGCATCGTCGAGAAGATCTCGCACCAATGCCAGCGGCAGGACGCTGCCCGGCATGAAGTCACGCCCGTAGCGGCACCCCTGGCAGCGCAGGTTGCAATGCGCCGTGACGGCAATGGTGATCTGTCGGGGACTCGGCCTGATCGCGCCGGGGAGGACGGTCGCGATGCCGTGCCGCGCGCGCGCCACTTCCAGATCGGCCCGTTTGGCGAGCGCCCTGAGCCGGGGCCGCTGCTGCAGCCGGGCCTGAGCCTCACGCGCAGCCTGTTGCAGCAGCATGGTTCCCCCCTGGACTCGCTTTCGGACCACCATGCCAGCGACGAAAAACGCAGCGCAACCCTTGCAACTGCAATCGTCACGACCTTTTCGCCAGGGAGTGCAAGTGCATGTAAGAATCAATGGCCGGCTCGCACCATCCGGACATTTCGGCCACGGTGACGCGGCAGAGTTCGGAGAAGTTCGCTTCACCGATCTGCGCATGGCGCAGATCGAGATTCGGCGATGATCGGCATCCCGACCGGCAGCGCGACGCGGCCGATCCTGGCCGCGACGTCGAGCCGACCTGGATCGCCGTACCGCTATCGTCGGCGCGGCACGCCGGATCTGCGAGGTCGAAGCGCTTTGGTCGCGAAACTCCGTCGGGTCTCAGAACCCGAACATATGGTCGAGCGAGAACCCGCCCTGCTCGTCCATCAGCCCGTGATAGCCGAACAGCCGGCACGTCGTGTCGCGGATCATGACATAGCCCCGTGGTCCCGCCTGCGCCATCCGCGTATCGCCGAACAGATCGCGCGAAAACACCAGCGCCGAGCCGGAGCACGCGATCGACAGCGAATGCTCCGCGATGGGATGGCCATCGCCGTCATGCAGCACCAGCATCGTCTGCGACCGCGCGTGCCGCGGCGACCAGGCGCCGGTCGAGGCCGGGTAGGTCAGATGCGTGAAGCTGTGCCGCGTGTCGTCGCCGATGCGCAGGAACAGCCGCGTCGACAGGCCGGGCGGCGGGCCGGCATAGGATTGCGGTTCGTCACGATAGGTCATCGGCGTGTTGAAAATATGCGCGCCGAAACTCGTCTCCGCCGTGTGCCCGGAGCGCCGGTCCTCATAGCGGATCAGCGCATGCAGCCAGCCATCCGCCTCGCCGCCGTCGCGGAAATCGTAGACCAGCTCGGCATGGCCGCCTTCCGCCTCGAGTTCATCGAAGTCCAGCGCCAGATCGTGCGCGCGGTCGAGCTGGCCGAGAAACCGCTCCGCCACGCGCCGTCCTTCGGGATCGAACACGTCGAGCCGGATCGGCAGGGTGCGCTGCGTCAGCGCCATCGGCGTCGGCTGGACGATGGTGCGGAAGCGGTCGCGCGGCAACACCGGAAACGGCAGCAGGTAGCCACGCCCGAGCAGGTTGCCGAGGGAGGGAATTCCGGGATCGGGCTGCAGGTCGGCGCGCTCGACATTCATGTGCGCAATGCGCGTGCGTCCGTCGCGCACCACCTCATAGCGTGGCCGCACCACGTGACGGCCGCATCGCAGCTCGATCTGCGCCGGCCACCGCAGCCCGGGCAGCACAGTCGCGACATCCAGTCCGACACTGGCAAAAGCCGGAATCGCATGGTCGAGCGGCTGCGGCGCCTCCGCCCCCATGCGATCGAGCACGATGTCGCCGGCCGGAATCGCCGCCGCGTGGCTGTTCTGCACCCAGAGGATCACGCGCTCGTCCTCGCGCGGCGCCGGCAGCCCGGCATAGCGCTCCGACGGCCAGGCATTGGCGTCGTGCGTGCAGGACAGGCTCCCGCCGGCGACGGCAAACGTGTCGAGCGCGTATTTCACCACGTCGTGCCCGGCGGCGCCGACCACGTGCAGGAAAAGTTGGCCGGTGAACTCGGGCAGGCCGAACCGGGCCCGCACCTCGCGGCTGTCGATCACGATGCCGCCCGCTCCGGACGGCGCCTCCTGCTCCCAGCTCGCCATCGCCCGGCCGTCGCCATCGAACAGGCGCAGCCACAGCCGCACCTGCTTCGCGCCATAGCCGGCCCAGTAGTTCGCCGTGACCAGCCGCGTGGAGAGCCCGTCCGCCTCGCGAAAGAAGGCGAAGTTCGTCGCGAAGTTCAGCATGTCCAGATAGCGGCGCGGGTTGGTCAGCAGCGTCGGCGGCAGCCGCGCCTCGTCCAGCGTCAGCGCTTCGGCCCCGGCCGGCAGCAATGGCGCGATGCGCGCGGCGATGCGCGCGGCATCGAAGGCGGCGATGAGAACGGTGCGTGCCTCGGCTCGCGGCAGGTCGGTCAGTGGCCGGGCCGCCAGGCCGAGGCGCGGCTGCCCGACCTCGCGCACATCCTGCACGAAGACGGACTCCGCCGCCGGCAGGCCGGGATGCAGCGCATACAGCGCCTCCGCCGTGCCCTCGGGGTCGAAGATCGCGATGCGCCCCGCTTCCTCGAGCCGCGTCGCCAGCCGCGCCATCGCCTCCGCTGCCAGCGGGTGCGCCAGCGCCTTGTAGAGGACATTGCCGCCCTGCCGGGCGTCGAAAGTCCGGATGTTCAGCATCGACACTCCCTGGCGTCCCAGCAGCGGGTCCGCACCCGCATGCGGGCGCCGATGTCACAGATCCCCGCGTCCCGCCGGCGGGACGCCGATCCTACAGCCCCAGCCGCCGGCGCATCTCCTGCGCCGCTTCCGCGGTGTCGTCCAGCGGCGCCGCCGGCCAGGTCTCCAGCCGCCCGACGAAGTCCCGCACCCGCCCCTCGGCGGCGAGCCCGGCGGTGAACCGTCCGATCCGCCGCGACCGACCGGGCAGCCGGGCCAGCAGCACCGGCGCCGCCGTCGCCACCGCCTCCGAGACCATCGAGACGCTGTCCTCGGTCACCACGATCGCATCGGCGAGTGCGAGCAGGCCGAAATACGGATTCTCGCCCTGCATGTCCCAGACGAAGGCACCGAGCGGCCGCAGCACCTGCTCGAACGTCGCCCGCGCCGCCGCATCGGTGCGCCGCGACGGCGTCACTGCGAGCCCGACCCGATCGCGCCGCATCATCGCCGCGAGCGATCCCGCCAGCGCCTGCGCCGCCGCCGCGTCCAGGCGAAACCGACCGTTCGTGCCGCCAACCAGCACGGCGACCAGCGGCCGCGGCAGCGAGGCGAACCGCGCCTGCCAGGCCGACGCCGCCTCCGCCAGGCGCGCCGGCGTCGCGCGGTGCAGCGCGGTTCGCGTCACGATCACGTTCGGCCCGGCGATGCCGTCGTGGCGGTTGGCCACGACGACGTCGAAGCGGCGCAGATCCATCCGCGGGTCCTGCACCTGCACGACGCGCGGCCGTCGCCCCTCCGGCAGGCGGCGCAGCCCGGCCAGCACCGCCGCGCCGACCCCGCCGGCGCCGATCACCAACGGCGGCGCCTGCGCTACGGCGACCCCGACCGCCGCGAGCGGTGCCGGCCACAGCCGCGCCGGCAGAAAGCGCCAGGGGGCGCGCGGCGCCAGCGGCAGCAGCGCCGGCGCCAGGCCCGCCGCCTCCGCGAGGCCCAGCGCCTGCGCCTGCAGCCCGGCATAGGGCTCGCTGACCACCCAGCTCGGAACGGGACTTCGGCCGTGCATGATGGTTCTGTTCTCGGCGGCGAATGGCGGGCTGGCAAGCGGCGGCGGCCAGCGGGCAGCCCAGCCCCGATCCGGCCGCATGACCGGCCGATCACGGAATGGTTGACAGCGCCCACCGGGCACACGACAACTAAAGGGCCTCGGGATACGCCTGTTGCGGCACGCATTGGTTGTGTGCCGGCGCCCTGTCCCGGCGCAGGCCGGCGATCCTCGCCGCCTGCCATCGTGGAGCCCGCCCGGCCATGCAACGCGGCGCGCGGCACCGATCGAACGAAAGAGTCCATCCTCCTTGACCAGTTTCTCCGAACTCGGCCTCGCCGCGCCCATCCTCGCGGCGCTGGCGGCCGAGGGCTACGCCCAGCCGACGCCGGTCCAGGCGCAGGCGATTCCCCCGATCCTCGCCGGCCGCGACCTGCTCGGCATCGCCCAGACCGGCACCGGCAAGACCGCGGCCTTCGCGCTGCCGATCCTGCATCGCCTCGCGTCACAGCCGGCGCCACGGCTGCCGCGCGGCTGCCGTGCCCTGATCCTGGCACCGACGCGCGAGCTCGCCAGCCAGATCAATGACAGCGTCTGCGCCTATGGCCGCCGCACCGGGCTGCGCTCGGCCGTGGTGTTCGGCGGCGTGCCGAAGCCGCGCCAGGTCCGCGCGCTCGCGGGCGGCATCGACATCCTGATCGCCACCCCGGGCCGGCTGCTCGACCTGCTCGGTGACGGCGCGGTGCGTCTCGACGGCGTCGAGATTCTCGTGCTCGACGAGGCCGACCATATGCTCGATCTCGGCTTCATCGTGCCGATCCGGCGCATCGCGGCCCAGGTTCCGGCGCGGCGGCAGAGCCTGTTCTTCTCCGCCACCATGCCGGCGGCGATCGCCACGCTGGCCGGGCAGCTCCTGCACGACCCGGCGCGCGTCGCCGTGGCACCCGTCGCCACCACCGCCGAACGCGTCGAGCAGCGCGTCGTGTTCGTCGCGACCGCGGAAAAGCGGGCGCTGCTCGCCAGGCTGCTGCGCGATCAGCCCGGCGATGCGCGCACGCTGGTCTTCACCCGCACCAAGCACGGCGCCGACCGGGTGACGAAGCACCTCGAGGCGGCCGGCATCCGTGCCGCCGCGATCCACGGCAACAAGAGCCAGGGCCAGCGCGAGCGTGCCCTTGGCGCCTTCCGCGCCGGCACCACGCCGGTGCTGATCGCGACCGACATCGCCGCCCGCGGCATCGATGTCGACGGCGTCGCGCACGTGATCAACTTCGACCTGCCGGAAGTCGCCGAGGCCTATGTCCACCGCGTCGGCCGCACCGCGCGTGCCGGCGCCGACGGCCTCGCCACCAGCTTCTGCGACGCCGCCGAACGGCCGCTGCTGCGCGGCATCGAGACGCTGATCCGCACCCGCCTGCCCGTGCTCGCCCCCGACCGGCCGCCACCGGCCCGACTGGCCGCCTGAGACTCGGGTGAAAGCGTGTCCCTTGCCATGCCGCGACCAACGATGATCAACGGGTCGCAGGGGACATGTCTTCGCAACCTCGACTCCTGCCAGACGAGCTGAGCCAGCGGCGCGCCGTGACGCCGCTCTCCCGCCGCGCGCTGCTCGCCGGGGCCGGCGCAGCGCTCGCCGCCTCGCCCGGCCCGGCGCGCGCGGACGCGCTGTCGACCTCCGCGGGGCTGCACGACCACGCCCTGCGCTCCGGCCGGTTCTACGGCGCCGCCATCGACCAGACGATCCTCGCCACCAATCCGACCTACATGGCGCACGTCCCGGTCGAATGCGGCGTCGTGGTCAGCGAAGCGGCGTTCAAATGGGGCCGCCTGCGGCCGGCGCCCGAACTATTCTACTTCGCCCCCGCCGACGCGCTAATGCGCTACGCCGAACAGCACGCCCTCGCCCTGCGCGGCCATACCCTGGTCTGGCACGAGGACAACCCACCCTGGCTCGCCGAGCGCCTCACCTCCGCCGCCGCGGCCGAACGCCTCCTGACCACCCACATCCGCACCGTCGTCCGCCACTTTCGCGGCCACGTCTTCCAATGGGACGTGGTCAACGAGGTGCTGTGGCTGCCGGACCGCCAGCCGCTCGGCCTGCGCGACACGCTCTGGCTGCGCGCACTCGGCCCGCGCTACATCGACCTCGCCTTCCACCTCTGCGCCGAGACCGATCCGGGCGCGATGCGATTCATCAACGAGTTCGGGCTCGACTATTCCTGGCCCGACCAGCAACGCAAACGCGCCGCCATGCTCAGCCTGCTCGCCGACCTCCGGCACCGCGGCGTGCCGGTGCAGGGACTCGGGATGCAGGCGCATCTCGAGGCCGGAGTCCACGCGCTCGATCAGAAGGAATTGGCGCAATTCTGCGCCGACGTGGCCGCACTCGGGCTGAATATCGTGATCACCGAAATGGACGTGCGCGACAACCGGCTCCCGGCCGCGATCCCTGTGCGCGACGCGGGTGTCGCCGCCGAAGGACGCGCCTTCCTCGAGGTGGTGCTGGAAAGCCCGGCGCTGCTCGGCGTCGTCACCTGGGGATTGTCGGACCTGCGCACCTGGCTCGACGAGGCGTGGCCGCGCACGGACGGATTGCCGCAACGACCGCTGCCGCTCGATCGGGAGATGCGACGCAAGCCACTCTGGGAGGCGATGGCGGCGACGTTCGACGCGGCGCTGCCGCTACAGAAGTAAGGCCAGGGGCGCTGCCCCTGGACCCCGCTGGGGCCGCGGGCCCCAGACCCCGTCTGACTTATTGCGGTGGGGCAGGCGGCTGTCCGGAATGACCGGCCTCGTAGCCCTTGTTGTAGGCGGAGGCCTGGTCCTTCTTCACCTGATCGTAGAGGAAGCCGCCGGCGAGACCGGCCGCGGCACCAATACCGGCGCCGAGACCCGCATTGCCGGCAATCGCCCCGATCACCGCACCACCCGCCGCACCGATGCCGGTGCCGGTGACCATCCGCTGCTCGGTCGCATTCATGTTGGAACAGCCGGCCACCGGTATCGCCAGCGCGGCCAGCAGAATCATCGTCTTGCGCATCACCCGTCTCCCCTTCCCGGTCTCGCCCGCCGTCACTTCCGCCGCTTCATCGCAGGCCGTGCACAGGGATACGTCTCCGCGAGATAGGCAAACACGCCATCAAGCGCCGGCCGGTCCATCCGCTCCGGATCCGCCCCGGCCCAGCTTGTGAAAGCCGCCAGCGCCTCGTCATGCGACGGCGGCGGCGACGGCAGACAGAACAGCGGCCGCCGATGGAACCGCGCCGTGTCAGCCTCCTCGACATCGATCGCGCCTTCGACATAGCCCTGACAGAAATTCACTGCCGCCGTCATCATCGGATCGCCCTTCGAGGCCGAGCAGATCTCGATCAGTTGCCGCACCGACTTCGGCGGAAACTCGTCCCGCGTGACCGCCGCCAACGCCGGCACCGTCACGGCCACACTCATCGCCGCCGCCAGTACCCATCCCCCCAAGCGCATGCTTCGCTCCTGTTCCGGTGCCGACCACAGCATGTTGCGTTTCGCCGCACCGGTCCACCCGGCATCAAGCAGGACCTGCAGGAAAAAGCTTCAGCGCGGCAATGTCGCGCACCAGCCCGGCACCCAGCACCCGCCAGTCGCCGAGCGGGTCGCGTGGGGCTGCGACCGGCGGCGGATCAGCCACCAGCGCCGCAATCGCCGCCGCGAGGCTTTGCGGTGTCGGATCGCACAGTCGCGCCAGCGACTCGTCGCCGAGCTGTTCCGCAAGCCCGCCCACCCGCGTCGCGACGATCCAGCGCCCGGCCGCGATCGCGGCGGAGGCGACGCCGCTCTGGCTCGCCTCGCGATGCGACAGGACGATCGCATCGGCCCAGGCCAGCAGCGGGCCGACTTCCGCCTCCGGCACCCAGCGATTCTCCACCCGCACCCCGGGCAGCCTGGCGAGCTGCGCGAGCGCGGCACTCGGCGGCCCGCTGCCCACCACCCGCACTTCCAGCCCGGGATGCGCGCCGAGCAGCCGCAGCCCGTCCGCCAGCAGATCGAGGCCTTTGTACGGCAGCAGCCGACCGAACGAGAGCAGCCGCAATGGTCCGCCATGCGCGCCCGGCGGTGCCGGCGGCGGGCCGAATACGAACGGCGGCAGCGATGCGCGCAGCAGGGGCTTGTCGCCGACCAGCCGCTGTTGCCGCAGCCGCTGCGCAACGTGGCCGGTCAGCGCGACAAGCCCGTTCGCCTTGCGCACCACGCGCCGCTGCAACGTCATCTGCAGCGGCATGCCGTCCCCGGGATGCGTGTCGGCATCATGCACCACGACGAGATAGGGCACCCGCGCCCGCCGCAGCGCCGCCGCCATGATCGAATCGAGCGCCGCCGGCATGGCACAGATCGCGGCATCCGGCCGCTCGCGGCGCAGCCAGCGCACGAGCGGCCCCAGCAGCAGCGGCGCCTGCAGCGCGCGCACCGCGAAACCGGCCCATCCGTCATAGGTGTGAAACGGCAGCTCGCAACGCGGCGGCTCGGCAATGCACAGGATCTCCGCCTGCGCCGAGAGCGAGAGCAGCACCGCGATGCCGGGCAGGGCCCGCATTCCTTCGGCCAGCCCGACGGCAAAGCGCGGCCCGGCGCCGCGCCGTCCCCACTGCCAGACCAGCAGCTTCATGCGGAGGTCAGCCCGAGCGCCGCCACCGCCTCCGCCAGTCCCGCCGTGCCCAGTCGCGCCATCGCCGCCTGCCGTCCGCGCTCGCCCAGTGCCACTCGCGCCGCCGGATCCGCCGCGAGCCGCACGAGGGCGGCGACCGCTGCCGCCTGGTCGGGCTCGGCCCAGACCGCGCCTGGCGCCTCGAACACGCCGCGCGGATCCCGCGCCGGCACCAGCGCCGCCGGTATCAGCCAGGCGCAGTCCGCATCCATGAAATCCATGTTGCCCGACCAGCCGGTCGCCACCACCGGTCGGCCGAGCAGCATCGCCTCCGCCGGAACCAGCCCGAACCCCTCGCTCCGGTGCAGCGACAGCAGGATGTCGCAGGCCAGGGTCAGCGCATGGCTGTCGGCCGGCGGCAGGGTCCGGGTCTCGAACCGGATGTTCGCCGCACCCGCCGCCTCCTCGCGCAGCGCCGCCATATCGGCCGGCGCATGATGCGACTGCCCGATCTTCAGCAGCAGGATGCGGTCCGGACGGTCGCCGAACGCCGCCCGGTGCGCCGCGATCGCCCCCAGCGGGTTCTTCCGTGCGAAGCTCGAGGCCAGGCTGAACGAGGCCAGCGTGATCACCGCCGCCCGCGGCAGGCCGAACGCATCGCGGTCGAGTGCTGCCGGACGGGGCGGGTTCGCCGCTACCGGGTGCGGCACCACCCGCACCCGCCCGGGCAGCAGCGCTGCCATCGCCGCCGCGGTGAAGCGCGACGGGACCCAGACCTCGTGCACGAATCCGGTGCCCGGTCGCCAGGTGTCCGGCACCACCGGCAGTTCCCAGGCCCAGTAGCCGATGATGCGTCGCCCCCGCAGCAGCTCCCGCGGCAGACGCAGCAGCGCCGCGGGCAGTTGTGGCGCGTTGACGTGCAGCACGAGCGGTGCGCCCGCGGGCGGCAGCGCCGGCAGTTTGTGCGCCCTCTCGCCCGGCAGCGGCAGGCCGGCGCGAAAACCCCAGCACGGCACGCCGAGCGCCGTGAGCCCCGCCAGCATCAGCCGCGCCCCCTCGCCCAGGCCGGAGGGGCGTTCGATCTCGCCGCCCACCGCGAGGCCCGCCTGTGCCGCCGGCGGCGGCTGATCCGGGCGCGGCGCCAGCAGCGCGCTGCCGCGGGTCAGCAGCCGGCGACGGCGCTCCGCCGGCAGCACGCGCCATAGCCGGTGGAGCGGGTGCAGGCCTGGCGAGGAAGCGGAGCGGCGGCGCATGGGCATGGCGGACCGTGCCGGGACGCCCGTTCCAGAGCAAGACGGCAGTCGCGGCGGCGCAACGACGGCGACCCGACCGCCGCCGCTCAGCCCCGCCGACCGGCGCATTGCGCGACGCGCGCGCGACGGATAGGACGACGCCGCCATGGATATCCAGACCACGCCGCGGCCCGTCGCCGGGCCGGCGCTGTCCCCACCGGGAGACACCCGCCACCGCATCCTCGTCGACCTGTCCCATGCCGCGGACGGGTATGTCGGTATCGCCCAGGATACGCGGCTGATCTTCGACATGCTGGCGACCCTGCCGGGCGTGGACGTCGCCGGCCTGCTGATGCCGACGGCGCGGCACGACCTGCCGCGGGTGGGCGGCACCGCGGCGGACGAGATGGCGCTGAGCGCCGGCGTGCTGCACTGGATGGCGCGCAATTGGGCCTCGCGCGAATACCCGCGCCTCCTCGGCCGCTTCGGTCGGTTGATGGAACTGCGCAGCATCCTTCGCACCGACCACAAGCTGCTGCGCGTCCGCCTCGCCGAGCGGTCGAGCGCCATCTGGCGCGTGCTGTTCGAAAAGACTCTGCCGCCGGAGCGCCGCGCCGCCATCCTGCAGCGCCCGTTCTATGCGACCGATCTCAGCGTCATGCGCATCATCGACCGTACCATGGCCCTGCCGGGCCTGTCGCCGAAGCGCCTGGACGCGACCGGCTTCGATTTCGTGTTTTTCTGCATGCCACGCCCGGTCCGGTTGCCGCGCGGCACCCGCCAGATCGTGCGCTTCCACGATGCGGTGCCGGTCACCGATACCGATACGATCGCGAGTTGGAAGACCGGCGTCGCGCATCAGCGCCTGGTACGGCTCTGCGAGCCGGACGCGGTGTTCGTGTGCAATTCGCCGCCGAGTGTCGAGGATCTGGCGGCCCTCGATCCGCGCCGCGCCGAGCGCGCGCATGTCATTCCCTGCGCGCTGGCACCGCCGCCGCCGGCGGTCAGCATTCCCTTCGCCGCGATCGTCGAGGCGCGGCGCAGCTTCAGGGCACTGGGCGACAGCCGGGCCCAGGCGACGCGGCCGCCGGTGGAAACGGCGCCGCGCTACATCCTCGCCGTTTCCACGCTGGAGCCGCGGAAGAACTTCACCGGCCTGATCCGCGGCTGGGAGCGCGTGGTCAACCGCAGCGCGCCGGACCTTCGCCTGGTCATCGTCGGCAATGCGGGCTGGCGCGAGGAGCCGGTGCTGCGCGCCATGGCCCCGCACGTGCGCGCCGGGCGGATCATTCACCTGCAGGGCCTGCCGCAGGACGAGCTCGCCGCCATCGCCCGCGGCGCCGCCTGCTTCGCCTTGCCTTCATTCAACGAGGGGTTCGGTTATCCGCCGCTCGAGGCATTGCAGGCCGGCACGCCCGTCATCGTCTCCGATCTTCCGGTGTTCCGTTGGATCTTCGGCGACGGCGCGCTCTATGTCGAACCCTACGATGCCGAAAGCATCGCCGATGCGATCGAGCGGCTCGCCGCGGCGCCGGACGCCGACATGCGGCGTGCCGAACTGCTGTCGCGCCGGAGCGCGGTGATAAACCGTTTCACCACCGCTACCATCCGCGAGCAGTGGGCGGCGCTGCTCGACTCGCTGCAGCCGCCGTCGCGGTAGCGCTCCTCCCTGCGCACCCCGGATCGCGGCGCGGTTGCCGGTTGCGGTGCGGCGTATACACTCCCCGCATGCTGGACCGCAGCAAGCGGCTGTTCATCATGCAGTTCCCCGACCGGCGGCGGTCCTCCCAGCCCAACCGACGCCGCCCACGGCGCTGCGCACATACCGGTGCGCCGGGCGAAGCGCCGCACTGCCGCGTCGGCCTCCAGCCGGCCCGCCGGCCGGGGCGCGATGGCGCCTCCCGTCCGCGCCCGATGACGCGCACCCCATGAACCAGGGCGGCGCCGCGCCGCCGACCCAGCCGCCCCTGCCGCAGTTCGACGTGCGGCTGGCGCCGCCGGATCTCGGTCCCTGGCTCGCCGGCGACGGCGACATACCCGGCTTCTCGACCCGCGATTCCGGCGAGCCGGGCCCCCATGTCGCGCTGATCGCCCTCACCCACGGCAACGAGATTGCCGGGGCCATCGCGCTTGACCGCCTGCTGCGCGCCGGCCTTGCCCCGGATCGCGGCCGGCTGACCTTCGGGTTCGCCAACCTCGCCGCCTTC
Source organism: Acetobacteraceae bacterium (assembly GCA_035504175.1). Lineage (GTDB taxonomy): Bacteria > Pseudomonadota > Alphaproteobacteria > Acetobacterales > Acetobacteraceae > DATJSJ01. Next base: position 20,368 of record DATJSJ010000160.1, read on the forward strand.
GCCCGCTTCGACCCGCGCCAGCCCACCGTCTCGCGCTTCGTCGACGAGGACCTCAACCGGCTCTGGAGCGGCCCGGCGCTCGACAGCACGCGCCACTCCGTCGAGCTCGACCGGGCCCGCCAGATCCGGCCGCTGATCGACACCGTGGACGTGCTGCTCGACCTGCATTCCATGCTCTGGCCGTCGGACCCGCTGATCCTCAGTGGTCCCTCCGCCAAGGGCAGACGGCTTGCCGTCGCGATCGGCGCGCCGTCCCTGGTCGTGGCCGATCGGGGCCACCTCACCGGGCCACGCCTGATCGACTACGCCCGCTTCACCGATCCAGACAGCAGCAGCGCCGCCGTGCTGGTCGAGGCTGGCCAGCACTGGGAGGAAGCGACCGTCGCCACCACCGTCACCACCATCGCCGGCCTGCTGCGCGCGACCGGCCTCATCAGCGATCACCCGTCGCTGCCGCCGCCGCCGCTACCGGGGCCGCCACGCTTCGCCGAGGTGACGCAGGCGGTGACGGCGGCCACGGGCAGCTTCGCCTTCCTCCACGCCTATCGCGGCGGCGATATCGTGACGCAGCGCGACACGCTGATCGCGATCGACGGGGCGACGGAAATCCGCACGCCATACGACGATTGCCTGCTCGTCATGCCGAGCCTGCGGCCGAGCCGGGGGCACACGGCGGTCAGGCTGGCGCGCTTCGGGTAGACGATCGGCCCGCGCTCCTCCCTGCGAACCACCAGGTGCTCAATCGCGCGAGGGTCCGGCGGCCGCCCGGAGGCGTGTCACTGAGGCGGCTCGCCGGGGACCGGCGTCGCGCCATGCGCCCGCATCAACGCGGCAATTTCCGCGATCACCGCCTCGGCGGCTGCCGCGTCGGTGCCCTTTGCGACGATCGCCAGGCCGTTGCCGCCGGGCCGGTAATACGGATAGCTGCCGATCTCGAGCGCGGGATGCGCCGCCTGAATGCGGCCGAGCTCTTCGGCGATCCCACCCTCCGGAAGGCCGGGTGCGTGGACGGCCCGCATGATCAGCGGCGTGCCGCCGGCCAGGCGTGGCAGCAGCGTGTCCAGCATCGACTGCATGATCCGCGGCACCCCGGCCATCACGTGCACGTTGCCAATGGTGAAACCCGGCGCGATGGAGACCGCGTTTTCGATCAGCGTCGCGCCGCGCGGCATCGTCGCCATGCGTTGGCGCGCGGCATTGAACTCGCCCGGCTTGTAGTGCCGCTCCATCCTCGCCCAGGCCTCCGGATGCGGCTCCCACGGCACGCCGAACGCCGCCGCCACGCACTCGCTGGTGATGTCGTCGTGCGTCGGCCCGATCCCGCCGGTGGTGAAAACCTGGTCGAACCGGGCGCGCACGTCGTTGACCGTCTGCTCGATCGTCTCGGCGACGTCCGGGATCACGCGCACCTCGCGCAATGCGATACCGATCGCCGCCAGCCGCGTCGCCACCACGCGGATATTCGCATCCTGCGTGCGACCGGAGAGGATCTCGTTGCCGATCACCAGCAGGCAGGCAGTCGGATTCCCCGCCATCGGCCATTCCCCCTCACCGCACCCGGCGGCTCACAAAAAGTCCCGCAGCAGCGGTACCAGCGGCGCATCCGCCGGCGGCATCCGGTACTCGCTGAGCTTCTCCGGGCGCACCCAGGCCAGTGTCTGCCCTTCCTGCGGCCGCGGAATGCCCCGCCAGCGCCGGCAGAGATAGAGCGGCATCAGCAGATGGAATCGCTCATACGGATGCGAGGCGAAGGCGAACGGTGCGAGACAGGCGAGTGCGACGTCGATCCCCAGTTCCTCGCGCAATTCCCGGATCAGCGCCGCCTCCGGCGTCTCGCCGGGGTCGATCTTCCCACCGGGAAACTCCCACAATCCGGCCAGCTTCTTGCCCTCCGGCCGGCGCGTCAGCAACACCCGCCCGTCCACGTCGATCAGCGCGCAGGCGGCGACCAGCAGCAGGGGCTTGCCGCCCTCCGGCGCGCTCGAGGCGTCGCCCTCGACGGCACCGAACAAATCCTCCCGCCCGGCCTGAAACCGCAGCACCGGGTGCTCGCCGCCGCGCGCCAGGAACGCCGCCGTACCGCGTCCGACCTCGCGAAAGCCGATCCGGCGCAACACGGCGGCGGAGGCCGGGTTGTCCACGGCCACATTCGCCTCGATCCGATCGAGATCCAGATTCGCCAGCGCCCAGCGGGCCAGCCGTCCGGCCGCCTCCCTGGCGACGCCGTGCCCCCAGAACCGCCGCCCGACCCAGTAGCCCAGCGTGCCGACCTGGCGCTTGTCCTGCCGCACCAGGCGCAGCCCGACCGCGCCGACGATCACCTCCGCGGCACCCTCCTGGCCGGTGATGGCCAGATGCCAGGCGCGGCCCTCCGCGAGATCGCGTCTGGTCGCGGCGATCCACTCATCGGCGAGCGGGCGGGGATAGGGAAAGGGCAGGTGCTCCAGCATCCGCACCACTTCCCAGTCATTGACCAGCCGGTGCAGCGCCTCCGCATCATCCGGCCGCAACTGCCGCAGCGTCAGGCGCTCGGTCGTGAGCGGCGCGAAGTCCGTGTCAAGATCAGTCATTGCGCTGGTTCAACAGCCGGGTACCGCACCGGTCCGCGGCGCGGGGTGTGCCGACTGAACTCCCGCGTTCGAAGGGCCGGAGGACGGAGAGGCCCGCCAGCGCCGCCGCGACCACGGCGCGCGATCCCGACAGACTCGTCTTCAATCGACGGGATCCGATGCCGGGGAATGGGCCGACGCGAATGATCGGGTGGGACATGCGGGCGGGAAACTGGCGCAAGCTGATCGGAAAGCGCAAGCCGGCCGGTACAGCCGACGAATCGGAGGAGCGTCGTCGGAGAGGCGATCGACGAATCGCCTGTCGCGACCCGCAGGAGCCGCTGCCAGGCCGGCCTCACTCCGAGGGCGGTGGCCGTGCCTGCCGGCAAACCGCCCGTCGAGGGCGGCGCCGGACGCTGCGCGTCACCCGCCAATGCTGACAGCGGCGCCCTGCGCCCGACGAAGGTCGCGTTCCTTGCGCAGGATGAGATGCGCGAACGCGGTCGGAACCGATGCGCCAAGCTGGCTCACCATCTGCTGCTGAACGATCTCGAACAGAAAGCGATAGGCGGCGAGCGGCTCCTCACGAATGCCCATGATGCGCAGGGAACCGTGGAATTCGGCCAGGAACCCGTCGTCGATCACCTTCCAGGGCCGCGCTTCGACCACGGCGAAGCCGAGGGTCGGCGCGAGGACACGGATCTCCTCGAGATCGAACAGGTGCTTGTCGTTGGCCGTCTCGCGCTCGATCTCGGCCGCGGTGCGCCAGAACTCCCGCCGGCAGAGCGTCGCCAGGTCCCGCAGCAGCCGGTGCTCGTCAGCCGAGAACCGTGGGCTCGGCTGGCGCATGTCGAACTCCCGCACCATGCGGGCGAGAAGACCGACATACACCTTGCCTTGCAGGACCGGCTCGCCGAGAATCGCCACGCCGCCCGGGCGGAGCAGGCGCGCCAAGGCGGCGAGCGCGCCGCGGTAATCGTAGATGTGGTGCAGCACCGAATTCCCGACGACGACATCGAGAGTTCCACTGCGAAACGGTAGATCGTCGACGCTGCTGGCCAGCCAGGTGACATGCGCCGCCGCGTCCGCCCCCGACTCGAATGCGGTACGGCGGTTCGCCGCAAGGAAGACGCGGGACACGTCCGAGACATAGAGCCGGCCAAACCGCCCGCGGGTGGCAAGGCCGAGCGTCAGCAGCCCCGAGCCGGCGCCGATCTCAAGCAACTCGAGATCATCGCGCTCGCCGAACTCCTGCTGCAGCAATCTCCACCAGTGATCGCCCAGGTTGGCGCTGGCCGCGCGCGAGACGCCGTGCCGCGCATCGTAGTCGATCTCTTCCAGGAGGTTGGCCATCGCTGGCAACGCCGAGTCGACCAGGATGCCGTCGAGCACCCTTAATGTCCGGGCGCAGATCGGGCAGGCGTGACCCTCCGCCCCGGTCGGGCGCATCCCGCAAGTCTCGCGCACGCAGCCAAACGCCGAACTCGGCGTCGGAGGTGGGGCCGACCCGAACGGCACATGGGGGCCGGGACCACCCGTCGCTTCGGCGGCCCCGGCGGGTCGCCTGCCCTTGTGCGCGCCGCTCGCTGCTGCTCTGGGCGACGTCCCGGCTTCGTCCGCTTGCATGCGGCGACAGTTACCGCGGCGGGCGGCCCCGGCAAGTCGTAAACCGCGAACCAACCGCCACGGCGTCGACTGCGGAACGACGCGCTCAGCTCCGATAGCTGCCGTTGATGTCGATGTAGCCGTGCGTCAGGTCGCAGGTCCACACCGTCGCGGTCCCGCGCCCGAGCCCGAGATCGACTGCGATCGCCACCTCCCGGCCACGCATATGGGCGGCGACCGGCGCCTCGTCGTAGCCCGACGCCACCGCGCCCTCGCGCGCCATCCACACGCCGCCGATCGCGACCGACAGCCGGTCGCGGTCCGCCGGCTCGCCGGCCTTGCCCACCGCCATGACGATGCGGCCCCAGTTCGCGTCCTCGCCGGCGATCGCGGTCTTGACCAGCGGCGAATTGGCGATCGCCATCGCCACGCGATGCGCCGAGCGGGCCGAGACCGCGCCGGCGACGTCGATGCGCACCAGCTTCTGCGCCCCCTCGCCGTCCCGCACCACCTGCAGCGCCAGATCGAGCAGCAGGTCGTCCAGCGCCGCGCGGAAATCCCGCAAGGCGGCAAGCGTCGCCCGGTCCGGCACGGCGCCGATGCGCGGGTGCCGCGCCTGGCCGGTTGCGAACAGCAGCACCGTGTCGCTGGTCGAGGTGTCGGAATCGACCGTGGTGCGGTTGAAGCTGTCGGCGACGCCGCGCCCGAGCGTCGCCTGCAGCACCGGTGCCGGCAGCTTCGCGTCGGTCGCGACGAAGCACAGCATGGTCGCCATGTCGGGCGCGATCATGCCGCTGCCCTTGGCGATGCCGGTGATCCGGACCTCCGCCCCGTCGATCACGGCGGTCCGCGTCGCCGCCTTGGGGAAGGTATCGGTGGTCATGATGCCGCGCGCCGCCGCCTCCCACCCGTCCGGTCGGAGCGCCGTGTGCAGCGCCGGCAGGGCGGCGACCAACCGCTCATGCGGCAGCACCTCGCCGATCACGCCGGTCGAGGCGATGAAGACCTGCCGGGCCGGACAGCCTACCAGCCTCGCCGCCGCCGCCGCCGTCGCCGCGGTCGCCGCCGCCCCGGCGCGGCCGGTAAAGACGTTGGCATTGCCGGCATTGACCACCAGCGCCCGCGCCCGGCCGCCCGGCAGCGCCGCCCGGCACCAGTCGATCGGGGCGCCCGGGCAGCGGTTGCGGGTGAAGACGCCGGCCACGGTGGTGCCGGGCGCGAAGGCCGCCATCACCAGGTCGGTGCGGCCCTGGTAGCGGATGCCGGCCGCCGCCGCGCCAAGCGCGACACCCGCCAGCGGCGGCAGGGACGGCAACGCCACGGCCAGCGGCGAGACCGCCACCCCCTCCGGCATCGCGCGGCCTGGCTTCCGTGCTACTTCGCCGGGGTTGTCGCGCCCGGCGGCTTCGGGCTGGCGCCGGCAGGGGGCGCCGGCTCGGCGCTGCCGGCCGCCCCCGGCAGGGTGAATTTCACCACCTTGACATCGTTGCGGGCCTGCTTCACGGCCTGCTGCACGCCCTGCTGGATCAGTTGGGTGCGGATCTGGTCGTGCACCTCGGCGAGCGTCGGGGGCGGCGCGGTGCGATGGCCGAGCACCTGGATCACGTGCCAGCCATACTGGGTGTGCACCGGCGTCTGCGAGATCTGGTTGTCCTTCAGCGAGAAGGCCTCCGCGGAGAAGGCCGGCAGCATCTCGTCCTTCTTGAACCAGCCGAGATCGCCGCCGGAATCCTTGGCGCCTGGCTCGGTGCTCTTCTGCTTGGCCAGCGCGGCGAAGTCGGCGCCCTTGTCGAGCTGGCCGATCAGATCCTTCGCCTCGGACTCGCTCTTGACCAGGATGTGGCGGGCGTGGACCTCCTCCTCGCCCGGCTTGTTCGCGTATTCCGCCTCGTAGCGGGCCTTGATCGCCGCCTCGCTGATCTGGGGCGCGACCTCCTTCTGAAGCAGCGCGTTCTGCAGGGCGCGCTCCTCGGCCTGCTGCATCTCCGCCTTCACCGCGGGATCGTCCTGCAACCCCTCCTTGCGGGCCTCGATCGCCAGCGCCTTGCCGTCGATCATTCGGTCGAGCAGGATCGGCACCAGGACCTGCGGCGGCAGCGAGCGTGCCTGCGGCGGGAGGGAGCGTGCGGCGTCCCGCACGTCACTCATGCGGATCGGCTCGCCATTGACCGTCGCGAGCACCGGATCGGCTGCCGCTGGTGGCGTGGTCGCCTGACCCGCTTCGGCGGCCGGCCTGGCCGGGGTCGTGGCGGCGGGCGATGCCGCCGTGCCGGTCGCAGCCGCCGCCGGGAGGGCCAGGAGGAGCGGGCACAGGGTGCTGGCCGCGAGCAGGGCGGCCAACCGGGTTGTGACAGGGCGCATCGGCGGGGGGAACCTCAGGTAATATCGGGCGGAGAGGTATGGCGGAGCCGTCTTCCTGCGGCAAGCCGGCCCCGCTGCTCGTTGACCGTCCGGGCGGAGGGTCCTATCTCCACCCTGCCCCGACAGCCGCGACGCGACTCTGGCCGCCGGGCCGTCCGGGAGCGCGGCCGCGACCCGCCATCCGGACGGCCTGCGGACGGTGCCCCCAAAGCGAGACCGGGGGCATGAGCTGCGACGCGCGGCTCGAGATGCACGAGTTGAGACGATCCCAGAGAGACCGCCCTGCATGTTCGCCAGCATTGCCCGCACCATCTTCGGCACCAGCAACGACCGGTCGCTGAAGGCCTACCAGCGTCGGGTACCGCAGATCAACGCGCTGGAGCCGGCGATGATGGCGCTGGACGATGCCGGGCTGCGCGCGAAGACAGACGAGTTCAAGCAGAAGCTGGCCGCCGGCGCCACCCTGGACGACGTCCTGCCGGAAGCCTTCGCGGTGGTGCGGGAGGCCTCCCGGCGCGCCCTCGGCCTGCGGCATTTCGACGTGCAGCTCATCGGCGGCATGGTGCTGCACGAGGGCAAGATCGCCGAGATGAAGACCGGCGAGGGCAAGACGCTCGTCGCGACGCTGCCCGTCTACCTGAACGCGCTGAACGGCCGCGGCGTGCACGTCGTGACGGTCAACGACTACCTGGCCCGGCGCGATGCCGAGTGGATGGGGGAGATCTACGGCTTCCTCGGCCTCTCGACCGGCGTGATCGTGCACGGGCTCGACGAGGAGCAGCGGCGCGCCGCCTATGCCGCCGACATCACCTATGGCACCAACAACGAGTTCGGCTTCGACTACCTGCGCGACAACATGAAGTACCGCCTGGACGACATGGTGCAGCGCGACTTCGCCTATGCGATCGTCGACGAGGTCGACAGCATCCTGATCGACGAGGCGCGCACGCCGCTGATCATCTCCGGGCCGGCCGAGGACAGCTCCGACCTCTATCGCCGGGTCAACGCCGTGGTCGCGGAGCTGGTGCGCGATCCGGAGACGTACGAGAAGGACGAAAAATTCAAGACCGTGGCGCTGACCGAGATGGGCTCCGAGCGCGTCGAGGACATGCTGCGTGAGGCCGGCGTCATCACCGAGGGCAATCTCTACGACATCTTCAACGTCTCGGTGGTGCATCACGTGCAGCAGAGCCTGCGCGCGCACACGCTGTTCGCCCGCGACACCGAATACATTGTGCGCCAGGACAAGATCGTGATCATCGACGAGTTCACCGGCCGCATGATGGAGGGCCGGCGCTACTCGGAGGGGCTGCACCAGGCGCTCGAGGCGAAGGAGGACGTCACCGTCCAGCAGGAGAACCAGACGCTCGCCTCGATCACCTTCCAGAACTACTTCCGCCTGTTCCCCAAGCTCGCCGGCATGACCGGCACGGCGATGACCGAGGCGGACGAGTTCGCCGAGATCTACAAGCTCGACGTGGTCGAAATCCCGACCAACGAGCCGGTCGCCCGCGCCGACCAGGACGATGAGGTCTATCGCAGCGCGGCGGAGAAATACGACGCGGTCGCGACCCTGATCGAGGAGTGCCGCAAGCGCCACCAGCCGGTCCTGGTCGGCACCGTCAGCATCGAGAAGAGCGAGCACCTGTCGGAGATCCTCAAGCGCCGGCGGATCCCGCACAAGGTGCTGAACGCGCGCTTCCATGAGATGGAGGCGGAGATCGTGGCGCAGGCCGGCGCGCCCGGCGCGGTCACGATCGCGACCAACATGGCCGGCCGCGGCACCGACATCAAGCTCGGCGGCAACGTCGAAATGCGGCTCAAGACCGAGCTTGCCGGCATCGAGGATGCCGGGTTGCGCGCCGTGCGCGAGGCGGAGATCCGCGACGAGATCGCCGCCGCCCATGATGCCGTCAAGGCGGCCGGCGGCCTGTTCGTCATCGGCACCGAGCGGCACGAGAGCCGGCGCATCGACAACCAGCTCCGCGGCCGGTCCGGCCGCCAGGGCGACCCCGGCGCGTCGCGCTTCTTCCTGTCGCTGGAAGACGACCTGATGCGCATCTTCGGGTCCGACCGCATGGGCGGGATGCTGCAGCGGCTCGGACTTAAGGAAGGCGAGGCGATCGTCCACCCCTGGATCAACAAGGCGCTCGAGAAGGCGCAGAAGAAGGTCGAAGCGCGCAACTTCGACATGCGCAAGAACGTGCTGAAATACGACGACGTGATGAACGACCAGCGCCGCGAGGTCTACGCGCAGCGCCGCGAGTTCATGAAGGCGGGCGAGGTCGCCGACACAATCTCCGACATGCGCACCGAGATCATCGTCGCCATGGTCGAGCGGCGCATCCCGGAGAAAGCCTTCGCCGAGCAGTGGGAGACGACCGAGCTCGCCGAAGAAGTGCGGCGGGTGCTCAATCTCGACCTGCCGGTCGTCGAATGGGGCCGCGAGGAGGGCATCGACGAGACCGGCATCCGCGAGCGGCTGGAGCGCGCGGCCGATGAGATGATGGCCGCCAAGGCCGCGAATTTCGGCCCGGACGTCATGCGCTTCATCGAGAAATCGGTGCTGCTGCAGGTGCTGGACGCGGTGTGGAAGGAACACCTGCTCAATCTCGATCATCTCCGCCAGGGCATCGGTCTGCGCGCCTACGGCCAGCGCGACCCACTCAACGACTACAAGAGCGAGGCGTTCGCGCTGTTCAACGCCATGCTCGACGATCTGAAGGAGCGGGTGACGGGCATGCTGGCCCGGGTCGAGCTTGGCCCGGAACCACCGCCGCCGCCGGTGTTCGAGACGCCGCGTATGGTGGAGAGCCATCCTTCGCCGCAGGGCGCGCTGTTCGAGGGCGACCTGGCACTGGCCGAGCGCGAGCCCGAGCCGATCCGGGTCAGCACCGCACCGATCCGGTCGGATGCGGTCGATCCCAACAATCCCGCCACTTGGGCGGCAACGCCGCGTAATGCGCCCTGCCCGTGCGGGTCGGGGCGGAAGTACAAGCACTGTCACGGAAGGGTGTAGAGAAGAGTCTTCTTTTTCTGAAGAAAAAGAAGCAAAAAGACTTTTATTCGTTCTCTTGGCGTATGCCAGCCCAAGGCCCCGGACCAAAACGAATGGAAGTTTTTTGGTTCTTTTTTTCAAAAAAGAACAGACTTTCTTCCCTTATCTCTCACCTGCAAGGGAGGACCCAGTGCAACTCGAAGGTTCCTGCCATTGCGGTGCGGTGCGCTTCTCCGTCCGTTCGCCGCATCCCTATCCGTATCAGCGCTGCTACTGCACGGTCTGCCGCAAAACCCAGGGCGGTGGCGGCTGGGCGATCAACCTCTCGGGGGAGGCGGCGACGCTGCGCGTGCACGGCCGCGAGCACATCCGCATCTATCACGCCCGCATCAGGAACCCCGAGGACAAGCGGGCGCACCGGAGCACTGCGGAGCGGCACTTCTGCGGCGAGTGCGGCAGCGCGCTGTGGCTGTTCAGCCCGGAATGGCCGGAGCTGGTGCATCCGTTCGCCTCGGCAATCGACACCGAGCTGCCCGTTCCCCCCGAGCACACGCATCTGATGCTGGAGTTCAAGCCAGGCTGGGTCGAGGTGGAGGCGGGGCCACGCGACCTGAGGTTCGACCGCTATCCGGAGGAGTCGATCGCCGACTGGCACGAGCGCCTCGACCTCGCAGACTGAGCCGTGCCGTCCTTCGGCCTGGTATCCCTGCTGCTCTGTCTGGCGGCGACATTCGGCTTTCTCAACCACCGTTACTTTCGCCTGCCCGGCCCGATCGCGCTGCTGCTCGCGGCACTGACGGTCTCGCTGGCCGCTATGGCGGTCGATCCGCTGCTCGGCGCCGATACGGTGCGCGACTGGACCCGCGAGGAGCTCGGCCACGCCAATCTGTCGCGCGTGCTGCTCGACGGGGCGCTGGCGTTCCTGCTGTTCGCGGGCGCGCTGCACGTGGATTTCGAGACGCTGCGCAGCCGCCTCGCGACCATCCTGGCGCTGGCGACTGTCGGCACGCTGCTCTCGGCGATGCTGTTCGCGGCCGGGATCTGGGGTGTGTTCCGGCTCACCGGCTATCCCGTGCCGTTCATCTGGTGCGTCGTGTTGGGCGCAATCCTGGGGCCGACCGATCCGATCGCCATTGCCGGCCTGCTGCAGCGCGTATCCTTGCCGCGAACGCTGGAGACGGTGATCGCCGGTGAAAGCCTGCTCAATGACGGGGTCGGGGTGGTGATTTTCCTCGGCGCCCTGGAGGTCGCGACCGGCTCCGCCCATGCGAGTTCGCTGCATTTCCTCGCCCTCTTCGTGCTGCAGGCAGGCGGCGGCGCCGCCCTCGGGCTGGCGACGGGCGGCATCGCCTATGCGGCGATGCGATGGGTCGACGAGTATCGGGTGGAGCTGATGATCTCGCTCGCTCTCGCCACCGGCACGTTTTCCCTGGCGGAGCAGCTCGGCGTGTCGGGGCCGATCGCGGTCGTGGTCGCCGGCACGGTGATCGGCAATGCCGGGATGCGCTATGCGATGAGCGAGACGACGCGGACCAACCTCGCGACCTTCTGGTCGCTGGTCGACGAGGTGTTGAACTCACTGCTGTTCATGATGATCGGTTTCGAGATCCTGTCGATCAACTTTCATCTCGCAACGCTGTTGGCGGCGCTGCTGGCGATCCCGCTGTCGCTGCTGGTGCGGCTGGTCGCGGTCGTGCTGACCACCTATCCGCAGCACCGCCACAATCCGAAGATTGCCGGTGCCGTTGCGGTACTGGTCTGGGGCGGACTGCGCGGCGGCATTTCCGTCGCCATGGCGCTGTCACTGCCGCCTGACGTGGCGCCGCGCGAGGCTCTCCTCACCGTCTGCTACGCGGTCGTGGTTTTCACGATCGTGGTGCAAGGACTGAGCATCAAGCGGGTGATACGCAGCTTCTACGGCGCCCGCGAGGCAGCCTCCGCGCCGTGAAGCTTCATCGGACGGTGGAAACACCGCAGGCGTGAGTCCTGGTCTGAATGCGGGCCGCCGGATCCGGCTCAACCGGGCGTGACCGGCGAATGGCTGGCGGCCTTCGCCGGCCGGGCTATGGTCCAGGCGCCAGGTGGAGGAGGACGGCATGGCAACGATCAAGATTCAGGCGAGCGATGGCAGCGGCAGCTTCGATGCGCTGGTGGTGGAGCCGGAGCGCAAGCCCGCCGGCGCGGTGGTGGTGATTCAGGAGATTTTCGGGGTCAACGAGGCGATGCGCGCGGCTTCGCGCCAGATCGCGGAGCTGGGTTTCATCGCGGTCTGCCCCGACCTGTTCTGGCGGCTGGAGCCCGGGGTCGACATCACCGACAAGACCGACGCGGAGTGGCAGCGGGCGTTCGGGCTCATGCAGGCGTTCGACCAGCAGACGGGAATCGAGGATCTGAAGGCGACGCTCGCGACGGCGCGGACCCTGCCCGGTTGCAACGGCCGGGTCGGCACGATCGGCTACTGCCTCGGCGGCCGGCTTGCCTTCATGATGGCCGAGCAATCGGACGCCGACGTGAACGTGTCGTACTATGGGGTCGGTCTCGACAACCTGCTCGACAGACTGGATGCGGTGCGCAAGCCGCTGGTCGTGCACATCGCCGACCAGGACCAGTTCTTCCCGCCCGAGGGACGGCAGAAGGTGCTGACGGCGGTGCAGGGCAAGCCGAACATCCACGCCTTCGTCTACAAGAACGCCGATCACGCCTTCGCCCGCGTCGGCGGGAAGCACTGGTACGCCCTTGCTGCGACGATCGCCAACGGACGCAGCGCGGAGGCGCTGGACGCGGCGCTGAGCTGAGCCTCGGCACGGCATTGCCGCGGCAGGCCGGCGGGCGGAGATTGCGCCGATGAGCGACGCCCCTGACCCGCCGGCGCCCGGACGCGGCCTTGCCCGCTCGCCCGGCGCGCTGGCCGGGCTGCGGGTGATCGACCTGACCCGCGTGCTGGGCGGCCCTTATTGCACGATGATCCTCGCCGACCACGGCGCCGAGGTCATCAAGATCGAGCCGCCGCAGGGTGACGAGACGCGGGACTGGGGCCCGCCGTTCCGCGCCGAGGATGGCGCCCGCGGCGATGCCAGCTACTTCCTCGGCGTCAATCGCAGCAAGCGCGGTATGGCACTCGATCTGGCACTCCCCGAAGGGCGGTCGGTGCTGCTGCGGCTGCTCGAGCGCGCCGACGTGCTGGTCGAGAACTTCAAGCCCGGCACGATGGAGCGCTGGGGTCTCGGCTACGAGGAAGCGCTGGCGCCGCGCTTTCCCGGGCTGGTGCATTGCCGCGTGTCCGGTTTCGGGGCCGAGGGGCCGCTCGGCGGGTTGCCGGGTTACGATGCGATCCTGCAGGCGATGACCGGACTGATGAGCATCAATGGCGAGCCCGATCGCGGACCGCTGCGCATGGCGACGCCGATCGTCGATCTCGCGACCGGGCTCTATGCCGCGATCGGCATCCTGATGGCGTTGCAGGAGCGGGCAGGATCGGGGCGCGGGCAGTTCGTCGACATGACGCTGCATGATTGCGGCCTGGCGCTGCTGCATCCGCAGGGGGCGAACTACCTGCTGGATGGACGGCGGCCGCGTCCGCTCGGCAACCCGCATCCCAACATCGCGCCGTACGAGAAATTCGCGACCGCCAGCGGCGACATTTTCCTGTGCATCGGCAATGATGGTCAGTTCCGGCGGCTGTGTGCCGAGCTGGACCGGCCGGAGCTGGCGGACGATCCGCGCTTTCGCAGCAACGGCGATCGCGTGCGCAACCGGGCAGCGCTGGGCGCGGAGCTGCAGGTGGCATTGGCAACGCGCGACGGCAAGGCGCTCGCCGACCGGCTGCTGCGTCTGGGGTTGCCCGCCGGACCGGTGCTGGCGATCGACGAGGCGCTGGCGGCGCCGCACACGGCGGCGCGCGACATGCTCGTCGCGATCGATGGCTACCGCGCGGTGGGCACGCCGATCAAGCTGTCGCGCACGCCCGGCGGCGCGCGTCAGGTGCCACCCGACTTCGCCGAGGACAGTGCGGCGGTGCTCGCCGAGCAGGGGTTTTCCGAGGCCGAAATCGCGGCGCTGCGCGAAGTCGGCGCGCTCCCGACCGTACGGCGACGGTAGCGCCCTACTTCGCTGCGGCGAAGGCATGCGCCTTCGACACCGTCGAAGGCGACCATTGCCCTGAGCCACGGGGCCGGAACGCTGTCAAGGCGGAAGCCGCGCTGCGC
>DATJSJ010000161.1:0-9831 GCA_035504175.1 Acetobacteraceae bacterium
ACGGGGCCGACGGGGGTGGAGATGGAGGCGCTGACCGCAGCCTCGGTGGCGGCGTTGACCGTCTACGACATGTGCAAGTCGGTCGATCGCGGGATGCGCATCGAGGCCCTGCGCCTCACCCACAAGGCAGGCGGAAAGTCGGGCGAGTTCATCGCCGAATGATACCGGTCGCGGAGGCGCGGGCGCGCATCCTGGCGGCGCTGCGCCCTGCCCCGGCCGAGACGGTGCCCCTCGGCGAAGCGGTCGGGCGCGTTACCGCCACACCGGTCGTCGCCCGGTTGACGCAGCCGCCAGCCGACGTCTCAGCGATGGACGGATACGCGCTGCGTAACGCCGACGGCGTGTTTGGCGCGGCCCTGCAAGTCATCGGCAGTGCGCCGGCCGGGCATCCGTTCCCCGGCAGTGTCGGGCCCGGCGAGGCGGTCCGCATCTTCACCGGCGCTCCGATGCCGGACAGCGCCGATGCGGTGCTGCTGCAGGAGGATGCCGCGGCCGACGGCGATCGGGTGGTCGTGCGCGAGGCGGTGGTCCCCGGCCAGCACATCCGCCGCGCCGGGCAGGATTTCGCCGCCGGCGACGTGGTGCTGCCGGCCGGCCGGCGCCTGGGCGCGCGGGATATCGGCCTCGCGGCGGCGGCGAACCATCCCTGGATCGCCGTGCACCGCCGGCCGCGCGTGGCCATTCTCGCGACGGGCGACGAGATCTCGCTGCCCGGCGACCCGATACCGGCGGGCGGCATCGTGAGCTCCAACGCGCATGCGCTGGCGGCGATGGTGCGGCAGGGCGGCGGCGAGCCGGTGCTGCTGCCGATCGCGCGCGACGATCGGGCGGCGATCGCCGAGGCGGCCGAGGCGGCCACGGGCATGGACCTGCTGGTGACCACGGGCGGGGTCAGCGTCGGTGATCACGACCTGGTGCAGGCCGGGCTCGGCGCCCGGGGGCTGGCGCTGGATTTCTGGCAAATCGCCATGCGGCCGGGCAAGCCGTTGATGTTCGGGCATGTCGGCGCGCTTCCGGTACTCGGCCTGCCGGGCAATCCGGTCTCCGCCGCGGTGTGCGGGGTGCTGTTCCTGCTGCCCGCCCTCGCCCGGCTCTGCGGGCTGGCCGGTGAGGCGCCGCGGACCAGTCCGGCCGTGCTCGGGGCGCCGGTGCGCGCGAACGACCACCGCTTCGATCATCTCCGCGCGGTTCTGAACGAGCGTGAGAACGGGCTGCTGGTGGCAACGCCGTACGAGCGGCAGGATTCAGCACTGCTGCGGCTGCTGGCCGAGGCGGACGCGCTGGTGCTGCGGGCCCCGCATGCCCCCGCCCTGCCGGCGGGTGCGGCGGTCGAGGTGATCCGGCTGGACAGGCTGGGCGTCTGACCGCCAGGAGCGGACCAGCGTCGCAGTCGTCCAGACGATCAGGTCGACGACTTACCGGTCGATGGAGCGACGGTCCTGGTCGCTACCATCCTGGCAAAGCCCGGTCACTCTTGCTTCTCGTACCGGGATTGCAGGAACACTGGGCCGCATGTGCCAGGCGTCAGACCGAATGTTGACCGATACGGATTTGTCGCCCGGGCATTTCGGACTGGCGGCAAGCCGGTTCTCGGTCGAGTTGCTCATGCCGAGGGGCGGTCGGACGTTCCAGGAAGCGGCGTACGGCTGCGCGCCATGGTGTCGGACTCCAGTCGAGCAGGCTGCGCGCCTTGTCGCAGGAGCCCCGGATGACCATGGCTTCTCCCGGCCGCATGGGAATCGCCTCGAAGTCGCAGAGACCGGGATCGGCGCCGAGGACCGCAGCGATCTCGAGCACGAAGTCTCTGAGGCGCGGTGATTCACCGGCGCAGACATTGAAGATGTCGCAGCCGCCCCGGTCGAGATCGTTCGCGAGTGCCAGGTAGAGCGTGACCACATCCTCGACATGGAGGAAGTCGCGCTGCTGCAGGCAGGGCGACAGACCGATGCGTTTGCCGGCGCGGAGGGACGAGACGAGGGACGAGAGAAGCTTCTCCGGGTTGTCGAGTGGACCGAAGGGGAGGAAGACGCGGGCAATGCGCGTCGGTACGCCGCGCTCGCGGGAGAGTTGCTCGGCCCGCAGCGTCTCGGCGAGCTTCGCGAGACCGTACGCGGTCGCGGGCCGGCAACACTCGTCTTCCCGGTGCGGCGCGTCCGAATCTGAATATTCCGAGATCGTGCCGGTGACGATGACGCGCCCGCCGATCGCCGCCATGGCCTCGAAGATGGCGCCGAGCGGCAGGACGTTGATCGCGAGACCCTTCGCGAGATCATAATGTTCCGAGCCGTAAGCCTTGGTGTAGCCCGCATGCTGGATCCAGAGGTCCGGCTTTTCCTCGGAGATGGCCCGGGCGATCTGCTCGTGCGCCATGAGATCCAGCGGACGGAGCGCGACGCCGCGCTCCGCCATGTGGCCGAGCCGAAGGCCACGAATGCCCCCCGCCTCGCCCGCGACGCTCACGCCCGCCACGACGCAATGGCCGGCGGCCTGGAACCCGGACGCGAGATGGCAGCCGACGAAGCTCGTCGCCCCGGTGATCAGAACCTTCATGCGCCGCCCCAGCGATACGGAATTTTCGGCGTATCGGCCGGCAGACTTTCCCCCTCCGCCGGGTCGAAGGGTTCGGTCGCGCAGTTGGCGACGAGGGACTCGCCGGCGGCGAGTCCCTCGAAACCGTACCAGGTGCCGGGTGCGATGGTGAGGAGCTGGTAGTTCTCCCGGCCGAGGCGAAGCTCTTCGGGGCTCTCGCCGTCCCGACAGAGGACGACGCGCACGGCCCCCAGGGGGACGGCGAGATTGACCGTCTTCCGCCTGTGCAGGTGCCACGCCTTAATCTTGCCCTGAAAGATCGTCGAGAAATAGATTTCGCCGAAGATCGTGAAATGAGCATCGTTCGCCCTGAGCATGTGCAGGACAGCGCCGCGCTCATCCGGGAACTGCCGCAGCGGATGGAGCGCCCAGGCGCGGCTCATGGCCGGCCGAGCCTGGTCCAGGTTGCTTCGTACGCCGCGATCTGGGTTTGCGAAAGGCCCGGCACCTCGGCACCCGCGTTCCATTCCCGATACCACCGCACCGTCTCGGTGATCGACTCCTCGTAGCCCCAGACCGGCTCCCAGTGCAGATACTGATTGGCGCGGTCAGTGTTGAGCTGCAGCCAATGATCCTCGTGCGGCGCGTTGGGATCGTGATGCACGGCCATCTCGCCATCGCCCCAGAGAGCGATCACCTTGCGCACCACGGTCTCGACGGTCCGGTTCGCGCCGTGGCCGGGGCCGAAGTTCCAGTTCCTGCAGAAGGCGTCGCCATCCTGGCGCATGAGCCGGGCGCCGAGCAGCAGATAGGCGCCGAGCGGCTCGAGCACATGCTGCCAGGGGCGCGTCGCATCGCGGCTGCGGATGACGATCGTCTCGCCCCGGCGGAGGGAACGGATGCAATCGGGGATGAGCCGATCCGTTGCCCAGTCGCCACCGCCGATCACGTTGCCGGCGCGGGTCGTCGCGGCCCGGATATGGCCCTTGAGAAAGGAGTTCCAGTAGGCGTCGAAGACCAGTTCGGCACAACCCTTCGACGCGCTGTACGGGTCTCGCCCGCCGAGCGTATCCGTCTCGCGATACCCCCACTCCCAGTCGACGTTGCGATAGCATTTGTCGGAGGTGATAAAGACGAGCGTCTGCACGCTGTCCGTCCGGCGCACGGCCTCGAGCAGATTGACGGCGCCGCCAACGTTGGTGTCGAAGGTGCCCTTGGGGTCGGCATAGGCTGGGCGCACCAGCGCCTGGGCCGCGAGGTGAAAGACGATGTCCGGGCGCGCCTCCGCCATCGCCCGGCCGATGGCGTCGTCATCCCTGAGATCGCCCACGACGTGATGCATGCGCCGGGCAAGCCCGAGCAGTTCGAAATGGCTGTTCTCATAGGCCGGCGGCAGGGCGAAGCCGGCGACCTCGGCGCCGAGGGAGAGCAGCCAGGCACTGAGCCAGGAGCCCTTGAAGCCGGTATGCCCGGTGATGAGGACGCGCTTGCCGCGGTAGAGATCATCAAACATCGAAATTGTCGCTTCCCCTGCGGGCGCAGCTGGTGGCGAGCGACCACCGCTTCCACGGCGCCTCGTCACGGACCCACATCTTGTTCAGGTCCTCGACGTCCTTCTTGGTGTCCATCGGCCGCCAGAAGCCGTTATGGACGAAGCCCATGAGTTCGCCCGCCTCCGCCACCCGCTCGAGCGGCTGGCGTTCGAGGATGGTCTCGTCGCCGTCGATGAAATCGATGAAACCCGGCTCGATCACGAAAAACCCGGCGTTGACGTAGCCGGCACTCTGCAGCGGCTTTTCCTTGAACGAGCGGATGATGCTGTCCTGCTCGAACTCGACCACGCCAAAGCGGGCGGCGGGGCGCGCCAGCGTCATCGTGACGAGCTTGCCGTGGCTCCGGTGGAATCTGATGAGTTCGTTGATGTCGACGTCCGAGACGCCGTCGCCGTAGGTCGCCATGAAGGTCTCGTCGCCGAGCCAGCGGCGCATGCGCCGGATGCGCCCGCCGGTCTGGGTATCGAGGCCCGTGTCGATGAGGGCGAGCTTCCAATTCACCGCCGGGCGCTCGACCGGGCGCGTCTTGCCGGTCGCCATGTCGATGATGAAGTCGGAATGCAGCGTCTCATAGTTGAGGAAAAAGGATTTGATGTATTCGGCTTTGTAGCCGAGGGCGACGAGGAACTCGCTGTGACCGAAATGCGAATAGATGCTCATGATGTGCCAGAGCATGGGCAGGCCGCCGATCGGCACCATCGGTTTCGGAATGTCGTCGGTGTATTCGGAGAGACGGGTGCCGAAGCCACCGGCGAGCAGGATCGTTCTCAAGATGTGGCGCCTTCATTGCTTGCGGGGTTTATGACGAGCAGGACGGTCGCGCCGGCCATCAGGATGGCGGCGCAGACGATCGGCGCTGTTGCGCCGAGTGCCGCGATGACGCCGCTCGCGATCGAGGTCAGGCCGAACGCAAGCGCATTGATCGAGGCGGTGACGCCGAGGATCTCGCCCTGATTCTGCGCCGCCTCGCGCGTGAACAGCATGATGATGGCGCCGTACGCGGCAGCGACCGCGGTCGCGACCGGGAGCGCGAGCAGCCATTGCGCGGCCGGTTGTCGGGCAAGCGCCGCGGCACCGACACCGAGGGTGGTCACCCCCATGCCCGCGACCGCGATCGCCCGGACCGGGAAGAAGCGGCGGAGCAGCGGCATGGCGATCGCGAAGCTGAGGCAGAAGCCGATGCCGAGGAGTGCCATGTAGAAGCTCGCGGCCCGGCCCGAAAACTCGAGGCGTGCCAGGAGCAGCGGCGCGATGAAGAAGAAGAAGGCGCCCCAGCCGAGCTGCTGCAGCAGGAAGATGAGCGAGAGTCGGCGCAGGCGCGGGGCGGCCACGCTCCGCCCGAGATCGCGGATGCTGCGGCGGCAGCTTTCCGGGAGGCTCACGGCGGCGCCGCTCATGCGGCGGGGCGCGGCGGGATGGCTCGCCTTGAGCCAGACCAGGGTGACGGCGGCGAGCAGTACGATCGCGGCGAGCGGCGCGACCTGGTCGGCGAACGAGCCAATACCCGAGAGGCTGCCAGACAGCGCCGGCCCGCAAACGAAGCCGAGGGAGGAGGCGAAGAGACCGGCATTGAGCCGCCCGTCGCGTCCCGCACTCTCACCCGCGTCACCGAGGGCGGCCAGCGCGACGGCCTGGGTCGCGGCGGTGAGACCACCCACGAGACGGCCGAGGATCACGATGCTGGCCGCGCCGAGCGCGAGGCCGAGCGCGATCGCCGCATACGAAACGATCAACCCGGTGCCGCAGAGGAGCATGACGGGCAGGCGGCCGATCTGATCAGACAGCGCCCCCAGGATCGGGGCGGCGAAGAAGGTCGCGAGCGGGTAGATGCCGATCGCGACGCCGTAGAGGATCGCCTGCACGGCCGGAACGCGGCTCAGCGGATGCGCGGCAAGGATCGGCGCGATCATCGCGAAGCCCATGGCGTCGATGAAGATGAGGAGGCAGAGCGGCACCAGGCGCGACAGGATCGCGCCCTGCGCCCGCTCCGCGGCCGCGATCCTGTCCGACACGGCGGCGGGGCTCTAGCCGGCCTGCTCCGTCCACTCGAAGCCGGCATCCTGCCAGCGGCTCAGTCGCGCGGGCTCGCCATCGCCCGAATCATACCGACCTTCCCGGTATTTCAGGTTCATCTCGACGAAGCCGCCGCCGATGAGGGCAACGCGCCCGGTCTTCTTCTGTTTGAAGTCATCGCTTGCGCGGTGAACGATGCCGAGCGGCCGATGCGGCAGGAAGGGTTCGACGAGGAGACCGCGTTCCGCGTCGAATTTCGGCAGCGCCTGGTGGCACACCCAGTTGCAGCGCGCGGGCAGGAATTCGAGGCCGTCGGCGAGGTAGTCGTCGAGATTCTCGAACAGCTCGTAATTGAGCGACGCCTGCTCGACATGGAAATTCCGCCCGCGTGCGAGGCTTTCGGCGATCCGCTCCGCCCAGCGCCGCCACAGCGGCGAGCTTGCCGGCATCGCGAAGGCACCGGTGTTGAGGATCGGATAGTCGCGGTATCTGATGGCGGCTTCCTCACCAAACAGATCGGTGTAGACCTTGATGACGAAGGCACGGTAGGAACGGCTCGTGCCGTAGTTGGAGATGAAGGCGCGATCGATTTCGGGCGTGATCGCCATGATCCCCTTGGCCGCACCGGCAATGTAGAGGTCGACGGCGGCCCAGTCCTGCACCCAGGCATCGGCATCCAGATGCATATAGATGTCGTGGCCGGGGAAATATTTCGGCAGATGCGGCCGGGCGAGGATCGCCTTGAAGGGGAGCGGGGCGCCTGCCGCATCATCGAAGCCGAATTCCCATTCCGGATCGACAATGCTGACGTTCCGCGTCGCGAGCCAGTCCCGTTGCTCGACCGTGAGCCCGAGATTGAGGCAGCCAAGCGCGACGTTGCGTGCGGCCGGCTGGTCGCGGATGGAAAGCACCATGCCCTGGAGGAAATGAAAATATTCGGCCGAAGAGGCCGTGACGATAATCATTGCGCCCCCACGATGGTCACGACCCGGGTATCCAAAAAAATGCTGCCCCGTCCGTGCAAAAACTTGAAGTATGGTGGTTAACCAGAGGTGAATCGTCTGCGCATCACATCCGGGACTGAAGCAGCGCCGTGCTGTCCGCCAGGGGAGGCTGGGATCCGCTCTGCGGGCTCGGCGGTGGTTGTCGGGCGCCGGCGTCGTCGCGCTGCGCGACGGTGACTCTGGGCTCGTCGCGCGCGTCCGTTCGGCCGGCCGGAAGCAACGTGCGGGACATCTTTGGCCGGTTTCCCATCTCGATACGCGCGCGGCGCACGACGCAAGGATGCTGACTGGCAACCGGGGCGCACCGCGCGGCCGGAAGTCGGGCTGCTGTTCCTCCGCGTGAGTCGAACGAAGCTCAGCGATCACTCCGCGACATTCAGCCGACCCGCAAATACAATCTGCGCAACCCGAAGCTGGTCGGGATCCGCATCGATCGACGCGTCGCCGCGGGCTGGCGTCACCTGCAGAACCGAGCGACCCATCGAGCCGCACCCGCGCCGAACAGAAACTGCATTTCACTCACCTGTGCGCCAGGACGTTACGCGATCCGGAACTCCGGTCCCGGGAACCATCTTGCCACGGCCGGCGTGGCGCCGCGCACGTCTGCACCCGCAGCGAAACGCCAGGTCAGACAGGCCGAGATCGGACACCGGCGGTGCACGGAAGTTGGAACGAGACCGGGACCGCAAGTGCCGGCATGCGCTGGAAGCGAGAAGCGACGACAAGTCGGCGCGGCCGCGCTTCCACCAGCCCGGCTCCCGCGGCGCGGTCACCCGGCGGGGGGCGCAATCGCAGGGCAGCGCCGGACCGCAAAATGAGACTTTTCAGCTTCATCCGCAGACGGCGCTTGACGGGCCACGCGGAACCAACCTAGAACGCCGGCAGGTTGCCGGTTTGTTCCAGGATTCCCGCCGATGCGGGGCCGGCGGAACAGGGATCGCCGGGCGGCGCAACGCGGACGGCGCCGGCCGGAATGGATCCAGACCGGAGCATGGAGCCCCACGCGGCGAGACGCCGCCACCCGTGGATCGGCCGAGGAGAGTGCGTCCGATGCTGACCCGCAAGCAGCACGAATTGCTGGTGTTCATCGACCAGCATCTGAAGGCGACCGGCTTCTCCCCGAGTTTCGAGGAGATGAAGGAGGCGCTGCAACTTCGCTCCAAATCCGGCATCCACCGGCTGATTTCGGCGCTGGAGGAACGCGGCTTTTTGCGTCGGCGGCATCACCGGGCGCGCGCGCTCGAGGTGGTGCGGCTGCCGGACGGCAGCACGCCGCTCTCGGCCGGTCCCGCGTCGGCGGCGCCGGTCCGGGCGGAGCCGAGTTTCGCGCCGAACGTGATTCGCGGCGATTTCAGCGGGCGATTGTCCGGGGTGCGGGCGGCCCACGAGGCCGGGGCGGTGCAGTTGCCGCTGTACGGGCGGATCGCCGCCGGCCTGCCGATCGAGGCGTTGCGCGACAACGGCACGCAGATCGAGGTGCCGATGGCGCTGCTCGGCAGCGGCGAGCATTACGCGCTGGAGGTTGCCGGTGACTCGATGGTCGATGCCGGCATTCTGGATGGCGACACGGTGATCATCCGCCGCGCCGAGACGGCGGAGAACGGGCAGATCGTCGTCGCCCTGATCGACGACAACGAGGTGACGCTGAAGCGCCTGCGTCGCCGCTCGAACTCGATCGCGCTCGAGCCCGCCAATCCGCGGCATGAGATCCGCATCTTCCCCGCCGACCGCGTGCGGGTGCAGGGACGGCTGGTCGCGCTATTGCGTCGCTACTGACGCCGCTCCTCGCCCCGGCGGGATCGGGCCGCGACGCGGCCCGACGGGCGGAGCCGCAGCGCTTTCCTGTGCTTCGCCGACCGGCCGTTCCGGTAACGCATCTGTCATCGGGCGGCATTGCCGTCGCAAGTTCCGCCGGAATATTGTGCGATCGCAACCAGAGAGGTGGCTGGCCGACGCGCATGGCCACGGTCCTGCACTGCGAGGGCTCGCACCTCTCGCTGGTCGGCGCCGGGTTCGACCAGCGCCGGCCGCTCGATGCGGCGCCGCTGGTCGCGCTTGGCCGCCGCTACGCGATTGCGCGGGAGACCGGGGACGACGCGGCGCTGCTCGCGATCGGGCGCGCGTTGTACGCCTGGCTCGATGGCGCCGGCGGCTGGCTCGCCGGGCTGCTGCGGGATTTGTCACCTCCCTTCGCGTTCGAGATCCGCGGAGCGCTGCAGCCGGACGAGGCGGATTGGGCGGTCCTGCATGCGCCATGGGAGCTGCTCGCCGATGCGCTCGGGTTTCTCGCGCTGGATGCGGAGCTGCGCTATGCGCCGGCGCGGCGTCTGGGCAGGCCGGCGTCC
Organism: Acetobacteraceae bacterium; assembly: GCA_035504175.1. Lineage (GTDB taxonomy): Bacteria > Pseudomonadota > Alphaproteobacteria > Acetobacterales > Acetobacteraceae > DATJSJ01. The sequence continues at coordinate 9,445 of DATJSJ010000161.1, forward strand.
GCGCCGGCGTTGGACGATTACCGGCTGGGCATCGCGTTCATGGCGGCGGCGCCGCGCGGCGCGCGGGAGCTGGATTTCGAGGCCGAAGAGGCGGCGATCATGGCCGCCGCGGGACCGGACCAGGATCTCGACCTGTTCGTCGAGGAGAGCGGCAACGCGGAGGAGCTGAGCCGGCGGCTCGCGCATCTGCAGCCGGCGCTGCCGGTGCTGCATCTCTCCTGCCACGGACACAATGCCTGGCGCGGCAAGGACGGCAAGGCGCCGCCGCAACCGGTGCTGATGCTGGAGAGCGCCACCGGGGATGAGCAGGCGACCACGGCCGGGGCGCTGCTCGACGCGCTCGGGGCGTATCGGCCGCGGCTGCTGTTCCTGTCGGCCTGCCTGACC
>DATJSJ010000162.1:0-20015 GCA_035504175.1 Acetobacteraceae bacterium
TCGTCGACAACTACGCCACCCACAAGCATCCGAAGGTAAAGGCGTGGCTGGAGCGGCACCCGCGCTGGACCTTCCATTTCACGCCGACCTCCGGATCGTGGCTGAACGCGGTAGAGACCTTCTTCTCCGCCCTGACCCGCAGGCGGATCCGGCGCGGCAGCTTCCACTCGCTGGTCGACCTGCAGGCTGCCATCAAGCGCTACCTCGCCGAACACAACGCCGATCCGAAGCCATTCGTCTGGACCGCCACGCCCGCCGCCATCATCGCCAAGGTGAATGCATGCTCCGTGTGAGTCAGTGCATTAGAGTATCGTCGCCGGTAGCCTAATGTCATCAATATCACGGAAAAAGCACAACAGGGCCCTCTGCTCCCATCCTTTTGAAGCGAGGCCGTTAGTCCCGTGGAAGACTCAAATCCGATACACGCGCTCCGCGGTGCCAGCGAACAACATCCGCTTCTCGTCCTCGCTGAAATCGCGCACGATCGCGCGGAACGCGCCATACAGCGCATCGAAACTGCTGTACAGCTTGTCCACCGGAAAATTGCTCGCGAACATCGCGCGCGCCGGGCCGAAAATCTCGATCGCCTCCAGCACGAACGGACGAATGCTCTCAACCGTCCAGTGCCAGTCGACCATCCCGAGACCCGATACCTTCGCCGTCACGTTCGGTTGCGCCGCCAAAGCCCGCATCCCCGACCGCCACTGCGCGATCCCCTCGGGATCGCGATCGATCGGCATCCCGGCATGGTTCAGAATGATCGACGTATCCGCATGCGCCGCCGCCAACTTCGCGCCGTCCAGCATCTGCGACGGATAAAGCTGCAAATCGAACGACAAGTCGTACCGTCGCAACAACCGAAACCCCGCGAGCCACGCCGGATCGGTCAGCAGATCCGGCCGCTGCACGAACGTCTTCGCCGGATCGCGGTGCCAGTTCACGATGTGCCGGATGCCGCGCAGGTTGCGGAACTGCCGATGCCCCTCCAGCACCGCCTGCACGTCCGATGCCTGCAACTGTGCATGCGCGACGATCCCATGCGGAAATCCATGCGCGTCCGCGACACTCTGCAGCCAGCGCGTCTCCCCGACCGGATCGGTCTGATCGTAGCCAGCATCGATATGCACCGACTTGACCACGTTCTGGTCACGGATATCGGCCAGGTAATCCTCGATCCGGTAGCTGTGCGCGATCGGCGCGACATCGCCCGCAACACTAATCGGCTGCGGCTTGACCACGAGCCACGGATAGGAAAACCGCTCCATGTCCCAGAGATGGTGGTGCGGATCGATCGTCGGCAGCTCGCTCATCGTTTCCTCCTCGGCACCCGTCACGCTCCCGGCGGGGGCTCCAGTCTCGGCCGCGTCTCCGGCATCGCCACCAGCACCAGCAACACCGACAGCATGCCGCTTCCGGCAAGCGCGAGAAAGGCCGCCGGATTGCCGAACTGCTCCGAGACCGTCCCAGCCAGCGTGGTGCTGATCGTCGCCCCGGCCCCGATCGCAACCCCGAGCAAACCAAGGCACAGATTGAACCGGTTGGTGCCGCGCGTCAGATCGGCGGCAACCAGCGGCAACAGCACCCCGAACGCCGCAGCACTCACCCCGTCCAACGACTGCACCACGATCAGCAGCCACGGATTCGCCGTCACCGCCAGCAGCACCCCGCGCACCGGCAGCGCGGCGAAACCGAGCATCAGCAGCGGCCGCCGCCCCCAGTGATCGGCACTCCGCCCCACCCAGGGCGAGAGCAGCGCCACCACCGCCTGCGGCACGACGATACAGGCCGCGATCACCAGATTGGCCCCCTGCCCGACCTGCTCGGTCACGATGCTGCCGGCCAGCGGCAGCATCCCTGCATTCGACATGTGGAACAGCAGGCAAACCCCGGCGAAGACCAGCAGCCGCCAGTCGGTGAACAGCCGCCTGAGGTCGCTCGCGCCCCGCTTCTGCGCCACCGCCCGGTCGATCGCGTCCGGAGCATCGGCGGCGCGCGCCGGGCCGATCGCGCGCAACGCCAGCAGCCCGGGAATGGTCAGCGCGGCGGTCAGCAGGAACACCGCCCGGCTCGAGACGTAAGTGCCGCAGGCGCCCATCACCGCCGCCGCCAGCCCGTTGCCGATCGAGGCGTAGCGCGCGTTACGGCCCAACCGGTTGCCCAGCCGTGCCCGGCCGACCAGCACCAGGCTGATCGCGGCAAGCGCCGGCGTCAGCATGCAGCTCGCGAAGCCGTGGGCGACCTCGGCGATGAACACCGACAGGCGCTCCGGCCAGACCGCGAACAGCAGCGCGCTGACCGTGATCGCAACCACCGCCGAGAGGGCGGCGAAACGCTTGTTCGGCATCGCATCGACCAGCACGCCGGCCGGCACCTGGCTCGCCATGGCGGCGAAGGTGCCGACGCTGAGTGCCACGCCGATATCGACCTGGGTCCATTCCTGCTCCGTCAGGTAGACGGCGATGAACGGGCCGAACCCGGTCTGCACGTTGGCGACGAAGAAGTTGAGCCAGTCGAGCCCGATCTCCCGCCGCGCCGCCGGCGTCACCTCCCGGCCGCCACCCGGCGTCGCCGGGACGCGGCGACGAAGCCGTGAGAGCAAGGCAGGACGGTCCGGGCGACCGGCCGCCGGCGGGGCCTGGGCGGACACGGACGGGCGGCTAGCGCGGACCGGCCGGCTCGGGGGACGGTTCGCCCGGGCGGGGCGGGGCCGCGACCGTCACCGGCTCGCCGGGCCCCGTGTATTCAGGTGTGTTCTTGAGCTGTTCGGGTGTCATGTCGAGCGTGATGCGGCCATTCCCCGCCGATCCGGGAGCAAAGTGCAGGGCCCGCCAGACGACCGCGATCTTGCGGCTGCCGACGCCGAGCCACCCGCCGAAATCGATCACCACCGCGCGCGGGTTCCCGTCCTGGTCGACCAGCACATTGACGATGCGCCCGACTTCGTCGCCCTTCTGGTCGGTCACCTCCTTGCCCAGGATGCCGGTCGCCTCGTTCTTCGGCATGTGTTCGTGGCTGGCGGGCGGCGTCCCCTTGGGCGGCGGAATCTTCGGGGCCGCGGCACCGGCCGCCGGAGCGGCGGTAGCTGCGGGGGCAGGCGGCGCGGTCGCCCCGGCCTGGCCGCCGGCGCACGCCAGCAGGATTCCAAGCGCCGCTGCCGATCGCACCATCGCGTCTTCTCCCCGGTCCGACCACTATGCCGCCGAACACGGTCCGGCGGGAGAGCGCGTTCCCGGCCGGGGCAGGAGTCGCGAGCCGTGCGCGAGGAGCCAGAGAACGATCGGCGTCGTGGCGGCGACATCGCTCACTGATTGGCCTGGATACATGCAGCCCGGCAGCGCCTCCCCACACCAGCAGCCCAACCCTCGCATCGTGCGTCCGTGGCGGCGGATCGCCCCCATTGCCTTGAGCGCAGGCATGGCGAAGCGTATGCTGGTATGCGATGCGATGGTTGCCGGCGCGCCGGGCGTCCGGCGGACCCGTTGCGTCGCCAAACTGATGGGTCGCCATGTACGCTCTGGACAGGGCGAAGCTTCCGCGGGCAGTCCCAGGCGGCGCGGGCCGCCATAAATGCCTGATCTACGACGGGGAGCCTGCCCGGCAACTGCCGGTTGTCATTCCGTTCCTGAGTGACTCGCTCGAATCCCACTGGCGCTGCCTCTATCTCGGGGCGCCCGAAACCCTCGCAATGATCGACCGGGCGCTGGTCGCGCAGGGCGTCGACGTTGCCGCCCGGATCGATCGCGGGGCCTTGGTCCTGTCCTCCGACCGTTCCTACCTCGAGGGCGGATTCGATCCCGCCGCCATGGTCGCCCTGCTGGGCGAGATGATCGACGATGCCGTGCAGGGCGGATTTCGCGGCCTGTCCGCCGTCGGAGACCTCAGATGGGAACTCGGCCCGGACACGAGTTTCGACCGTCTGCTCGAATACGAGGCGCTGCTGGAGACACTGTTCCGCGAGAAGCCGCTGCAGGGCATCTGCCTCTATCATTCGGGCAGGGTTCCGCCACAGGCCCTGCTGGACGCGCTCCTCGCCCATCGCAGCATCCACCTCGGCACCGAGCTGCGGCGCGACAATTTTTTCTACCTGCCGCCCGAGACGCTGCTGTCACCCGAGTTCGATCGCGACCGGCAATGCCAGTGGATGGCGGACCAGATCACCCGCGTGCAGACCGCCGAACGTGAACGCGACGATGCCCTCGCAACCCTGGCGGCCAGCGAGAGCGAGCGGGAGCGTCTGATCGGGGCGCTCGGCGTCGCCGGCCTCGACCTCGAGCGCCGCGTCGCCGAACGCACCGGCGAGCTCGCGGCTGCCAACGAGGAACTGCAGGCGTTCTCCTACTCCGTGGCGCACGATCTGCGCGCGCCCCTGCGGCATATCGACCACTACGTCTCCAGGATGCAGGACGGACCGACGGCACCGCTGGCCTCGGACGCGGCGATCTGGATGCAGCGCATTCTCGCGAGCACGGTGCAGATGAATGCCCTGATCTCGGGCCTGCTCGGACTCGCCGCGGCGACCAGGCAGAACCTGCGCGGCACGCCGGTCGATCTCAGCCGCATGGCCACCGCGATCGCACACCAACTGCAACGCAATGAGCCCGACCGGCAGGTCGAGTTCCTCATTCAGCCGGAGCTGACCGCCTTCGGCGATGCGGTGCTGCTGCAATCGGTGCTGGACAATCTGATCGGCAACGCCTGGAAGTTCACCGGCAAGCGCCCGGCCGCGCGCATCGAGTTTGCGCGCATGCCGCAGGACGATGGCGAGCAGGTCTTCCGCGTCTCGGACAACGGCGCCGGGTTCGCGCCCGAGGCGGCGCGACGGCTGTTCGGCCTGTTCGAGCGGCTGCATCACCAGAGCGAGTTTCCCGGCACCGGCCTCGGTCTCGCGACGGTTCAGCGCATCGTCCAGCGGCATGGCGGGCGCATCTGGGCGGAGGCGAGCCCGGACGAGGGTGCGACTTTCTGCTTCTCCCTGCCGCCGCTGCCGGTTGTCGTCACCAGCGACCTCGCCTGACGCCCGCCGCGACCGGGCGGATTGCGCCATCAACTTGTCACATTTCACGCTTCGGCGATTGTGATTAGCTGCGGCCGCCGCATCCGAACGGAACGGTGGGGCTGCGTTCTGCCCCGTCCAACAGAAATGGGGCAAGGGGCCAATGCAGAACACCGCCGAGGCGGTCCGGCTAGGGCCGCATCCACGATCGGTCCAGGAATATATCGACGAACTGCCGACCTGGTCCGACGGGACGCGGCTTCCGTCGGCGCCGATGACGGCAATGCAGCGGCGCATCTGGTGGCTGGCCGCGGCGGGCAAGTTCTTCGAGGGCTTCGTCGTCTTCATGACCGGTGTCGCCCTGCCCCTGATCGTGCGCGAGTTCCACATCCTGCCGGCCGAGAAGGGCATCGTCAGTGCCGCGAGCCTGGCCGGCATCCTGGTCGGCGCGCTGCTGCTCGGCGGCATGTCGGACTATTTCGGCCGCAAGCGGATGTTCATCGCCGAGATGGTCATCTTCTGCGCCTTCCTCGCCCTGCTCACGCTGTGCAACAACTTCCTCTCGCTCGCGATCTGCCTGTTCGGGCTCGGCTTAGCACTGGGCTGCGACTATCCGACCGCGCACATGATCATCTCGGAGAACATCCCGAGCTCGATGCGCGGCCGGCTGGTGCTGGGGGCCTTCGGCTTCCAGGCGCTCGGCGCGCTCGCCGGTACCGGCGTCGGCTATCTCGTGCTGCTCTGGGACCCGAGCCTCGACGCCTGGCGATGGATGTACGCGACCGCCCTGGTTCCTGCGATCGCCGTCACGGTCGGCCGGTTCTTCATCGTCGAGAGCGCGATCTGGCTGTCGGTGCGGGGCTCGCATGACGAGGCGGAACGCTCGGTCACGACGCTGCTGCACCGCGACCCGCCCTATCCGAAGGGGATCCGGCTGCATCGGCACGGCGCCAACAGCCGCGAGCGGGCCAAGGGCGGGAAGTCCTTCCTGGCGCTGTTCAACGCGCGCAACCGCCGCGCCACGATCTTCGCCTCGGCCCCGTGGTTCCTGCAGGATCTCGGCACCTACGGCATCGGCATCTTCACGCCCGTGATCCTGGCAACCGCGATCGGCGGCCACGCCGACCACATCCGCAGCCTGCGCGACGTGATCGGCGACGACATCCTCGCCGCCAAGGGCGCCGCCCTGATCGATACCCTGCTCATCGTTGGAATCATCTTCGCGGTGCTGCTCGCCGACCGGGTCGGCCGCATCAAGCTGCAGGTCGTGGGCTTCATCGGCTGCGCCGCCGGGCTGTTGCTCGCGTCGTTCTCCCAGGATGCCGGCGGGTCGTTGAAAATCGGGCTGATCTTCGCCGGCTTCATGCTGTTCGACTTCATGACCAATCTGGGGCCGAATGCGCAGACCTATCTGCTGGCGGGCGAGGTGTTTCCGACCGAGGTGCGCGGCATGGGGGCGGGCTTCGCCGCCGCGGTCGGCAAGATCGGTGCGGTCTCCACCGCCTTCCTGTTCCCGATCCTGCTCGCCAGCATTGGCACCACTGCCCTGCTCTATGGGCTCGTCGTGACGTCGCTGCTCGGCGCGCTGGTGACCTGGATGTACCGGATCGAGACCACCGGCGTCAGTCTCGAGGAGATGGGTCGGCAGCACGGCCACTGACGCCGGCCGGCAGGTTCGCCGAACCCGCTCCGCCACTTCGTCTTCACGCGCAGCGTTGCCCGATCGAGCGCGCCCGCTCGGTCGGGATCGCCTCCAGGCTCCGAGGGAGAGCAGCTTCATGGTGCAGTTGCAGGTGCAATTCGCGCGGCGTGCGATCGCCGTCCTGGCACTGGTGTTGCTTGCCTGGCCCGGGCTTCCCGCCCGCGCGCAAGGCACCAAGCTGAGCGAGACCGGCTCCACCCTGATCTATCCGCTGTTCCAGCTCTGGATTACCGACTATGCCAAGGTGGCGCCGGACGTGACGCTGACCGCGACCGGCACCGGCTCGGCGATGGGGATTGCGGCGGCGGTGAACAAGGAGGCGGAGATCGGCGCCTCCGACGCCTACATGTCGGACGAGCAGGCCGAGCAGAACCCTGAGATCGTCGACATCCCCGTCGCGATCTCGGCGCAGACCGTGAACTACAACATCCCCGACCTCAACGATGCCGGGCTGAAGCTGGACGGGCGGGTCCTCGCGCGGATCTATCGCGGCCGGATCACCGAATGGGACGCGGCGCCGATCGTGGCGCTCAATCCAGGGGTCAAGCTGCCGCATCAGCCGATCGTGCCGCTGCGGCGGGCGGACGGATCGGGCGACACCTTCATCTTCACCCAGTTCCTCGATTTCGCGGACCAGGACTGGGAGGACCGGCTCGGCTACGGGATGACGCTGAAATGGCCCGATGTCGCCGGCGAGCGTGCGGTGACGGGCAACGAGGGCATGGTGACCGCGCTCGTCAAGACGCCCTACTCCGTCGGTTATGTCGGCGTCAGCTTCCACCAGGCGATGGCCAAGGCGAAGCTCGGCACGGCGCGGCTCGCCAACCAGGCGGGAAAGTTCCTCCTGCCCACGCCCGAGACCATCCAGGCCGCGGCCTCGGAGCTCGATTCGCGCACGCCGCCCGATGAGCGGCTGAGTCTGGTCTACGCACCGGGAGACGATTCGTATCCGCTGATCAACTACGAATACGTCGTGGTCTCGACCCGCCAGGCCGATCCGAAGACCGCGGCAGCGCTGCGCCACTTCCTGCTCTGGGCGGTCTCGCTCGAGGGCGGCAATGCCGGCACGTATCTCGATCGCGTCGGCTTCGTGCCGCTGCCAGACTTCATCCGCGCGATCAGCGAGCAGCAGATCGGGCGCATTCAGTAGGCGCTGTTCGGGACGGGTCGAAGCGCCGCCCGCCGCCCGGCTTCACCCCGCGAGCGGGTAGTGGCACGCAACCTCCCGCCCGTCCCCGAGCGGCCGCAGCACCGGCACCTCCATCCGGCAGCGCTCGGTCGCATAGCGGCAGCGCGGGTGGAAGCGGCAGCCGGCGGGCGGATCGATCGGGCTCGGCACGTCGCCGCCGAGCACGATGCGGCGGCGGCGCGCGCCGACGCGCGGATCGGGCACCGGCACGGCGGAAATCAGCGCCTCGGTGTAGGGATGCGCCGGCGCGTGGAACACGGTCTCAGTCGGCCCGATCTCGACCAGCGCGCCGAGATACATCACCGCGGTGCGACCCGCGATCTGCCGCACCACGCTCAGATCATGCGCAATGAAGACGTAGGTCAGGCCGAGCCGCTGCTGCAGATCGAGCAACAGATTGACGATCTGCGCCTGGATCGAGACGTCCAGCGCCGAGACCGGCTCGTCCGCGACCACCAGCCGCGGTTCCAGCGCCAGCGCCCGGGCGATGCCGATGCGCTGACGCTGGCCGCCGGAGAATTCGTGCGGGAAGCGCTCCAGGTGATCGGGCTGCAGCCCGACCAGGCGCAGCAGGTCGCGCACGCGCGCGTCGATCGCGGCCGGCGCGCCGCGCCGATGCACGCGCAGCGGCTCCGCCAGCAGGTCGCGCACCCGCCGCCGCCCGTTGAGCGACGCCGACGGGTCCTGGAACACCATCTGCATCCGGCTGCGCAGCGGCCGCAATTGCCGGCGCGTGAGGCTGCCGATCTCCCGTCCCTCGAACCGGATCTGCCCGGATGTCAGATCGTAGAGCCGCACCAGGCAGCGGCCGAGGGTCGACTTGCCGCAGCCGGATTCGCCGACCAGGCCAAGCGTCTCGCCCTCGCGCACCGCGAGTGACACGCCGTCGACCGCGCGGACCAGGGCATTGCGCTTGCGAAACAGGCTGTTGCCGACCGTGTAGTGGCGCGTGACCTCGATCGCCTCCAGCAGCGGGCCTATCGCGCTCATCGGGCCAACCCGGTCATCGCGCCGCAACCAAAGGACCGAGCGCTTGCACGCGATCGGCCGGCCGCTCCTCCGGGGCGATGACGCAAGCGGCCTGGTGCGCCGGCGGACCTTCCAGCGGCGGCCGGGCGAGACACGCGTCGCGGCGCCAGCGGCAGCGCGGCATGAACGGACAGCCGGGCGGCAGGTTGAGCAAGGAGGGCGGCAGGCCGGGGATGGAAGTGAGCCGCATCAGCCGCGGTCCGTCCAGCGGCGGCACCGAGCCAAGCAAGCCCCAGGTGTAGGGATGCCACGGATCGGCGAACAGCGCCTCGGTGCCGGCGCGCTCGGCGATGCGACCGGCATACATCACGATCACCGCATCGGCGATCTCCGCCACCACGCCGAGATTGTGCGTGATCAGCACGACGGAGGAGTCGAACTCGGTGCGCAGCCGGCGGATCAGGTCGAGGATCTGCGCCTGCACGGTGACGTCGAGCGCGGTCGTGGGCTCGTCGGCCAGCAGCAGCGCCGGGTCGCAGGACAATGCCATGGCGATCACCGCGCGCTGGCGCATGCCGCCGGAGAGCTCGTGCGGATAGCGCTCGGCGACGATCCCGGGCCGCGGAATGCCGACCGCGTCCAGCAAGGCGACGGCGCGGTCCCAGGCGGCGCGGTGCGTGAGCCCGCGGTGCTCGCGGATCTGCTCGACGATCTGCCGCCCGATCGTGTGCACCGGCGTCAGCGCGGTCATCGGGTCCTGGAAGATCATGGCGATCGCGCCGCCGCGCAGCCGGCGCATCTCGCGGTCCGGCAGGCCGATCAGCTCGCGGCCGCGGAAACGGATAGAGCCCTCGATCACCGCGTTCGGATCACGGATCAGGCCAAGGATCGCCAGCACCGTCATCGTCTTGCCGGAGCCGGATTCGCCCACGATGCCGACGATCTCGCGCGCGCCGATGGTGAGGGAGAGGTCGTCGACCGCCCGCACCATGCCGCGCTCGGTGCGGAAGCTGACCCGCAGGTTGCGGATTTCGAGCAGCGGCGCCTCGGTCATCTGGCGCGCACTCGCGGATCGATCACCGCGTACAGCAGGTCGACCACCGTGTTGGCCAGCACGACGAACACCGACGAATACATTACGGTTGCCATGATCATCGGCAGGTCGAGCGTGTGCAGCGCATCGAAGGTGAGCTTGCCCACGCCCTGCAAGCCGAACACGACTTCGGTCAGCAGCGCGCCGCCGCCCACCAGCACGCCGAAATCGAGCCCGAACAGCGTGACGAAGCCGATCAGCGACATGCGCAGCGCATGCCGGGTCAGGATGTGGAATTCCGAGAGACCCTTGGCGCGCGCGGTGCGGATGTAGTCCTCCTGCTCCGCTTCGACGAGACTGGCGCGCAGCACGCGGCCATAGAGGCCGATATAGAGGATCGCCAGGCTGACCCAGGGCACCAGCATGGTCTTGAACCAATCCCACGGGTCGGCGAGCAGCGGCTTGTAGCCGAGCGCCGGCACCCAGGAGAACAGGACTGTGTCATGCAGCCGGTTCTGGGTCACGAGGTTCAGCATCTCGCCGACCCAGAACACCGGCATCGAGACGCCGATCAGGCTCAGGATCATCAGCCCGCGATCGACGACGGTGTTGCGGAAGGCGGCGGCGGTGAGTCCGATCACCAGGCTGCCCGCGACCCAGAGCACGGCGCCGCCGAACACGAGTGACAGGGTGACGGGTGCCGCCTCCATCACCTCCGGCACCACGCGCTCGCCGCGGTTGACGAAGGAGGTGAGCTCGCCGGTGATGAACAGGCGTTGCATCATCAGCGCGTATTGCACCGGCAGCGGCCGATCCAGGCCGAAGGACGCGCGCACCTGCTCGAGCGTCTCCGGCGAGGCGTTGCGCCCGGCGATGCGCGCCGCCGGATCGGCGCCAGGGGTCGCGAAGAAAATCAGGAACACCAGCACGCTGATGCCGAACAGCACGAACACCATATGCGCCAGCCGCCGGACAATGGCGCTGAACACCGCTCAGCGCACCCGCACCTTGGAGCGCGGATCGAGCGCGTCGCGCACGCCGTCCCCCAGCACGTTCAGCGCCAGCACCGTGATCACGATCGCGATCCCCGGCGCCGCCGCGACGATCGGGCGAGTGTAGAGCAGCGTGTCGCCGTCCTGGATGATCGTGCCCCAACTCGCATCCGGCGGCTGCACGCCGATCGAGAGGAAGGAGAGCGCCGCCTCCGCCACCATATCGAGCGCCAGCATCAGCGGCGCGAACACGATCAGCGTGGTCATGACGTTGGGCAGGACGTCGCGCAGCAGGATGCGCGTATCCGGCATGCCGAGGCCGATCGAGGCCAGCACGAACTCGCTGCGCCGCAGCGCCAGCACCTGGCCGCGCACCGGCCGGGCGACGTACGGCACGTAGATCAGGCCGATGATCAGGATGGGCAGCGCCAGGCTGCCGGCGGAGATGTCGATCGGCCCGATCGTGATGCCATGGCTGATCAGCACGATCGAAAGCGAGATCGCCAGCAGGAACACCGGAAACGCCCACAGCACGTCGAGCAGCCAGGAGATCACGCGATCGACGGCGCCGCCGAAGAAGCCGGCGATCGTGCCGGTCGCCGCCGCCAGCACCAGGCAGATCAGGGTGGCGAGCGAGGAGATCAGCAGCGAGTTGCGCCCGCCATAGAGCAGCCTGGCGGCAACATCCCGCCCCTGCGTATCGGCGCCGAGCAGATACGGGCCCCAGCGCCAGGTCGGCCCGATCGGCGTTACGCCGAGCCCCAGCCCGGCCGTCGAAGGCTGCATCACGGCCACGTCCTGCCCGCCAAGCGTGATCGTGCCGTTGAGATTGGAGGCGAACGGGTCGGTGTGCGACACGCGATCGGCGTAGAGCGGCGCCAGCAGGCAGGCGACGACGATCAGCGCCAGCACGCCGAGTGCCGTCATCGCCGTGCGGTCCCGGGCCAGCTTGCGGCAGGCGCTGGCCCAGTAGCCGCGGGCCGGTTCCTGCGGCAGCGCGGGCTCGTCCCACGCCACCGCCGGCAGCAGTTCGGCGCCGCTCACGCGCCGGAAACCGGGCCCCGGCGCCGCAGCTCGGCGCCGCTCACTTCACCCAGGATTGCGGCATGATCCAGTAGTACTGCGCGTTGAAGATGAAGTTGCCGACCCGCTTGGAGACGAAGTCGACATGCTTCGGGGTGAACAGCACCGCGACGGGCGAGGCATCGGTCACCTCGCGGTCGATCGCCGCCCACATCGACGCCGCCGCCTTCTGGTCGGTGATCGAGGTCGTCAGCGCCTTCTGCATGTCGGCGTCGATCTTGTGATCGCAGAAACCGGCGATGTTGACCGAGGCGTCGGAGCCGGGATGGAACGAGTTGCAGGAGAACAGGACGTTCAGGAAATCCGACGGCGCCGGGTAGTCCTGATACCACTGCGTCACGCTCATCTGCACCTTGTTCTTGGTGTTCTGGATGTACGTGAATTCGATGTCCTGGGAGATCGGCTTGACCGACGCCTTGAAGCCGAGCTGGTTGAGCACGCTCTGCAGATAGGTGCCGATGTCGCGTGAGACCTCGGTGTCCTCGGTGATGATCGTGACCGGCGCGCCGATCTTGCCGGATGACTGCATCAGCGCCTTGGCCTTCGCCATGTCGGGCGCCGACCATTTCTTCCCCGGGTTCTTCGTGTACGGGCAATACGGCTCATAGCCGGAGAAGCCGGGTGGCAGGATCTGGCAGGTCGGCGTGCCCAGCGCCGGCCCGCCGAAGATCTTCAGCACCGCGTTGCGGTCGATCGCGTAGTTGACCGCCTGCCGCGCGTCCTTGTTGTCGAACGGCTCGATATTGACGTTGAACGGCACGTACCACATCGCCGTCAGCGGCGTCAGATGCACCTGGCTCGCGTATTTCGTGCCAAGCTCGGCCAGGCGGTCGGCCGGCGGCGGGTCGAACGACCAGTCCGCCTGCCCGTTCTCGATCGCGGTGATCTGCGCCTCGTCGGTCAGGCCGTAGCTGTAGTCGATCTCGTCGGGATAGCCGTCCGGCTGCGCCGCCTCGCTCCACACCTTGAAGTGCGGGTTGCGCACCATGACCATTTCCTTCGCCGGATCAAAGGATTTGATCATGTAGGCGCCGGTGCCGGGCGCCGCGGTGGTGCCGAGATCCTTGTCCGGCGTGTCGGCCGGCAGGATCGAGGCATGCGGCACCGCCAGGACGTCCATGATCTCCGCGTCCGGCGCGATCAGGTGGAAGGTCACCGTATCGTTGGCGGCATCACCCACGACGCCGGGCAGCGTGCAGCCGGCAGGCTTTTTCAGGCACTCCGGCGCGCCGACGATATCGGCGTAGAACGTGCCGGCGGTCGGGCCCGAGACGCGGAAGATGCGGTTGAAGGAGTGGACCACGTCATCGACGGTCACCTCCTTGCCGTTGGAGAAATAAATTCCCTTGCGCAACTTGAAGACGTAGGTCTTGCCGCCATCCGTGGGCGTCGGGATCGCCTCGGCGAGGTCCGGCACGATCTTGAACCCGGCCGACCCGCCGGCCTTCTGGAAGGCGACCAGCCCGTCATAGAGAAACTGGTAGAGCTGCCAGTTCTTCAGCGTGTAGTTGATCTGCGGGTCGAGCGTGCCTTCCGGCGCGTGCGTCAGCAAATGCAGCGTGCCGCCCTTGTGCGCAGGATCGAGCGCTGCCCGCGCGCCAGGCGCGGCCGCGAGCAGCGACGCGCCGGCCAGCAGTGCGGCCGCCAGGCCGAACCGTCGGCCGGATGATGCCAATGCCATGCCCGCTTCCCCTCTTCCCTGTTACCAACCCTCGGCCGTACCGCATCGATCGTCGTGTTCCGCCAGGAACGCCGCGATCACTTGCAAGCAGCGTTCCGTCTCCTCGACATGCGGCATGTGGCTGGACTCGGCGAAGATCTCCCACCGCACATTGCCAATTTTTTCGGCAAATGGCCGCACGCATGCCTCCGTCGCCTCGTCATGCCGGCCGGAGATCAGCAGGGTCGGGGCGCGGACGCGCTCCAGCCGGTCCTCGATCGTCCAGTCGCGCAGTGTGCCGGTGACGTGGAATTCGCTCGGCCCGTTCATCGTCTGATAGACGGTCGGATCGGCCTCGATCTGCGCGAAGGTGCGCGCGACCTCGTCCGGCCAGGGCCGGACGCGGCAGACATGCCTGTCGTAGAACGCCAGCACCGCCGTCTTGTAATCCTCGGCGTCGGTCGTGCCGTCCGCCTCGTGCCGCAGGAGCGTCGCCTGGACGTCGGGCGGCAGCGCCTCGCGCAGCTTGTTCGCCTCCGCGACCCAGGTGTGCATGGAAGCGGGGCTGTCGGCGATCACCAGCGCGCGCAACCCCTCGGGCTGGCGCACCGCGTGCTCGGCCGCGAGCATGCCGCCCCAGGACTGTCCCAGCAGATGATACCGCCCGGCGATCCCGACATGGGCGAGCAGCGCGTCCAGCTCCTCGAGGAACAGCGCGACCGTCCAGAACCCGGCCGGCGCGTCGGGCAGGTGCGTCGATTGGCCGCAGCCGAGCTGATCGTAATGGATCACCGCCCGGCCGGTCGCGGCCAGGTCGCGGAACCGGTCGATATAGTCATGCGCCGCACCCGGCCCGCCATGCAGGCAGACGAGGGGTGGTTTCACGCCGTCCAGCGCACCGGTGATGCGATACCAGGTCTGGTGGCCCCGGAACGGCATGCGTCCTTCGGTGGCCGGAATCTCCGCCATCGTCCCCCCTTCCGCCCCGCCCTCGGTGGCGCCGCTCTGGCGGCCGCTCCAGCATGGAGCAGCCGCGCCCAACCGCGCAACTCGGCCTGGGCCCGCTCGCGTCCGGCTCCGCCCGGATGTATCCGGGCATCCGTCGCTGATGCCGGACGCGCTCATGCCCTTGCCCGATATCGAATCGACCGATCGCACCGCACCGCCAGTGTTCCTGCAAAGCGGTTTCCGCAGCGCCGGAACCTGGCTGTGGAGTCGGTTTCGCGCGATGCCCGGGATCCTGGCCTACTGCGAACCGCTCAACGAGGAGTTGGCGGTCGTAACCGCTTCGCGCATCGCCGCGCTGACGCAGGCGGCACTACAACTGCGGCATCCGTCTTTGTCCGACCCGTACTTCGCCGAATTCGCGCCGCTGCTGAACCCGGACGGGACCGGCGTGCGCGGCTTTCGCGCCGAGTTTGGGCTCTCGACCTATTTCGAGCTCCCGCCGGCGCTCGCGGCACCGCTCACCGACTACCTGGCCGGACTGATCGCGCATGCACGGCGGGCAGGCCGTCAGCCGGTGCTGAAATTCGCCCGCGCCCTCGGCCGCGCCGGATGGCTGCGGACAGCCTTTCCGGCTGCGAAACAGGTGCTGGTGCTGCGCGATCCGCTGGAACAGTTCCTGTCCGGGCTGGATCTGGCGCGGCAATACGGCAACCGGACCTTCCTGATGATTCCGCTGTTCGCGATCAGCCGGCGATCAGCCGGACCGCTCCGCCGGGTTTGCGAGGTGATCGGCGTCCCTGCCATCCCTGCCACCGAGGACCTGGGCGCGTGCATTGGCGCGTACGTCGCCATGACGGAGAGCCTGCCGATGCGCAGCCTGTTCGGCGCATTCCTCGCCATGTTCATCGTCTCGCACGCGCGCAGCACGCCTTTCGCCGATCTGGTGATCGACACGCGTCCTCTCGCCGGGGATGGCCGGTATCGCAGCCGGATTGAGGCGGCGCTGCAGGCGCTGTCCGGACAGCCCGTGTCACTCGCCGATTTCGCGACCGCTCCCCGCCCGGACGCCGCGAGCGCGGAGGACGCGGCATATCGCGAAGCGGTCGAGGACATCAGCGCGATCCTGGCGCCGGAGTACAGCGAATCGGTCGCGTTCGTGCGCGAACGCCTCCCACCGCGGATGGTCGCCTGAGCGCCGCCTCAGCCCACCGACGGCAGCACCAGCCCGTTCTCCCGCGCGCAGGCGATCGCCTCCTCGTATCCCGCATCGGCGTGCCGCATCACCCCCGACGCCGGGTCGTTCCACAGCACCCGCGCCAGCCGCCGCGCCGCCGCCTCCGTCCCGTCGGCGACGATCACCATGCCCGCATGCTGGGAAAACCCGATCCCCACCCCGCCGCCATGATGCAGCGACACCCAGGTCGCCCCCGACGCCGTGTTCAACAGCGCGTTCAGGAGCGGCCAGTCGGACACCGCGTCCGACCCGTCGCGCATCGCCTCCGTCTCGCGATTCGGACTGGCGACGCTGCCGGAATCCAGATGGTCGCGCCCGATCACGATCGGCGCGCGCAGTTCGCCCCGCGCCACCATCTCGTTGAACGCGAGCCCCAGCCGATCCCGCTGTCCCAGTCCCACCCAGCAGATCCGCGCCGGCAAGCCCTGGAACCGGATGCGCGAGCGCGCCATCTCGAGCCAGTTGTGCAGATGCGGATCGTCCGGGATCAGCTCCTTCACCTTCGCATCAGTGCGGTAGATGTCCTCGGCATCGCCGGACAGCGCCGCCCAGCGGAACGGCCCGATGCCGCGGCAGAACAGCGGCCGGATGTAGGCCGGCACGAAGCCCGGAAACGCGAACGCATCGCGCTCGCCGGCCTCCAGCGCCATCTGCCGGATGTTGTTGCCGTAATCGAGCACCGGCACGCCCCGGGCGTGGAAATCCAGCATCGCCCGCACCTGCACCCGCATCGACTGCTTCGCCGCCGCCTCGACCGCGCCGGGATCGCTCTCCGTCCGCGCCTCCCACTCGCCGACCGTCCAGCCCGCCGGCAAATATCCGTTCAGGGGGTCATGCGCCGAGGTCTGGTCGGTCACCACATCGGGCCGCTCGCCGCGCCGCACCAGTTCGGGAAACACCTCCGCCGCATTGCCCAGCAGCCCGATGGAGACCGCCTCGCCGCGCGCCGCGGCCTGCTTCACCCAGCCCAGCGCCTCGTCCAGATCCGTGCTGTGGCGGTCGAGATACCCGGTGGCGCGCCGCATCTCGATCCGGCTAGGCCGGCACTCCACCGCCAGCAACGAAGCACCCGCCATGGTCGCCGCCAGCGGCTGCGCCCCGCCCATGCCGCCCAGCCCGCCGGTCAGGATCCAGCGCCCGCGCAGATCGCCGCCATAATGCCGCCGCCCGACCTCGGCGAACGTCTCATACGTGCCCTGGATGATCCCCTGGCTGCCGATATAGATCCACGACCCGGCGGTCATCTGGCCGTACATCATCAGGCCCTGCCGATCGAGTGCGTGGAACCTCTCCCAGGTCGCCCAGTGTGGGACCAGGTTGGAATTGGCGATCAATACGCGCGGTGCCTCGGCGTGGGTGCGGAACACGCCGACCGGCTTGCCCGATTGCACCAGCAGCGTCTCCTCGTCGCCAAGCGTGCGCAGGACGGCGACGATGCGGTCGAAGCAGTCCCAGTTGCGCGCGGCGCGGCCGATGCCGCCATACACGACCAGCGCTTCGGGACGCTCCGCGACCTCGGCGTCGAGGTTGTTCATCAGCATGCGCAGCGGCGCCTCCGTCAGCCAGGAACGACAGGTGAGGTCGGTGCCACGGGGCGCGCGGATGCGGCGGGCATTGTCGAGACGCGGTTCGGGCATGGCGGGTCTCCGGAGGAAGGAAGGCCAGGGGCTTTGCCCCTGGACCCCACTGGGGCTCTCAGGCCCCAGACCCCTTTACGGGGAGTATGGGGCGATCTCAACGGATCGTGCGGACCCCCGGCTTGCCGGCAGGCGCGCGAGGCGCATGATCGCGCCCGAACGAACAGAAGGGCGATCCAACACCATGGAACAGCGGAAGGTGGGACGGAGCGGGATCGAGGTGCCGCCGATCATCCTCGGCGGCAACGTGTTCGGCTGGAGCGCCGACCAGGCGACCTCCTTCACGCTGCTCGACGCGGCGATGGAGCGCGGCCTCACCTGCATCGACACCGCCGATATCTACTCGCACTGGGCACCGGGCAATCGCGGCGGCGAATCGGAAACCATCATCGGCGCCTGGCTGAAACGGCGCGGCCGACGCGACGACGTCGCCATCCACACCAAGGGCGGCGCACCCGACGCACCAGGCGACCTCGCCAACGCCAACCTCTCCGCCGCCTACCTCACCCGCGCCGTGGACGCATCGCTGCGCCGCCTCGGCACCGAGTACATCGACCTCTACTACGTGCATTTCGACGACAAGACGACGCCGCCCGAGGAAACCCTCGGCGCCTTCCAGCGCCTGATCGAAGCCGGCAAGCTCCGCGCCATCGGCGCCTCCAACTACGCGCCGGACCGGCTGCGCCAGGCGCTGGACACCGCCGATCAGCACGGCCTGCCGCGCTATGCTTGCCTGCAGACGCTGTACAACCTCTACGAACGCGCACCGTACGAGGCCGAGCTGGAGGCGCTCTGCACCGAGAAAGGCCTCGGCGTGATGAGCTATTTCTCGCTGGCGAGCGGCTTCCTCACCGGCAAATACCGCAGCGAGGCCGATTTCGCCAAAAGTTCGGCACGCGGCGGGGGCATGACGAAATACCTCAACCCGCGCGGCCAGCGCATTCTGGCCGCGCTGGACGCGGTCGCAAAGGCACAGGACGCGACCCCGGCACAGGTGGCGCTCGCCTGGCTGCTGGCGCGGCCGAGCGTCACCGCCGCCATCGCCAGCGCCACCAGCCTGGCACACCTCGAGGAGCTGGTCGCCGCGGCGCGACTTCACCTCGATGGCGCGGCGATCGAGCGGCTCGACACCGCCTCGGCGGAGGAGGCAAGCCCGGCCGCCGCCTGATGCGGCGAGGCGGCCTGGCTCGTCAATCCGCGCCAGGCCGCTGTCCGGCGACCAACACGAAGGCGCAGGGATTGCGCCCGATCGCGTAAGCAAGCTCCGCCGGATGCGCGATGCACCAGAACGCGATATCCGCCCGCGCCCCGTCCGCCAGAACGCCGCGATCGGAGAGGCCGAGCGCGCGCGCCGCATTCCGCGTGGCGCCGGCCAGCGCCTCCTCCGGCGTCAGCCGGAACAATGTGCAGGCCATGTTCAACATCAGCAGCAGCGAGGTGACGGGCGAGGTTCCCGGATTGCAGTCAGTCGCGATCGCGATCGGCACCCCGGCTGCGCGCAGCGCCGCGACGGGCGGCAGTTGCGTCTCGCGCAGCACGTAGAACGCGCCTGGCAGCAGCACGGCGATCGTGCCGGCCCGCGCCATCGCGTCGACGCCGTCCGCGTCCAGATATTCCAGGTGATCGGCGGAAAGCGCGCCAAATTCCGCTGCCAGCGCGGCGCCCCCGGAGTTGCTGAGCTGCTCCGCATGCAGCTTCACCGGCAGGCCGGCGCCGCGCGCCGCGGTAAACACCCGACTGACCTGCGCGCGATCGAACGCGATGCGCTCGCAGAACGCGTCGACGGCATCGGCGAGGCCGGCCGCCGCCACCGCCGGGAGCATCTCCGCGCAGACGCAATCGATATAGCGCTCGGCATCGCCGGCGAACTCCGGCGGCACGGCGTGTGCGCCGAGAAAGCTGGTGCGGACGGTGATGCCGCGCAGCGCGCCGAGGCGGCGAGCGACGCGCAGACAGCGCAGCTCGGTCTCCGTCTCGAGCCCATACCCGGACTTGATCTCGATCGTGGTGACGCCCTCGGCGCGGATCGCGTCGAAGCGTGGCAGCGAGGTGGCGAGCAGCGCGTCCTCGTCCATCGCCCGCGTCGCGCGCACGGTCGAGACGATGCCGCCGCCG
The DNA here is from genome assembly GCA_035504175.1 of Acetobacteraceae bacterium. Lineage (GTDB taxonomy): Bacteria > Pseudomonadota > Alphaproteobacteria > Acetobacterales > Acetobacteraceae > DATJSJ01. Next base: position 19,556 of record DATJSJ010000162.1, read on the forward strand.
GCCCGCGCGATCGCCTCGTACGATTCACCCTGCAGCCGCATCTCGAACTCGCGCGAACGATTGCCGCCATAGACGAGATGCGTGTGGCAATCGATCAGACCCGGGGTCGCAACCAGCCCGCCCGCGTCATGCACCCTTTCGGCCAACGCCTCCGGCGCGCCGGGCAGATCGGCGCGCGGGCCGGCGAAAGCGATGCGGCCATCCGCGATGCCGATCGCCGCGTCTTCGATCCAGCCATAGGCGGCCCCGCCCGGCTGCATGGTCGCGGCGGAGAGATTGAGCCACAGCGCATCCCATCGCCCGTCTGCGGGCTCCATCACCGCCTCCGCCGCGGGCTTGCCAAACCGGGGCGATGCTACCGCAATACCCCGCATGCGCAATCTGTACCTCGACGCCGCCCTGCTGCCCGATGGCTGGGCCGAGCGCGTGCTGCTCCGCTGCGACGCGCGCGGCCGGATCG
>DATJSJ010000163.1:0-6392 GCA_035504175.1 Acetobacteraceae bacterium
CGGCCTCCGCCAGTACGGGATCGAGGGCAAGCGGCGTCCGGTGGGTCATCCTGAGATGCACGGCACGATCGAGCGCCTGATCGGCACCATGATGACTCAGATCCACGAGCGCCGCGGCACCACTTTCAGCAATGTGGGCCAGCGCGGTGACGCGAAGCCCGCCCAGCTGGCTTGTCTGACACTCCCCGAGCTCGAGCAGATTCTGGCCCTGGTGGTCGACACGTATCATCACTCGGTTCATGCGGTGACCGGCGAGCGACCGATCGAGCGTTATCTTGCCTATTATCGCCGTCCCGATCTGTCCGATGCGGAACGTGTGCCGCCGCGTTTGCCGGCCCGGCGTTTCCTGCTCGACTTTCTTCCCTATCAGCGACGGGCGCTGACGCGCTGCGGCTTTCGGCTGTTCCGCATCGATTACAGCTCGCGAGATCTCTTGGGCATGTGGCGGCGCGACAACGGACGCCGGGTGATGCGGGTCATCGCGTACGACCCCCGCAGCCTGGCGACCATTTGGGTCGTGGACGAGATCACGGGCGATTACATCGCGGTACCCTACCGCGTGCCGCATCCGGACATGACGCTCGCCGAAAGCGAGGAAGCGCGTCGTCGGCTGCTCGCGTTGAAGGCCGCGGATCGGACCGAGCGGCGACTGTTTGAGAACATCGCGGCGATTCGCGCCATCGAGGCGCAGGCGAAGACCACGACAGCACGCCGCAAGGCCGAGCGCACACGGCAAGCACAACGCGGGGCCGGGGAAGCTGCCACCCGACTGCCGCAGCCGGGCGCATCGGCCGTCCCCACTTTGGATGACACCGGACCATCCGAGGCGACCGACGCACCCTCGTGTGCTGTCGTCATCGAGCCCTTCACCGATGTCGCGGTCCTCTGAGATGCTCGGGGGGGCGGCGGCGCACCTCGACGAGAGTGCGCGGCGCATTCTGCGGCTCAACGATGAGCAGCGGATCGCGCACATCGACCGCGATCTCTGGATTGGCTACAGCCGGGCGCGCGACGCGCAGGCGCGGCTGGAGCGGATCCTCCGATCGGAGCGACGCATGCGCCCCGATAATTTGTTGATAATCGGGGCATCCAATAACGGCAAAACCGCGATTGCGCGCCGTTTTCAGGCGCAACAAACGCTGCCCGAAGACCCGGCGGCGGAGCGGTCCCACATCCCGGTGGCGTTGATCCAGGCGCCAAACGGGCCGCGCATTCCGCAGCTGCTGACAGCGATCATCGCCGCATTGGGACGCGATGTGGCCGCGCGACGAACAACGGCGCAGCTCAGAAACGAGACCTATAAGGCCATGCGCGACGTCGGGCTGCGCCTCCTGTTAATCGACGATCTACAAAACATCAAAGGCGCCGGCGTCGCCGCCATGCTGGTCGAGCTGCGCGAGATCGGTTCGATGACGGGGGTCTCGCTCGGCTGCTTTGCCACCAGGGAGATCGCTTACGTCCTGAGGCAGGACGAGCAGCTCACCAACCGGCTCGAACCCTTTATCCTGCCGCGTTGGCGCATCGACGAGCCGGACTATCTGCGGCTCTTAGCGACGTTCGAGCGACACTTGCCGCTCCGGCAACGGTCTGATCTAACCGAACCCGACATCGCCGCCCGCATTCTCGCCCTGGCGGATGGCCTGATCGGTGGGATTGCAGGCGTGCTGCGTCGGGCCGCGGCGGAAGCGGTGCGCAGCGGCTATGAGCGTATCGATGCTGATATGCTGGATCGCGTCCGGCCCCTCTCGCCGGCTGCGCTCGACGATCTGGCAGAAACTGCGGGTCTGTAGATGACAGACTCCGACGTCGCGCCGAGACAGGATGCGCGCCTTATCGAGGACGCAAGGAACTGGCTGCCGACCGATGACGCCGAAGCGCGCCGCTCCATTGTCGGTTTGCTGGCAATGACCGCTCAGGTTGGCGTCGATCCGATCGCCGCCTTGCGCGAGGCCCTGCACCGCTGGTTCGGCGCGGCCGCCGCGGATTTGTTGCGGCCGCCAACGGTGGCGGAGCCGGCGACACCGCTCGCACCGGGCTTCGTTGCATTTGAACCCTTGCCGCCATTGCGTCGTCCGACATTGTGGCCGCAACGGCCGAAGCGGTTCGTCGACGAGCTGTTCAGCAGCTGGCTGTGGCGCGCGAGCGCTGCGGCTGGAGCGCCGCCGGACCGATTTGCCGCCGATGCGTTCCGGGCATGCTTCGTCGACCCCGATACCGAGGTCTCGGAGGCGACGCTGCGCCGGCTTGCCTTGCTCAGCGGGCAACCCGCTTTTCCTCTCGCAGCGGGAACGCTGACCGTGACGGAACCGATCACCCGCGCCGACGTGCTGCTCGATGCCCTTCTCCGCCATGGTGGGTTCCTGCTGAGTTCCGCGCCGTGTGCCGGCCGGCTGCGTCCCGTACTGCAATACTGCCCGCGCTGTCTGGCCACCGATCCGCGACCGTATTTTCGTCGCCGCTGGCGGTTCGCCACCGAGGCTGTTTGTGTGCAGCATCGGTGCCGTCTCCATGATGCCTGCTGGCGCTGCGACGCGTCCGTCGAACTTCTTGGCCGAAGCATCGCCTCCCCCCAGCCGGTCTGCGCGAGCTGTGAGGCGATCTTATCCCATGCTACGGCCGCGCCGGCGTCTGACGCGGCGCAAGGTCAGCGCGGTCTGACATGTGTGCTGTATTACGCAGCGGTGTGCCTCGAGCCCGAGGCGTTGCGGGCCCACCTTGGGACCCTGGCCAGAGAGTTTCCATCGGGCAACCGGGTGGTGGAGCGGGAGCGGGCGATCGCGCATTTCCGCCCCACCAACCTTGATCGCTGGTTCGGGCCCGTCACTGACCCTGATCACCGCGACCTCATGCGGCAGCACGCAGGCGGAAAGGTGTACGGCGCCTGGTTCGGGTCGGCCGGGGTGCGGACCACGGCGGCCATCCCGGATGTGCCGCCTTTGGGACGTACCCGGCCCCTGTCGCGCTGCAAAAGACCGCGTGGCCCGTGGTTTACCGCTCGGCCACCGCGGCCGGTCCGACCAGCCGACCCGCGGGAGGACGGTCGTTGTCCCCCGCCGGCCTAGCTCAGTCGGAGGCGCCCTCAACTTCGGAGTCCGCCGGGCTGGCGTCCGGGCCGGAGCCAGATGGAGCGGCATCCGAGGTCATGCGGGTGCAGCTCAATGGATTTGAAGGCCCGCTCGACCTGCTGCTCGATCTCGCTCGGCGACAAGAGGTGGATCTGGCCCGGATTTCGGTGCTCACGCTGGTCGACCAGTACGTCCTCGCCGTAGAGCGGCTCGGCCTCGCTGCTACGCGGCTCGAGCGTGCGGCCGACTGGCTGGTGATGGCGGCATGGCTGACCTGGCTCAAATCGCGCCTGCTTCTGCCGAAGGACAGTAAAGAAGCAAACGACGCCGAGCGGGCGGCTGGCGTTCTCATTGACCGACTGGCTCAGATGGAGCGGCTCCGGACGCAGGTCGCCTGGCTCGAAGCGCGTCCACAACTCGGCCGCGATACGCATGCGCGGGGGGCGCCGGAGAGGATGGCGACGACCTGCACGCTGGCCGCCGCCGACATCTCCGAGCTGTTGCGGGCGTGCCTCGTTGGACTGCGGCGGCCCTTGCGACAGACCTATGTGCCGCCGCGCCCGATCCTGTGGCGCGTGCCCGATGCGGTCACGCGGCTGCGGTCGCTGCTCGGCTCCGTCCCCGACGGCGCCACGCTGGTGCGGTTTCTACCGCGGCATTTATTTGCGGTGCCGATACCTGCTTCCTTGTCCGGCCGCACGGACCTGCCCCTGCAACGCCGTGGTGCCCTGGCCAGCACGCTGGTCGGTGCTCTCGAGCTGGTGCGCGAGGCACGCCTCCACCTGCGCCAGGATGAGCCGTTCGGCCCGATCCTGGTTCATCCCACACCGGGCAGTGAGGACGTTGCCTCACCAGAGACCGCCCCGCCGGCGCAAGCCGCGTGAGCTGGCAAGTTGGCCGGCATCATCACGGCCGCGGCGCACCGGGCGATGCCGATGGTGGTCCGTTCACGCGCCCCGCAGCGGTGTCTCAGGGGCCGCGCGTGGCGATTCGTAGTCGGGCTGCAGTTTGAAACGGAGCGCGGGCCAACTGACGCGAATCGTCCGAAAAGCGGCCCAGGGCGACCAGTCCGCGGCATGAAACCGGAAATCGAGCCGTCCGCAGCCGCCCCGCCCCGCCTCGGGGCTTCCCCGGGCAGTCACATGCCTGAACGGCCAGGTCGTGCCCCAGTTTTCCCACAGCCAGGCGAGGGTGGCCGGATCGTGCGGCCCGCGCTTGAGCATGGCCGGCGGCACCGGGACCAGTGCGTGCAGATCGAGCGGCGAGATCCGCGCGCGCCCCTCATCGAACGTCGACGCCCATTTTGCTTCCACCGCGTCGCGCAGCTGATCGGTCAGCCGATGGGCGCCGACAACGCTGATGACGCGCTCCTGCACCGGTACTGCCACCAGGCGGTTGAACCACCTCTCCGCCAGCTCAGCCACGCTCAGACGCCAGGGGATGACGCCGGGCCCGGCCGCCGCGTCCTGAAACGTGGCGAGCTCCGCACTCGGCCCGGTCACGGTGAGCCGGTGCTTGAGCCAGTCGGGGCTCGCCAGGCACAGCACGTCCGCCGCGGCGCCGGCAGCCCCCTCGCCGTCCCCGCCTGCTTCATCAGCACGGACAAGCACCGCCGGTCGCAGCGCCGCCGGGAGCGGCATGGTCGAAGACGATGCTTGCGTCTTCGGACGACCGCGTTTGCGCCTGTCCGCTGCCGCGGTGAACCGCCGCCCTCTCCGCTTCGCCATCGCTCAGAGCCCCAGGAGCTTCGCCGGGCTGTCGAGGCCGAGCCTGGCACGCCGAACATAACCCCGCATCGTCTTGAGATCGCGGTGGCGGGTGTGCGCCATGATCTGCTCGTCGCGTGCCCCCGCCGCATAGGCCTCGGTGACGAAGCCCGCGCGCAGCCCGTGCGGCGACAGCCGCTCCACGTCCGGGACGGTCAGCCCGGCCGCCGCCGCGCGCTTCAGCAGAATCTGCCGGATCGCGTCGGGGTGCAGCGCCTCCACACCCAGGTGACCCCAACAGTCGATCTTGCGGAACACCGGGCCATCGCTGCATCCGGAGGCCGTCCGCCACGCCTCCAGGGCTCGCACCGGGCAGGTATCGCGGCGTTCGCCGCGCGGGAGGCCGATCCAGGCCCCCTCGCCTTCCGGGTCGCCCTTGCCGCGCGGGATCAAGAGGCGCAGCCCGCCGTCGGCGGTGAAGACCAGACGCTCCCAGGTCACGGCGGCGAGCTCGGCGCGCCTGAGTGCCGCGGCATAGCCAAGGAGCAGCAACGCGCGGTCGCGCAAGGCGGCGAGTCGCGCCGGCGCCCGCGGCACCCGGCGACGTCGCCGGCGCTCAGCGTCCTTGCCCCGGGCGGCGGCTATTGGGGCGACGCTCCCCCTGCCCTCTTGCTCGCCGGTCTGGCCCGCGCCACAGGCGGCGATCAGGCGGCGGATTTCTGCCGTGCCGAGGGCCGCGGCGCGCCGCGCCGGCGCCCCATGCTTGCGCAGCATGCCGCGGAGCGGTGCGCGGACTTCGGGGTGCGAGGACACCCACTCGTAGCCGTGCAGCAGCTGCATCTGACCAATCGCGGCGAGCCGGCGACGCAGCGAGGCGCGGGCATGCGTCGGCGCCAATGCGGCCAGATACGCCCCGACGGTCGCCGGGGCGGCCGGTAATGCCGAGAAGCCCGCTTCCGCGCACCAGGCAAAGAAATGCGTCCAGTCGGCTTGGTAGGCGCGGCAGGTGGCCGGCGCGAGGGCGAGCCGCGCGTAGGCCTTGGCGGCTTCGAGCGCCGCCTCGCCGAGCGCGGTGGGGGTGGCGGGCGCGGCAGCGGCTCCCGCTGGCAGAGCCGATGGGACCGGGACCAGAGCCCTGCTTGGGGCGGGGGGCGAATCGGGCGGGGTGGAATCGGGCGGCATGGCGGGAGGCTGCCGGGGGGAATTGTGGCAGGGCAAGGGAGAAATGCGGCACACGCGAGAAGCCGGCATTAACGCGTGTGCCAAAAGCCACACAAAATCGCCCCCGAGCAGGCGCGCCCACCCAAAGACGGTCGGAAATCGACGCTCCGGCGGCATTCGGCCGCCCTCAGCCCGTGTCCCGGCGCTCAGTCCCGCCAGAATCGGCCCGGCCAGGGGCCGAGGCCGCTACGGCTCGAACGCCAGCATGCCGACACCTGGCACGTCGCGGATCGATGAGAGGCCAAAGTGCGCCAGAAACGCCGCCGTGGTCACCCACAGCGTCGGCCGCCCGGGGGCATTCTTGACCCCCTTGGGTTCGATCAACCCCACCTCCAGCAAGAGATCGATCGTCGCCTGGCTGAGCGAAGCACCGCGGATCTGTTCGATCTCGGCCCGGGTC
>DATJSJ010000164.1:0-3141 GCA_035504175.1 Acetobacteraceae bacterium
TTTTGTAAAAAGGCGCCCCAAAAACTTTTACTAGTTGGGCCACGGGCTGTGAATCCATTGGGAGGCTTCCCATGGAGTCACAGGCTGCGGCCGAAGTCATGGGGGTCTGGGGCCTCAGGCCCCAGCGGGTCCAGGGCAGAGCCCTGGCCTTAAGCGTGCCCAGCATCCCCCGACAGCAGCAGCGGATCGATCCGCAACGACGCCAACGCCCGGCGCCACTTCGTACCGTAGCCGCTGTCGAACACCAGCCCGGCATTGGCCGGTGCCGAGAGCCAGGAATTCTGCTGAATCTCTTCTTCGAGCTGGCCCGGACCCCAGCCGGCATAGCCGAGCGCCAGCAACCCGTGGCGCGGGCCGCCGCCGCCGGCGATCGCCTTCAGCACGTCGAGGCTGGCGGTCAGGGCCAGCTCCGAATCCACCTGCAATGATCCATCGCCGGTCCAGTCGGCGGTGTGCAGCACGAAACCGCGCGCATTGTCGACCGGCCCGCCGGAGCAGAGCTGGATCCGCCGCGCCGGCGGCACCGGTACGATGTCGAGCTGGCGCAGCAGGTCATCGAAGCTCGGCGCCTCGAGCGGCTGATTGACCACGATGCCCATCGCGCCTTCCGGCGTGTGCGCACAGATATAGATGACACTTTGCGCGAATGGCCCGCTGGTCATGCTGGGCATCGCGATCAGCAACTGGCCGGTCAGGAAACCGGGCGCCGGCCCTTCGGCCTCCGTCGTCACGCCCGGAATGCTCGCCCCGCGGCGCCGGCCGCCCGTCGCCTGCCGCGACCCGGCGGCACCGGACGTCTTCTCCCGGGACGGGGATCGGGAACGGTCGGGCGGGGTTGAACGGGCCATGGCGACTATCTTGGACCTGAACGGGATGGGCGCAAGCGTGACAGCGTGGCGCCGGAGGGTTACGACTTTGCAACCGCGGCAAAGCAGCAGGAGGCATGGATGACGGTGAAGCTCGGCGACAGCATTCCCGTGATGAAGCTGATGCAGGCAACGCCGGACGGGCCGCGGGAGATCACCACCGACGAGATCTTCAAGGGCAAGAAGGTGGTGCTGTTCGGTGTTCCCGGCGCCTTCACGCCGACCTGCAGTGCGCAGCACCTGCCCGGCTTTCTGCAAAATGCCGAGGCGTTTCGCGATCGTGGCGTCGATACCATTGCCTGCATTGCCGTGAACGATGCCTTCGTCATGGGCGCCTGGGCACGCGACACCGGCGCCGAGGGGCGCGTGCTGATGCTTGCCGACGGGTCCGGACAATTCACCAAGGCGATGGGGCTCGAGCTCGACCTGGTGGCGCGTGGTCTCGGGGTGCGAAGCCAGCGCTTCGCACTGGTCGCGCAGGACGGCAAGATCACGTATCTCGCCATCGAGCCGCCCGGCGGGTTCGACGCCAGCCGCGCGGAAGCGGTGATGGAGCACCTCTGACCGCCGCGCGGAAAACGCGTCGCCGCGTCAGACGGCGGCGCGCGTCTCGGTCGCTGCCTCGGCTTTGAAGCCGGCGACGATCGCCTGCGCCAGCGCCTCGGCCACCGTCTGACGCGGCTCGCGTCCCTGCAGCAGCAGGATGCCGAACTCGGGCAGCGGCGGCATGCCCTCATCCGGCCGCATCGTCCGCAGCCCCTCCGGCAGCCATGAGATCGTCGAGACGGTGATCGCGAGCCCGGCCATCACCGGCGCATGGGTGCCGGCCTGGCTGCCCGAGGTGTAGGCGATGCGATAGTGCCGGCCCGCCTGCTGCAACGCGCGCAGTGCCGCCGCCCGCCAGGAGCAGTGATCGTAGGCCAGCGCCAGCGGCAGCGGATCCTGCCGGTGCGGCGCGAAACGCTCGGCAGTGATCCAGTGCAAAGGTCCGCGCCAGAGCGGCACGCTCGGCCAGTTCGGCGGTTCGTTGCCTTCGGAGACCAGCGTCAGGTCGAGTTCGCCGGCGCGCAGCCGTTCGACCACTTCGGTGGACGAGGCGCACAGCACCTCGACCTCGACCGCCGGATGCGTATCCGCGAACCGCTTGAGGATCGGCGGCAGGTAGCGCAGCGCGTAATCGTCCGGGGTGCCGAGCCGGACCGAGCCGGAGATCGGCGGCGCGCGGAACGTGCCCCAGATCTCGTCATTGAGTGCGAGCACCTCCCGCGCCCGGGCGAGCAGGTACTGGCCGTGCGCGGTGAGCTGAACCGCTCCGCCCTTATGGCGCAGCAGGAGGCGTTGGCCGAGTGCGGACTCGAGTCGCTGCAGCTGCATCGACACCGCCGATTGCGTGCGCCCGATCCGCCGCGCCGCACGGGTGAAGCTGCCCTCCTCCGCGACGAAGGTGAAGGCGCGGAGCAGATCCGGGTCGAGGCCGAGTGGCAGGGACATGCTCATCACCATCTTTGATGGCGGATATCATAGGAATTCGTTTCCCTTATGCCAGGGGACACCCAAACTTTCCTGCAGGTGAAATCGGCTCCAGGAGGGAAGAGATGTCGACCCTGGCACATCGCATCGTTTCGCTGCCGCGAGCGCTCCCGGTGCCCGAGCGTCGGGAGCGCTGGTGGCAACGGCTCGCGGTCATGCTGCAGGTCTGGCGGACGCGGCGGGCGCTGCTGGATCTCGATGACCGTGCGCTCGCGGATCTCGGTCTGACCCGGGCGCAGATGCGCTTCGAGGCGGGACGCTGGCCCTGGGATTTCGATCCGCCGGGCTGACGCGCCGGGTTCCGGTCGGGCGCGTCGCGCCGCATGGCACGCCGAGCCGATGCGGGGGATCGATGACCTCCCGCGTCGGCCGGTTGCGGCGGGTCGGCCGGATTGCCCCGGTCCGGCAGCGTCCCGCGGCTGCGAGGGGGCGTCCGGCGCGACGCCAGCCGCACCGGTGATCTTCCGTCGTTGCGGGCCGCGCGTGCGGCGCGGCGACGTTCTCGGCGGGATGCCTATGTCGCCACGCCGTGCAGCGCCGGTTCGACGCCAGGCGCGGCCGTGTCGGCCCTCGGAAGTCGCCGCGCCGTCCGCCGCGAACCTGCCGGGCGGCGGACCGGCAGCTACCCCTCGACCGTCCGATCCGCGACCGGGACGATCCGGTCCCGTCTTCTCCCCGCCTCTTGATCGCGGCCTCGTGTCAACGTTTCGCCGGGATGCAAACGTTTGTGAGTGACCGCCGCCTC
>DATJSJ010000165.1:0-12903 GCA_035504175.1 Acetobacteraceae bacterium
GCCTGGATCGCGCAGGCGGCGCGGTACAGCCGCAGCGCGCGTCGGATATCCGCGGCGGTCGCATCCGCCCGCCCGTCGCCCATCCAGTGATCCTCGACCGCGATCCCGGCATAGGCGCGCGGGCCGGCCAGGCGCAGCCCGAGCACCCCCGCCATCGCCGCTTCCGGCCAGCCGGCATTGGGCGAACGGTGGTGCTCGGCGTCTCGCCGGACGGCACGTGCAGCGCCACGCCAGTCGGCGCGCCGCGGCAGCGCGGCGGCGATCAGCCAGAAGGCAGCGAGCCGCGACGCCGGCAGGTTCACCGCGTCGTCCAGTTTCGCCGCCGCCCGGCCGAAATGGCGATGCCGCGGCGTGCGGTGGCCGATCATGCTGTCGGCGGTGTTGATCGCCTTGTAGAGCGCGATGCCCGGCAGCCCGCCCAGCGCGCACCACAGTGCCGGCGCCGCGACGCCGTCGGAAAAATTCTCGGCCAGGCTCTCGATCGCCGCACGGGCGATAGCGGCTTCGTCCAGCGTCGCGGTGTCGCGCCCGACGATCCGACCGACGGCGCCGCGCGCCGCGGCAAGGCCCTCGCGCTCCAGCGCCGTCGCCACCGCGCCGACATGCGCCGCCAGGCTGCGCTGCGCGAACAGGCTCGACGCCAGCACCGCCAGGACTGCGACCGCCGCGGCGCGCGGCAGCAGCCGCAGCAGCCCGTCCTCGATCCCGGCGGCGAGCAGCCCGGTGGCGGCGAGCAGCACGAGCAGCGCCCCGATACCGCGGGTGCGGCGCCTGGCCGGCGGCGCGTCCGGGCGGTTCCAGGCACGATCGAGTGCGGCGATCAGCGCCCCCATCCAGACCACCGGGTGGCGGATGGCGGCAAAGAGCGGGGCGGGGTAGCCGAACGCCGCCTCGATCAGCAGCGCCGGCAGCAGGATGGTAAGGCCGAGTGAGATGAGCACGCCCTCCGCCGATCGCCGCACGCCCGCCCGGCCGCCGCTGTTGCATGGGGGGCGGCTGGAAGCGGCACGGCGGCGCTTCCCGGGCGCCCCGGAACCTTTCCTCGACCTCTCGACCGGGATCAATCCGGTGCCCTATCCGCCGCCGCCGCTCGCCGTCGAGGCGTTCACCCGGCTGCCGGAGCCGGAGGCGCTCGCCGCGCTGCTCGAAGCCGCGGCGGACGCCTACGGAGCCACTGAGCCGGCGATGGTCGCGGCGGCGCCGGGCAGTCAGGCGCTGATCGGGCTGCTGCCGCGGCTGCGCCCGCCCGGGCGGGTGCGCGTGCTCGGCCCGACCTATGCCGAGCACGCCCGCGCCTGGGCGCAGGCCGACCACACCGTGGACGAGGTCGCGACGCTCGACGCGCTGGCCGGGGCCGAAGTCGCGGTGCTGTCCCATCCCAACAACCCGGACGGGCGGCGATACGACCAGGCCGCGCTGCTCGGGCTCGCGGCGGCGCAGGCGGCGCGCGGCGGCTGGCTGGTGGTGGACGAGGCCTTCGCCGATCTGGAACCGGGCGCGCCCGGGCTCGGCACCGCGCTGCCGCGCCCCGGGCTGGTGCTGCTCCGCTCCTTCGGCAAGACGTACGGGCTGGCCGGGCTGCGGCTCGGCTTCGCGCTGGCCGCTCCCGATCTTGCGGAGAGGATTGCCGAGGCGCTGGGCCCGTGGCCGGTCTCCGGCCCGGCGATCGCGATCGGCGCCGCTGCGCTGCGCGACTGCGCCTGGCGCGAGGCAAGCGCGGTGCGGCTGGCGCGCGATGCGGCGCGGCTTGATGCGCTCCTGGGCGAAGTGGGACTTGCCGTGATCGGCGGCACGCTGCTGTTCCGGCTTGCCCGCGTCGCCGATGCGGCGACGCTCGCCGAGCGGCTGGGCCGGGCCGGCATCCTGGTGCGCGTGTTTCCCGAGCGGCCGGACTGGCTGCGCTTCGGCCTGCCGCCGGACGCCTCCGCCTGGCACCGGCTTGCCGCCGCGCTGGAGGGCCGTGACGCGGCGCGGCAGGGGTGACCTGCGGTCACGCGCCAGGAGGCTCCGTACGACCTGGCGCGAACGGTCGTTTGGCATGGAAGTCCACGGGCCGGATGCCTATTCTCGCTGCAGTCCAGACCACGGAGCGTTCGGTGGCGCAGACCATCGCAAATTGGGCTTCATTCCTCCAATCCGAGGCCACGCGGGGTGGCAACCTGCCAGCGTCTGGCGATGCGGCCGGGCGCATCCTCGCCGCGCTTGCCAAGATGAGCGAAATCCCGCTGCGCGACCTCGTCCGGGTGACCGGCCTCTCGCCGGAAGACTGCCTGAAGACGGTCGAGGCCCTGCGGGCCGGCGGACAGGTCGAGGTGCTGGAGCGAACCGACAGCGAGCTGAGGCTCCTGCGGCTCACCCCGGCCGGCTACGCCCGCGCGCTCAAGAGCGTCTGAACCGGCGTCGATCCTGCCGCGGCTGGCGGCGGGGATTGATCGCGGCGGGGCGATCGGCGAACATCTTCCGTATCGGCAACGAGTGAACGATGTCGGATGGGTCGCCCTCCCCCGGGACAGGTCCGCCGCAGCCGGGCTTGCGGCGCGGCTGGGACTGGCTGCGATCCGACGGCTGGCGACAGCCCTGGCCCGCGGCACTGATCCTGGCGTGCGTGCTGGTCGCGTCCGGCGCGCTCATCGAGCGGATGAGCCTGCCGGCGCGTATCTCCGCCCCGGCCGGCACGGGGAGGTCGCATTTCCTGGCCTATCTCGCAGCCGCCGCTTTCGGCACACTGGTCGGTGCCACCGAGCTGGTCGCCCGCTACCGCGACAAACCGTCGGCGCCACTGCAGACGTTGCCGGGCCTCGTCTATATCGGCGTCAACGGCGCGGTCTCGCTGATCGTCTTCTGGCTGCTGCGCACCGGCCAGATCGCGACCGGCACGGTCGCCGGCCTCGGACCGGCGCTCAACCAGGTACTGGTCGCCGGCTTCGGCAGCATGGCGCTGTTCCGGACCTCGCTGTTCCGGATGCGCGTGAAGGATACCGACATCGCGGTCGGTCCGGCCGCCGTGCTGCAAGTCATCCTCGATGCCGCCGATCGCGCCTGCGACCGCTTGCGCGCCGGCCCGCGCGCGCAGGAGGTGAAGCGGATCATGGCCGGCATCTGCTACGCCCCGGCCAAGTCGGCGCTCGTCCTGCACTGCCTGGCGCTGATGCAGAATCTCTCGGCGACCGACAAGGACCAGCTCAGCCAGGCGATCGCGGTGCTCGATGCCGCGGCGATGAGCGACGAGGTCAAGGCGTACAATCTCGGCCTGGTCCTGATCAATTTCGTTGGCGAGGACGTGCTGCGCGAGGCGGTGCAGGCGCTTGATTCGCTGATCCGGGGGCCCGCGCCGGATCTGCCCCCGATCTTCTCCCAGGCGGACAGTCTGGAGCTGGCCGATCTGCCGCCGCTCGTCTCGCTCTGCGCCGCACTCGATCCGACCGATCGTGAGCAGCAGGTTGCCACGCTGCGGGCCGCCTGGCTGGCGGTCGATCCAGTGCTCCACCGCCAGGCGGACGCGAATGTTGTGGTGCTGGCGCGGCTGCGACGGTATTTCGGCCCCGAAACACTGTCCCGCGCCCTCGCCGTCCTGACGGCCAGCAAGGCGCCAGTTCAGAAGGTGGAGGGCCCGCTCAATCTCGGAGATCTCGCGCCCGCCCCGGCTCCTGCGGCCAAGCCGCCCGGCGGAGGCGAAGGCCGGCCCGCGGCCGAAGGAAGGCCGGCCTCGGGCAGTTCGCCGTGAATCCAGCACGAGGCCGGCGGCCCGATGCATCGAGCGTTGACGCCGTGCGGGTCCCTGCCAGCGACTGCAACCAATCTCTGCACAAGCCGCCGGCGCGACGGCGTCGCGGCCCCGAAAGCCGTGAAGGACGGGCACGTATGCCGTTTTCCTCGATCTGGGCTGGTCTGCTCGGGATTGCCCTGGCGGTGTCGGCCTGCACCGCCGACAGCGGCGCCGCGGCGGACGTCGATGCGACATCGTCCGTCACCATGTCGGACGCGGCGTCGGACCGGGTGCCCGCATCGCATCCGCCCGTTCGCCGCGCCATGGCCGACATGCGCAGCCTGCCGACCTCGCCGATGGAGCTTCCGGACGCGGTCCCGCCCGCATACCCGGTACAGCTCAGCCCGACGGCGGTCGCCGTCGCTGCCGCCCGGCTGCGCCATGCCATGGCTGCGGACGTGCGCCGCCTGGTGCCGCTCTCGCCGGCGCAGATCGCCGACGAGGGGCAGCGCGCGGAGGCGCTGCTCAAGGCCACGGACCAGACGGTGGTCACGCCGCAGCTCGTCGTGGTGGTCGATCGCAATCCGGCGCGGCAGTTGCTGTCGCTGATGCTGGCGCAGCCGCCAGGTGCCGGCGCCTGGGCGCTGATCGGCGCCGCGCATGTCTCGACCGGGCAGGCCGGGCGGAAGGACCACTACATCACGCCGATCGGCGTGTTCCCGCACACCGACGCCATTCTCGACTTCCGTGCCCAGGGCACGTTCAACGAGAACCACATTCGCGGGCTGGGCGTGGCCGGGATGCGGGTGTGGGATTTCGGCTGGCAATGGGCGCTGAAGGGGTGGCACGGCAACGGCTCAGGGGGTGACATCCGGCTGATGATGCATGCGACGGATCCCGCCGTGCTGGAGCGGCGGCTGGGCCGTCCGGCCTCGGAGGGTTGCGTGCGGATTTCCGATTCGATGAACCGGTTCCTGGACCGGCACGGCGTGCTGGATGCAGATTACGACCGCGCCGCGACGGAGGATCCCGCGTTCCGGGCGCTGCTGCTGCCTGACCGGGTGCCGGATCCGCTCGCCGGTCGGCTGCTGATCGTGATCGACACGCGCGATCCCCCCGACACGCCGCCGACCGCGGCGAGCCGCCCCGCCGACTGGCCGAGCCCGGGCTGAACCCCCGCCTGCGACCGGCCGCCTCCAGGCTGCGGCCCGGTCTGCGCCCTGCATCGATCCATGCATCGCGTCCGGAGCGGGCGCCTGGTCAGGGATCGGCGCCAGCCGACCGGCGAAGCCGACTTGTCCTTGAGCCGGCGCCCGCTCCGGAACACCATGCCGGATCGGGGTCGGCCCTCCTTCCCCGCCCCGAGCCCGTCCCCCCGGCCGCCGCAGCGGAGTCCGCCCGATGCACCACATCGTCTTCCTCGACCGCGAGACGCTGCAGGCGACGCTGCGTCCGCGGGGGTTCGCGCACAGCTACACCGAGCACGAGGCGACCGCGCCGGAGCACATCGTCGACCGGCTGCGCGACGCCACGATCGCGATCACCAACAAGGTGCCGCTGCGCGCGGCGACGCTGGCAGCGCTGCCGAAGCTGCGCCTGATCGCGGTCGCCGCCACCGGCACCGACATCATCGACAAGGATGTCGCCGCGGCGCAGGGCATCGCCATCGTCAACATCCGCGACTACGCCTTCAACACCGTGCCGGAGCACGTGATCGCGCTGCTGTTCGCACTGCGTCGCAGCCTCATCCCCTACGCGCGCGACGTGGCCGAGGGCGCATGGAGCCGGTCGCGCCAGTTCTGCTTCCTCACCCATCCGGTTCGCGACGTCGCCGGCTCGACGCTCGGCATCGTCGGCTTCGGCGCGATCGGGCGGTCGCTGGCGCAGCGGGCGGAGGGGCTCGGCATGCGGGTGATCGCGCATGATCTCGTCGCAGCACCCGGCCTGGTCGATTTCGACACGATCCTGCGCGAGAGCGACGTGATCACCCTGCATGTGCCATTGACCGAGGCGACGCGCGGCATGATCGGCGCGGCAGAGCTCGCGCGCTTGCGGCCCGGCGCGATCCTGATCAACACAGCCCGCGGCGGGCTGGTGGACGAGACGGCGCTCGCCGATGCGCTGCGCGCCGGTCGGATCGCCGGCGCCGCCACCGACGTGCTGACGCGCGAACCGCCACCGCCGGACAACCCGCTCCTCGATCCGACGATCCCGAACCTGATCGTGACGCCGCATATCGCCTGGGCCAGCGCCGAGGCGATGCAGATCCTCGCCGACCAGCTCGTCGACAATATCGAGGCCTTCGTCGCCGGCACGCCACGCAACACGGTCTAACGCCGGCGCCTGTCCGGGCCCGGGGGAGCCGCGCCAAGCCGACAAGCTGACGCCGGCGCCGGTCCGGCGGCGCGGGACGGTCCCGGCCCCACAGACCGCCGGCGCAACGGGACATGCATCCCGCCGGCGTGAGGCGCGTTGCTCCGGCCGGCGCCGACCGACGGCGCGCCCGTCGGAGCAGCACCGCATGAACGCCCCGCGCGACGCCGCCGGCCCACCCGAGACGGCTGCCGGGCGACCCGCCACGCCGGACCGCAGCGAAGGCCACCCGGCGTCCCGGCGCAGCGGCGCGGGTCTCGACGGCGTCAACTTCCTCATGGCCGACGTGCAGGGCGGGGTCGGCCCGTATCTCTCGATCTTTCTCGCCGGCACGCGGCACTGGCAGGCGGGGCCGGTCGGCGTCGCGATGGCGGCGGGCAGCATCGCCGGCGCGGTCTGCCAGATCCCGACCGGACTGCTGGTGGACGGCTCGCGGCACAAGCGGGCACTGTTCGCCGGCGCCGGGCTGCTGGTCGCCGCCGCCACCCTGCTGGTCGTCGTCTTCCCGGGCTTCTGGCCCGTGCTGGCGGCGCAGACCATCCTCGGCGGCGCCTCGGCGGTGATCCCGCCGGCGGTCGCCGCCCTCACCCTCGGCATCGTCGGGCAGCGGCTGATGCCGGCGCGGATCAGCCGCAACGAGGCGTTCAACCACGGCGGCACCTTCGTCGCCGCGGTGCTGGCGGGACTGTGCGGCAACGTCCTCGGCACCGACTGGATTTTCTATCTCGTCGGCATCTTCGCGGTGCTGAGCGCCCTCGCCGTGCGCCTGATCGATCCGCGCGAGGTCGATCACGACCGCGCCCGCGGCGGCGAGGCGGCGGAGCACGCCGGCCGGCCGCTGCGGATCCGCGATCTGCTCGGGCAGCGGCCGATCGCGATCTTTCTTGCCGCAGTGGTGCTGTTCCATTTCGGCAACGCGGCGATGCTGCCCTTCGCCGGCCAGGTGCTCGCGCATGTGCATCCGGGCAGCGACGCGTTGGCGCTCAGCGCCTGCATCATCTGCGCCCAGCTCGTCATGGTCGGCATTTCCTGGCTGGTCGGCCGGGCGATGGCGGCCGGCTACGGGCGCAAATCGATCTTCCTCGTTGCGTATGCACTGCTGCCGGTGCGCGGCATTCTGTTCTCCTTCACCACCAGCCCGTACGGCGTGGTGGCGATCCAGTTGCTCGATGGCGTTGCTGCCGGCATCTTCGGCGTCATCTCCATTGTCATCGCCGCCGACCTGACCCGCGGCACCGGACGGTTCAACCTGATGCAAGGGCTGGTGGCGCTCGCCGTCGGCGCCGGCGCGTCGCTCAGCAACGCGATCGGTGGCTACGTGGTGCAGGACCGCGGCTATCCGACCGGGTTCCTGACGCTGGCCGGCATCGCCGTGCTGGCGCTGCTGTTCTTCCTGCTGCTGATGCCGGAGACCGGCGGCGCCGGCGCGCCGGCCTGGCGGCACGCGGCACCCGGCATCGGCGCCTCCGGGCGATGATGGCGAGCTTGGCGGGCGATCCGGCGGTCGCCACCTGGGCGGTCGCGGCGCTGGCGACGGGCGGCGTGCTGTTCCGCCCCTGGCGGCTGCCGGAGGCGGTCTGGGCGATGCTCGGCGCCGCGCTGCTGGTCGCGGCCGGCCTGCTGCCCTGGGCGGCAGCGCTGCGCGCCATGGCGCGCGGCCTCGACGTCTATCTGTTCCTCACCGGCATGATGCTGCTGGCCGAGGTCGCCCGGCGGGAGGGGTTGTTCGACTGGCTCGCCGGCTTCGCGGTGCGGCATGCGCAGGGCTCGGCGCGGCGGCTGTTCCTGCTGATCTACGCCGTCGGCACGCTGGTCACGACGATCCTGTCCAACGACGCGACGGCGGTGGTGCTGACGCCCGCAGTGTTCGCCGCCGCCCACGCCGCGGAGGCGGAGCCGCTGCCCTATCTCTTCGTCTGCGCCTTCATCGCCAACGCGGCGAGCTTCGTGCTGCCGATCTCCAATCCCGCCAACCTGGTGCTGTACGGCAACCACATGCCGCCGCTCGCCGCCTGGCTCGGGCGTTTCGCGTTGCCCTCGGTCTTGTCCGTGGTCGCCACCTACGCGGCGATCGTCTGGCTGGAGCGCGGCCACCTGCGCCAGCCGGTCGCGCGCGACATCCCGCACCGGGATCTGCCGGCGGGGGCGCGCGTGGCCGCGATCGGCATCGGCGCGACCGCGGTGCTGCTGCTCGCCGCCTCGGCCGCCGACCGGCCGCTCGGCCCACCCACCGCCGCGGCCGGCGTCATCACCGCCGCCGCGGTGCTGATCCGGCAGCGCGAGGCCCCCTGGGCGCTGCTCGGCGGCATCTCCTGGGCGGTGCTGCCGCTCGTTGCCGGACTGTTCGTGCTGGTGGCCGGGTTGGAACGCACCGGGCTGCTGGCATGGTTCGGCGCGCTGCTGCAACAGGGCGGCGCCGCGGCGAGCGCCTGGGCCGGGGGGATCGGCATCGCCGTCGTCAGCAATGGCGTGAACAACCTGCCGGCCGGGCTGATCGCCGGGCAGACGGTCACAAAAGTGGCGGTGCCGCAGACCGTGACGGACGCGCTACTGATCGGGGTCGATCTCGGCCCCAACCTTTCGGTCACCGGCTCGCTCGCGACGATCCTGTGGCTGACCGCGCTGCGGCGCGAGGGGCTGGAGGTGAGCTTCGGTCGCTTCCTGCTGCGCGGCGCGGTGGTGATGCCGCCGGCGCTGCTGCTGGCGCTGGGCGCGCGGCTGCTGATCGGCTGACGCGGGCGGCTCATCCGCCCGGTGCAGGGAGACGCCGCAGAATGCCGTCCAGCGCCGCCGCCTGGGCCGCCGGCGAGCAATACCGCGTCACATGCTCGCGTGCCCCGGTGCCAAGATGGCCGCGCAAGCAGGCATCCTCGCGCAGCCGCCGGATCGCCGCCGCCATCGCTGCCGCGTCTCCGCACGGCACGGCGAGGCAGGTCTCGCCCGATCGCAGATAGTCGCGGAGGCCGGGCGACTCGCTCGCGATCACCGGCTTGCCCAGGGCCATCGCCTCGAGCAGCGTGGTGACGCCGCTGGCATTGGTTGCGCGCCGCAATGGCACTACGACGATCGACGCCGATTCCAGCAGCGCGCGGTACTCCAGGTTGGCGAGTCGGGCGGGGAGGACGCACAGCGACGGCCAGCGGGCACGATCTTCGGCAATCCGGCGCGTCTTGGCGACGGCCGGCACGCCGGCGGCGGTGACGGCCTCGGCAAAGGTCTCGAAATCCCGGCCCGGATCATCCCCGACCGCGACGACGGGACCGTCGGGCCGGTCGCCTCCCGGCTGGAAAAACTCCGGATCGACGGCGTCGAGCAGAACGTGATTGGGCGCGGAACGCGGCTCCCATGTCTGAACCGCGTCTGCCAGCGCCGAGCAAACCTGCAGCACCGCGTCCGCCCGGCGCACGACCAGCCGAAGAATACGGTCGCGCAGCCTCCAGCTGCCTGGGATGCCGGTCTCCAAAACCACGACCCGCAGCGGCGAGCGCAGCAGCGGCCGCAGCAGCACCAGCCCGAGGGCCGCGGATTCGTAGCAGCAGAGCGCCACGGTCGGACGGCGCGACAGGGCGAGGACCAGCGTGCGCAACGGGTCGATCGCCCGCCACAGCGGATGCGCGCCTGCAAGCGGGTTGAGCGGCAGGCGATGCAGATTGGCGACGCGGGTGCGATAGCCGCATCGCGAGAGTTCGCGCGCGAGCAAGCGAAGGTCGAGTCCAGGTGGACCCGGCTCGCCCTCCGGCCGCAGGCGCTGCGCCGGCAGGATGACGATCTCCGGCAGGCCGGTCATTGCGCGGTCTGCGCCTGACAGGCGAAGCCGGGGCGGAGTGTCCCTTCCTCGATCCGAGATTCTGCGCTCCGCGGGCGGGACGGCGTCAACGCCAAGCCCGCTTCGCGGGTCGCTGCGCGAGCGTTGACCCCGTCCCGCCCGCGGAGGCTCTGGCTTGGGATCGACAAAGGGACGGGTGTGAACCTCCGGCGCTGCGAACCCGGCCTTTCCTCGATCCCGAGCCAAGCTGTCCGGGGTGGGAGCGGGTCAAGGCCGCCGCAGGCGCCCCGAAGGGGCTTGGCATTGAGCCGCTCACGCCCCGGACGGACCATCGCGGGTCGAGGGCAGGCCGGACCGGCCTGAGGCGGCCGCGGAACGCCAGATCGCCTAACCGCGCAACCGCGCCACCGTCGCGGTGGTCGAATGCCCCGGCAGCAGGTCCGCGAGCATCACCCGCCCGCCCCAGGATTGCACCAGCGCGCCGCCCACCACCTGATCCAGCGTGTAGTCCGCGCCCTTGACCAGCAGGTCGGGATGGATCGCGTGCAGCAGGATCTCCGGCGTGTCCTCGTCGAAAATGCAGACGAGATCGACCGCCGCCAGGCTGGCCAGCACCGCCGCCCGCGCCGCCTCCGGCTGCACCGGCCGGGTCGGGCCTTTCAGCCGCCGCACGCTCGCATCGGAGTTGAGCCCGACCACCAGCCGGTCGCAGGCCGCGCGCGCCTGCTCCAGCAGATGCACGTGGCCGGGATGCAGCAGGTCGAAGCAGCCATTGGTGAAGCCGATGCGCCAGCCGCGACGGCGCCAGCGCTCCGCCTGCTCGGCGGCCGCCTCGCGGCTGACGATCTTGCGCAGCGCCCCGCCCTGGGCGGACAGCGCCGCCAGCAGATCCGACGGCCGGGCGATCGCGGTGCCGACCTTGCCCACCACCACTCCGGCCGCGACATTGGCGAGCCGCGCCGCGACCGGCAGCTTGAGCCCGGCGGCAAGGCCGGCCGCCAGCGTCGCCACGACCGTGTCCCCGGCGCCGGAGACGTCGTACACGGCGGCCGCTTCGGCCGGGAAATGCCGCGCGCCGGTCGCATCCACCAGCGTCATGCCGTCCTCGGCCCGGGTCACCAGCACCGCGCCGAAGCCATGCGCGGCGCGCAGACTCTCGGCGGCGGCGACCAGGGCGGGCTCGCTCGAGACCTCCATGCCGGACGCTTCCGCCAGCTCACGGCGGTTCGGGGTCACGATATCGGCGCCGGCATAGCGGCTGTAATCGGCGCCCTTGGGATCGACCACCACCCGCCGCCCGGCCTGGCGTGCGGCGGCGATGATCTGGCGCGGCGTGTCGCCCGCCAGCACGCCCTTGCGATAGTCGGACAGCACGGTGACCGAGGTCGCGGCCAGTGCGTCGCGCGTGATGCGCAGCAGGCGCTCGGCAAGCTTGGGATGAATCGGGTCGACCACCTCGCGATCGGCGCGCAGCAATTGCTGCCCCTGCGCGAGGTAGCGGGTCTTCACGGTGGTCTCCCGTGCCCCCTGCACCAAGAGCCAGGGCTCGACGTTCGGCTGGCCGCCGACCAGGCCGGTCAGATCCGATCCCGCCTGGTCGTCGCCCACCACGGAGACGAAGGCGACCGCGGCGCCAAGCCCGGTCAGGTTGCGCACGACATTGCCGGCCCCGCCCGGCATGGCCACCTCGCGCTCGACCGTCAGGATCGGGATCGGCGCTTCCGGGCTGATCCGGCCGACCTGGCCGTAGACGTAGCGGTCGAGCATGGCATCGCCGACCACCAGAACGCTGGCGCGCGACAGCAACTGGACCGCGGCGGAGAGCTCCGCGTGCTCGCGGGCGGCATCGCCGGGGGCGTCGGCCCCGGGCCGGGGCTCCTCCTCGCCGCCGGGCGGGGCACTGCGATCCAGCCGGGCCGTCACGCGGGTTTCATCCTGTCCATTCTGCACCCGCCTAGCGGTCCGGACGTCGACTGGCAAGCACGACCATTACGCGAAGATGAAACCGAGGCAATCCTCCTCCAGCACCAGACAGGTCAGCCTGCCACCATAGGTGGCGCCGGTGTCGATGCCGATCCGGTTCGGCCGCACCACCGGGTCGGGCACAGGCGTATGGCCATGCACCACCACCACCGGCTGGCCCGGCGGCCCGAACGGCTCGTCCCAGGTCAGGAACGGATCCCGGATCCACAACATGTCATGGCGTGATTGCCGCTCCAGCGGCACCTCCGGCCGGATACCGGCATGGACGAAGAGATATGGCCCCTCCACGTGCTTCACCGCGAGGTCGCGCAACCAGGTGAGATGCTCGGACGGCAGGCCGGCCGCCCAGCTGTCCGGCGGCGCATCCGCCGGCACGCCCCAGCTTCGCAGCGAGTCCTGTCCGCCGTTGTGCAGCCACAGCGCGGTCGCGTCCGGATCGGCGGTTGCCACCGCTGCCAGCATCATCTGCTCGTGGTTGCCCATCAGATTGACCACCCGGCCGACCGGCACGTCCGGGCCACGGGCGAGCAGGGCGACGACCCCGGCGCTGTCCGGGCCACGGTCGACATAGTCGCCGAGATGCAGCAGCACCGTCTCCGGCGCCGGGCGCGCGGCAAGATCGGCGGCGATCGCCGCATGGATCCGCACCAGCCGGTCGGCGCAGCCATGCACGTCGCCGACCGCATAGACCCGCCGCCCCTCCGGAAGCCTGGCCGGCGCTAACGCGTGCGTAACCATGACCGGGCAGCCTAGCGAGGCAGCCGGCATGGCCGGCGCCCGCGGGCGATGCTCATGCGGTGCGCCGGCGGGCGGGCGCCTTGGTGAAAACAATGGTTGAGGCAGGGTCGCATTGGCCTCCGATCGCAGGATGCGACCCCTTCGTCCAGGGCCTTACGGGAAAGGCAGGAAAACCCTGCCGGATGAGACGGGCATAATACGATGCCGGCACAGCTGCAGCAGATTGTTCCTGTCCCGCCGCCGGCCTTCGCGCCGCGAATGGCGAAGCCAGGTCGGCAGGGGCCGAGGGTGAACGCGGAGAGATCGCCCGCGACCCTCGCTCCCGCGCCGGAGCGGC